>JBGAIK010000035.1:0-32465 GCA_044225615.1 Acetobacteraceae bacterium | reverse complement strand
GCTCGGGCAGCTGCAGCGCGCCGCCCAGCGCGTGGCCCGCACCCAGCCGGCGCTGACCAAGTCGATCCGCCGGCTGGAAGCCGCGCTCGACACCCGCCTGTTCGAGCGCGACGGCCGCGGCCTGCGCCTCACCGCCGCCGGCACAGTGCTGGCGGCGCATGCCCGCAAGCTGCTGCGCGGCGTGACCGAGGCGGCGCGCGAGGTCGCCGAGGTGGCCGACGGCCGGGCCGGCCATGTGCGGCTCGGCACCGGCCCGACGATGGCCGAGTGGTTCCTGCCGCAGGCGTTCGGGCGCATCCTGGCCCAGATGCCCGACCTCACTTTCACGGTGCGGGTCGGCCTCGGCGAAGAGCTGCGCCGGGCGCTGCGCGAGGGCGAGCTCGACTTCGCCATCCTCCCGCTGCTCGAGGACGACGCCGGCGAATTCGCGGTCACCCCGCTCTGCGCCGACGAGATGGTGGTTGCCGCGCGTCCAGGGCATCCGCTTGCCGGGCGCGAGGTGACGTGCCGCGCGCTGGCGGGCGCGCGCTGGATGCTGCCGACCATGACCTCGCTGCTCTGGGTGCAGGCCGCCTTCGCCCGGCACGCCGTGGCCCCGCCGATGGTGCAGATGGAGGTGAGCTCGGTGCTGCTGCTGCGCCGCGTGCTGCTGCGCACCGACCTGCTGACCTTCGTGTCCCGCCGCGACCTCGGGGGCGAGCCGGAGGTCGCGCTGCACGAGGTCCGCTGCCCGGAGCTTCGCCTCGACCGGCGCTTCGGCGTTCTGTCCGCCCGCGACGGCTTTCTTGCCGCCGCCGCGCAGCGCACGCTTCGCCTGCTCGCCCAGACCGCCATGCCGCCCGGCGGCGGGGGGTGAGCCGGTCATGCTGACGTGCTGGCCGCGGATGCGCCTTCCGCAGGGTCCGGGCTAGGCGGCGGGTGCGCGGGATCGGTCAGGGCGGCGACGATGTCGCCCAGCATCGCTGCACCAGCGGCAAGCTGGCGGCCGGCAGAGCCGAGATTGGCGGACCCGACACGATTCGAACGTGCGACCTTTGCCTTCGGAGGGCAACGCTCTATCCAGCTGAGCTACGGGTCCTTCGGACGCTGCATAGCGCGAAACCGCAAGCGATGAAAGCGTTGCCTCAGCCCGTCACCAGCCAGGCTGCCGCCCGTGCCTCCGCGCCCGATGGCAGCGGCCGCTCGGGATCGCGGATCCATGACACCGCGTCGCCGATCGGCAGCGCCCGGTCCAGATCGCGCATCAGCAGATGCCAGCCATTGGCATAAAGCCCCCGCCGCGCCCCGTGCAGCGCCGACCAGGTCGCCCGTGTCGCCTGCGGCGGCACGATCTCGTCCTTCGCGCCATAGAGGAACAGCCCGTTGGCGGCGAAATCCGGCGCCGCATCCAGCGCCGCGTCCATCAGGTCCACCAGCCCGCGCAGCGTGTCGAACCGGGTGGAGCGGATTGTCAGCGGGTTGCCCGACAGCCGGCGGATCGCATCGGCATTGTCGCTGGCGTAGATCTTCACCACCGGCGGCGGCCGGCTCACCTCCATCCCCGGCACCAGCGTCGCCGCCGCCCACAGCCCCACGCGCATGAACACGTTCATCCGCGCCCGCCCCCATACCGCCGGCGCCAGCAACAGGTACCCTTCCACTCTCGGCGCGCCCGCCCGCGTCGCCAGGCACATCAGCACCGCGCCGCCCATGCTCTCGCCCATCAGATAGAGCGGCAGCCCGGGATGCTCGGCCCTGAGTGCCGTCACCATGTCGCCCGCGTCGTCCACCAGCGCCGACGCCCCCGGCCAGAGCCCCCGCCCCGGCGCCGCCCCGAACCCGCGCTGGTCGGGCGCATAGACCGCAAGTCCCGCCGCCGCGAACGCAGGGGCCGGGATCTCCCACGCATCGCGGCTGTCGTTGAACCCGTGCAGCGCCAGCACCACCGCCGCGGGCGGTCCCTCCGGCACCCAGGCCCGCACCGGCAGGCGCGCCCCGTCGCGCAGCAGGAAGCCCTGCTGGTCCAACGCCGGCACTCGCACAGGCGGGCCGGGCGGTGCGGCCGCGGTCACGCACCCTCCCAACAGGGCGGCGGTTCCGAACAGCGCGGTACGGCGGGACACGGGGGCACGGGTCATGGTTGAAAGCTCGGGACGCATGGCTATCATGGCACGGACCCCCCCGGGCAGCCCCTTTTCACCCCGCGAGCCCCCCATGCCCGAAACCACTCCCGCCCCCACCGAGATCATCCATGTCGACGAGCGCACCGTGCCCTGCGACGGCGGCGACGGCGCGCTCGGCCATCCCCGCGTGTTCCTGCGCATCGCCGGCCACGAGGTGATGTGCCCGTACTGCTCGCGCCTCTACGTGCTGAACGCGGGCGCCGGCGACGACGCCCACTGAGATGGACGCGCGGGTCGAGGGTGCCAACGCGCCCCATCTGATCCTGATCGACGGATCGGGCTTCATCTTCCGCGCCTTCCACGCCCTGCCGCCGATGACCCGGCCCGACGGCACGCCCGTCAACGCGGTGTTCGGCTTCACCAACATGCTGGCGAAGCTCCTGAAGGACCATGCCGGTTCCCACCTCGCGGTCATTTTCGATGCCGGCCGGCTCACCTTCCGCAACCGGCTCTACGAGAAATACAAGGCCCAGCGCCCTGAGCCGCCGGCCGAGCTGATCCCCCAGTTCGCCCTGGTCCGCGAGGCCACCGCCGCGTTCGGCGTGCCCGCCATCGAGCTCGCCGACTGGGAGGCCGACGACCTCATCGCCTCCTACTGCCTGTGCGCCACCGAGGCCGGTGGCCGCGCCACCATCGTCTCCTCCGACAAGGACCTGATGCAGCTGATCCGGCCCGGCGTGGACATGCTGGACCCGATCAAGCAGAAGCCGATCGGACCCGCCGAGGTGATGGAGAAGTTCGGCGTGCCGCCGGGGAAGCTGATCGAGGCGCAGGCGCTGATGGGCGATTCGGTGGACAACGTGCCCGGCGTGCCCGGCATCGGCCCCAAGACCGCGGCCCAGCTGATCGCCGAATTCGGCGACCTCGAGGGCGTTCTCGCCGCCGCGCCGGCCATGAAGCCCGGCAAGCGCCGCGACCTGCTGATCGAGCATGCCGAGGCCGCACGCATCTCCCGCCAGCTCGTCATCCTGCGCGACGACGCCCCCCGCCCGATGCCGCTCGAGGAGCTGGTCGTTCGCGACCCCGACCCAGCCACCCTCGTCGCCGTCCTCCGCGCCCAGGGCTTCCGCTCCACCATCGCCCGCCTCGGCCTGGAAGACGGCACCCCCGCACCCGCACCCACCACCCAGGGCGCCGCGCCGGCGCCGGCCCGCGCCGCCCAGGGCCAGCTTTTCCCGGAGGCCGCCCCCCCGCCTCCGGTTCCGAGCGGCGATTTCGGTCCCTATGAGAGCGTCACCACCATCGACGCCCTGAAGGCCTGGGTCGCCGAGGCCACACGCACCGGCCTGGTCGCGCTCGACACCGAGACCGACGGGCTCGATGCCATGCGCGCCAACCTGGTCGGCCTCTCGCTCGCCACCGCGCCCGGCCGCGCCTGCTACGTCCCGGTCCGCCACCAGGGGCTGGAGGCGCAGGTCACGCCCGAGGACGCCATCGCCGCGATCGCGCCACTGCTCTGCGACCCTTCGGTGCTGAAGATCTTCCAGAACGCCAAGTACGACCTGGCCATCCTCGGCCGCGCCGGCGCGCCCCCGGCCGCGCCGCTCGACGATTCGATGGTGATCTCCTTCGCCATGGAAGCCGGCCAGCACGGCCACGGCATGGACGAGCTGTCCACGCTCCATCTTGGCCACAGCCCGATCAGCTACGACAGCGTCACCGGCACCGGGAAGGGCCGCCTCTCCTTCGCCCAGGTCCCGCTCGCCAACGCCACCGCCTACGCCGCCGAGGATGCCGACGTCACGCTGCGCCTGTGGCAGACGCTGCGCCCCCGCCTGCGCGAGGCGAAGGCGCTGGCCATGTACGAGCAGGTGGATCGCCGCCTGATCCCCATCCTGCTCGACATGGAGCGCGCCGGCATCAAGGTGGACGCCGACGACCTGCGCGCCATGTCCAAGGATTTCGAAAGCCGCATGGCGGTGATGGAAACCGAGGCCCATGCCCTGGCCGGCGAGGCCTTCAACCTCGGCTCCGCCAAGCAGCTCGGCGAAATCCTCTTCGACCGCATGAAGCTCCCCGGCGGCAAGCGGATGAAGACCGGCGCCTGGGGCACCGACGCCTCGGTGCTGCAAACCCTCGCCGACCAGGGCGCGGCGCTGCCGGCCAAGATCCTCGAATGGCGCCAACTCGCCAAGCTCAAATCGACCTACGCCGACGCGCTGGTCGAGCAGATCAACCCCGACACCGGCCGCGTCCACACCAGCTACGCCATGGCCATCGCCTCCACCGGCCGCCTCTCCTCCACCGACCCCAACCTGCAGAACATCCCCGTCCGCACCGAGGAAGGCAGCCGCATCCGCCGCGCCTTCATCGCCGAGCCGGGCCACAGGCTGGTCAGCGCCGACTACTCCCAGATCGAGCTCCGTCTGCTCGCCCATGTCGCCGACATCCCGGCGCTGAAGGAAAGCTTCGCCAACGGCGAGGACATCCACGCCCGCACCGCCAGCGAAGTGTTCGGCATCCCGATGGCCGGGATGGACCCGATGACGCGCCGCCGCGCCAAGGCGATCAATTTCGGCATCATCTACGGCATCTCCGCCTTCGGCCTGGCCCGCCAGCTCCAGATCGCCCCCGGCGAGGCCCGCGGCTACATCGACGCCTACTTCGCCCGCTACCCCGGCATCCGCGCCTACATGAACGCGGCCCAGGAGGAAGCAAGGATCAACGGCTACGTCACCACCCCCTTCGGCAAGCGCATCTGGATCGCCGGGATCGCCGACAAGAACCCCGCCCGCCGCGCCTATGCCGAGCGCCAGGCGATCAACGCCCCGTTGCAGGGCGGCGCGGCCGACATCATCAAGCGCGCGATGGTGAAGCTGCCGGCCGCCATGCAGGCGGCCGGACTCAGGTCGCGCATGCTGCTCCAGGTCCACGACGAATTGCTGTTCGAGGCGCCGGAGGCCGAGGTGGACGCGATGGCGGGCCTGGCGAAGCGTGTCATGGAGGCGGCGGCCACCCTGTCCGTCCCGCTTGTCGTCGAAACCGGCTCCGGAAGGCATTGGGCCGAGGCCCACTGAAGGCGGGCGGGCTGCCGCGCCGCTAGAGGTCCATTTCCCGCACCACGCCTCTCCGATGCGACCGCAGTTGCACGATGCGGCCGATCTCGATCTCGTCGTCGTCGGGCAGCGGCGCGGCCCTTCTTGCGCCGGGTCGCGCTCACGCTCTGCAACGCCCTCAGCCCGCTTGCGCCGTCCAGCACCTTCGCGTCCGCGTCGTAGTCGTCGAACCAGGGCAGCCCTTCCCGCGCGTAGTCCTGCGCCGTCGGCGGCGTGATAGGCGGGCGCTCGCCGGTGATGGCCAGCCACGCGCCCGCATTCGCGATCGTCACGAAGCACCGGCGCGCATTTCGCTGATCCCAGGCATCGAGGCCGGCATGGATCGTGGTGGATCTGCTGCCGCATCCGCCCGCCCGGCGCCAGACCCATGTCCATCGCCATGTACGCTTCCCGCAGCATCGGGGGCGACCCAAACCTCCGGCGCGCAACGGCCGCGGCGGCAGCGGCGGCGGCTGCCGCCGCGCGCGCGGCCAGCATCGCCTCGTAGCGCGCCCGCTTCATCGGAATGACCACCAGCTGCACCCCGCCATGCGCGGCCGCGCCGGTGATCTGCTCCTCGGCCGAGTAGCCCTCGCCCAGCGGCATCGCCACGAACTGGCGGATCACGCCCCTTTCGACACAATACCCGTCGATCCAGCGCTGCTCGGGCAGCACGACATAGTCCTGCGGATCGCCGTTCAGCGGGCTGGCCCAGGCCTCGCCGGTCACCGCATTGATCTTCCCGGTCGCGACCTTCACCGCGAACGGATATCCCTCATGGCCGAACCAGCCGCTGCCACCGAAACGGATCCACATCGCCTCGGCCTGATGCATCGGCATGATCACCCCGCCGCGCGCCGCCCACGACGCGGGCAGCCGCGACGCGAAATCGTCCAGATGGCGCAGCGGAAATGCCCCCAGCCCGGGCGGCAGCGGGCATTCGCCCCTGGTGTCGGGAATCCGCAGCGTGCGCTGGAACTCGAGCGTGCAGACCGCTTCGGCATGCACATCAGGGAAGCGGAAGACAAGCTGGTCGCCTTCGAGCGTGATCATCCCGGTCTCCTACCAATCGCCATCGCGCACCTCGCGCACCAGCCGCAGCACCGCCGTGTCCGGCGCCGTCCTCAGCTCGCGGATCAGCTCGGCGAACAATTTCGGGCGCCTGCGGATGATCTCCGCGAGGTCGCTCGAGATCTTGCCCGCCAGCGCCAGGAGCACGTCAGGGTCCTCGCCCAGCTCCTTCGCAAGCCGCAACGTCATCGCCTCCGAGGGCGGCGGAACCTCGCCGCGCTCGATCTTGCTCAGATAGGCCGGCTCGACCTCGACCCGCTGCGCCACCTGCCTGACCGAGAAGCGGCGATCGACCGTTCTCAGCCGCTCGCGGCATTCTCGCACATGCGCGCCGAACTGCGTCATGTGTCATACATAGAACACAAAATGTCGCCTTCAAGGGCCGGCCCGGTTCTGCGCGGCGAGCGCCGGCAACCCAGGGGGCGGCCGTGGCCAGCCTCAGGCCTGGTCACCTTATCCCGGCCACCTCGGCATAGGCCCGCAGCTCCCGCGCCACGTCGGCCCCGCTGGTCCCGAAGATCACCCCCGTCGCCCCGCCGGCTTCCAGCCGCGCCAGCCGCTCGCGCAACTCCGCCCGCGTCCCGGTGAAGGTCCGCTCACGGGCCCCCGACACGTCCACCAGCGCGTCATGCCCGTTCGAGACGTCGGTGTTGTGCCCCCGGTGCACCGACAGATGCCGCACCGCCGCGTCCACCCGTTCCACGCTCGCCAGCCACGCCGCACCCTCCGGCAATGCCCGCACGCTCTCCGGGTCGGACGCGTAGCTGCGGTGATAGGGCAGCGCCATCAGCGGCCGCACCGCCTCCGCCACCCGCGGCGAGCCGACATCCTCCCCCTCATCCAGCACGGTCCCGTTGGCCGAGACCAGGCAGGTCGCGAACCCCGGCGCCGGCGCCCCCAGCGAGATCAGCCCGTCAGCAATCTCCGCCGCCAGCGCCCGCGCCTTCGGCCCCTGGCCCGCCATGTAGATCGGCACCTCGACCGGCCGCTCCGGCAGCCACCCGTCGGAGGCGAGGATCTGCGCCAGCCCGCCATCGATGTCGGCGACATCCCCGCGCAGCAACGCCTTCACCTGCCCGATATGCGTGCGCATCTCCGCCAGCGTCAGCGGCTTCTGCCCCATCCCCGCCCGGCCGGTGAAGCCGGTGCCGAACCCCACCATCAGCCGCCCCGGCGCGAGATGTTCCACCGTCGCGATCGCCGAGGCCTGCGCCATGGGATGGCGATAGCTCGGGATCAGCACGGCCGGGCCGAACTTCAGCCGCGTCGTACGCTCGGCGATGCGGGCAAGCGTGATCCAGATGTCGTGGCCGAAGGCGGGAATCTCGGGGCACCAGACCGCGCGATACCCGAGCTCTTCGGCAAGAAGCGCGTACTCCACGGCCCTGGGTCCGGGCGGCAGGCGAAAATCGAAGGTCAGCACATCACGCTCCATGGCAACGCGGGTTCAACCGGAGATGGCAAGGGAGACCAGCATGCCCTGCGGGTCGTGGCCGGCGGTGAAGGCGCGGAACTTCTCCGTATGCTCACGAAGCTGTGAAGATCGTTTTGACGGCATGTCTTAACGTTTCCCAAGCCTACAATTCCCTACACAACCCCCGCGTGCGGCGGAAGGGCGGTCCTCGCCGGCGCAAGCGATCCGCAGGGGAGATCAGCCGTGATCCAGAGCAGAACCGGCGCAAAAGGCGCGGCCGGGATTCCTGGCGCAACCGACGGCTTGCTGGGCAGCCGTGGCCTGGTCGGCGAATCGGTCGGCATCCAGTTCAGCACCGACGCCGATCCGGCGCTCGAGGTCAGCGTCCTCGGCGGCGACGGCGGCAATGGCGGCGACGGCGGACGGATCGACCCATCTTTTGCCGGCATCGCCGGCCGCGGCGGCTCCGGCGGCGGCGGCGGCAGGGCCTATGCGGCCGGCGCCAACGTCACCGCCGGAGACGCCGGCGCGGCATCCGTGGTGACCGCGGTGGGCGGCAACGGCGGCGAGGGCGGCCTGCAGGGCTTCGGCGTCCCCGGCCTCCGGGTCGGTTCCTATGGCGGCTGGGGCGGCAGCGCCGAAGCGCACGCCTACGCCAGCAACCTCACCGGCACCGCCGTCGCCCAAGCCACAGCCACCGGCGGCAACGGCGGCACCGGCCAGTTCAGCGGCAAGCGCGGCGGCGCAGGCGGCATCGCGGCCAACACCACCGCGACCGCCGACGGAACGTCCGCCGTGGCAATCGCCAGCCAGACCGGCGGCAATGGCGGCAACGGCGCGAACGGCTGCCGGCAGGGACAGCGCCGCCAGCAGCCTGCTCGACGCGGCCCGCGGCACCACCATCGGCGGCGCACTCACCCTCGGCCAGACCGCCACCGGCGGCAATGGCGGCAGCACGTCCAACGGCCTCACGGCCGGCAAGGGCGGCGACGCCTCCTCCTCCATGACCGCGCTCGACTCGCTGAAACCCGTCCACAGCCTCTCGATCGACGCCAGCGTCCAGGCCCTGGGTGGCGCCGCGGGCGCGGCCTGCCGAGCGACAACGGCACCGCCAGTGCCGGCGCCGCCGGCGGGGCAGCCACGGCCGATGGAATGGTGGCGACCGTCGGCACCGCCGCGGTGTCCGTGCTGGCCCTCGGCGGCAACGGCAGCGCCAGCGACCATGGCGCAGGTGGCGGCAGCGGCGGCAACGCCCAGGCCACCGCCAAGGTGGTGGTCACCGACGCGCTCGGCACCGCTGGCTCCCTCGCCACCGCCGTCGCCACCGGTGGCGATGGCGGCGATGCGTCCGGCCCGGGCAGCGCCGGCGATGGCGGCGGCGTGACCGTCGGTGCCATCGCCATCGCCACCGTGCTCGGGACCCTCGGCGTCGATGCCAGCGCCATCGGCGTGGGCGGCAATGGCGGCACCGGCACGAATGGCGCCGCCGTTTCCTCGACAACGTCGTCTCCGGCTATTCGCCCCAGTCCCGCTTCGGCCTCAGCCAGGTGGCGACCGGCGGCAATGGCGGTGGCGGCGATGCAGGCCATGCCGGCGCGGCCGGCACAGCGGGCAGCTCGACCCTCGCCCTCAGCGATCCGGGCGTGATGCTCGCCATCGACGCCAGGTAGTCGCCGGCTTCGAGGGCAATGGCGGCGCCGGCACCAGCGGCGTGGCCGGCAGCGCCAGCGCCGCCGGACTTGCCACCCCTCGCCGTGACCGGCGGCAGCAACGCCGCGCTTTCGCTGCGCAGCCAGGGCACCGGCGCGGCACCGGCGGCAATTCCGACACCGGCCAGGCCGCAGCCGGAGGCGATGGCCATGCCAGCGTCGCCGGCACCGCCGGCGGCACGGTCAGTGCCTCCGATCGGCAGCGGCGGCCAGGGTGGCACGGCGTCGTACCGGCGGCGGCGCGGTTGGCGGCGTGGTCGACGGCGCCAGCAGCGCCGCCTCCACTGCCGGCGCGCCACCGCATCGACCATTGCCACCGGCGGTGCCGGCGGCCTCGCGCACGGCAGTGGCAACCGCGGCGGCGACGGCGGGGCAGCCGCCAACAGCACCGCAGCCGCCAACGCCGCCAGCCAGGCGACGGCCAGCGTCGAGCAGCGCGGCGGCGCCGGCGGCGACGGCCAGGACGGCGCGGCCGGCGGCAACGGCGCCGGCAGCGTGCTGGCCGATGCCGTCAGCGCCACCGCGGCCGACAGCGTCGCCCTGCGGCAGGAAGCCACCGGCGGCGCCGGCGGCAACGGCGCCAGCGCGGGCAATGGCGGCGCCGCAACCTCCAGCCTCACGGTAGACGACAGCAACGGCCACGCGCCACGGCCACTCCTGGCCGCGGTGATCGCCAATGGCGGCGCCGCCGGCAGCGTGAACCTCGTGCCCGCCAGTCGGCAGCAGCGCCACCGCCGCGCTCGACCTCTCGGGCGCCGGCAATGCCACCGCGCATGTCAGCGCCAATGGCGGCTCCGGCGCCTCGGGCGGCGCGGCGAGCGACCACATGCGCTCGTCGTGGCCGCCGGCAGCATCCAGCTGGACATCCATGCCGCCGCGGGCTTCGGCACCGGCGGCGCCGCCGCGGCGATCGGCGCGGGCGACGCCGTCTCGGGCACCCTCTTCGCCGAGGCCGGCAGCACCCGGGCCGGCATGGTCAGCCTGGCCACCGCCAACGTCTCCGCCGCCGTGGGCGGCCAGGCCGGGGCCGAGGCCTTCGCGGCCTATGGCGGCATCCCGGCCATCCCCAGATCGGCCTTCCATCCATCGCCTCGGTCGATGCGCTGCCGGATGCGGTGGTGACCGCCGTCGCGCTCAGCGGCACCCGCTGCTGGCGAGCCAGTTCGCCACCGCGAACCGCGTCTTCGCCCTCGCCGGGCTCGACGCCGCCCACAGCCAGGGCGCGGACGGCACGATGCAGCCTCCGTCGCCTCGGCCACCGTGCAGCTCGATCTCTCGCAGGTCGCCATGCCCGGCGCGCTGCGGCTGGGGCTCTTCAGCCCCGCGGTGGTCGCGGGCGACAGCACAGCGATGTCCACTTCAGCGTCCAGGTCGGCGGCAACGCCGTCATCGACGCGGCTTCGCCAGCGCCGCCGATGCGCAGGACTATTTCAGCGGCAACCTGCTCGATCTTGGCAACCTCGCGGCGATGTCGGGAACGGTCAACGTTGTGATGTCGCTCGCCGTCACCTCCACCGGCGCAGGGTCCGCCTTCGCCGCCGGCATGGTGCTGGGCGACATGGCGACGGTGCTGAGCGCCGCGCACCTCGCGCCGTTCCACTACGATACGGCAACGATGCCGCTGATGATGCACGGATAGGGGCCGGGCCCCCGGCGGGGCTAGCGCAGGCGCCGCGTCGGCGGCACGCGGGTGCCGGCCCGCGCCGCCGGCTCCTGCGCCTTCTGCCGCGGCTGCAGCTTCTCCCAGATCGCCGCGTCACGGCGGTAGAAATCCGGCCTGAACTGCAGCCGGCCCTCGGCATCGACGAACGCGGTCTGGTAGACCACGAACACCGGCACCGGCGCCGGCAGGTCGTTGCGCGTGGTGGTGCCGACCTTGATCCCCCGGTCGATCTCCTCCACCGGCTGCTCCATCAAGAGCGCGGCCAAGGCGACCGGGTTCTGCACCCGGATGCAGCCATGGCTGATGCGGCGGTTGGTCAGGTTGAAGATGTGCCGGTCCGGCGTGTCGTGCAGGTAGACGTCGAAGCGGTTCGGCATGTCGAACATGATCAGGCCCAGCCCGGCCTTCGGCCCCGGCTTCTGCTCCACGTCGCCGTTGGACAGCATCACCATGTCGTTGCGCGCCAGGTAGCCCGGGTCGCGCCGGAGCACCGGCAGGATCTCGGCCGTCACGATGTCGCTCGGGATCACCCAGGGCGGGTTGTAGAAGCTGGCGTCGATGGTGGTGCTGAACTCGGGGCTCTGCTTGTCCTCCGCCTCCTCCCCCACCACGACGCGGGTGGTGAAAACCGGGCGGTCGGCGCGGTACAGCACCAGCCGCTGGTCGGCGACGTTCACCCAGGCGCGGTCGGCCGGCAGCGCGGCGGGCAGCCAGCGCTGCCGCTCCAGGTTGACCTCGATCGTGCGCACCCGGCTGGCCGCCCCCCGGTCGCCGGCGCGAGCACGGGCACGATCCTTCAGCAGCGCCTGGCGCAGCGCCCGGTAGGTGGGCGTGGCCGGCGCCAGCGCCTCGATCGCCGCCGCCGGATCGGCCCGCCCCAGCGCATCGTCGAGCGCCGCCGCCACGTCCACCGGCGCGGGCGCCAGGGCCAGGGCGCTGGCCCGGCGCTCCACCGGCACGGCACCGCGGGCGAGCGCATCGGCATAGGAAAGGAACGCATCCGACAACAACAATTCGCGATCGAGCGGCGTCAGCACGTCCGCCTGCCGCAGCAGGCCGAGATGAAACAGCTCGGGATCGAGCCCGTGCTCCCCCGCCCGCGCGACCGCGTCCAGCAGTTCGTCCGCCTTCGCCGCCCGGTGTGTCCACACCGGCTCGAACCCGTGGCGGGCATAGAAGCGCCGCAGCAATCCCATGTTCAGCCGACGGCCGGCCGCTGTCAGTTCCTGCTCGCGGACGAAAAGCGGGCCCAGCGCCGTGTTGGCATCGCGCGACACCGCCGAAACGGCGATACCCGTCCGCAGGTCGGCGGCGGCCCTGCGCGGCGGCGGCTCGGTGGCGCACGCCGCCAGGGCGCAGGACAGCGCGAGCGTGACCAGCCGCATCGGCCACGCCGCGGACGCGATATGACCCGCGCGGCAACGCGGCATGTCCTCAGATGGCATTCCAAGACCCCCGCCGGCCGACAAGACCGCTGGTTTAGCCCTTTGACAAGGCTCGCCCTTAAACTCTACGCTGCCATCGCGTCAAATAACTGGGGAGTAATGGATGTTCACCCTTTCCACTGCCGTTCGCGCCGGGCTTTTCCGCGCTGCGGCGATCGCCACGGTCCTCGCGCCCGTGGCGCTGCTCGGAGCGTGCTCCGAACCGCCGAAGCCGGCGCCCGCGCCCGTGCAGGCCGCCCCGCCGGCGCCCGCCCCGGCCCCGGCCCCGATGGTGCCGAAGGCTCGCGGCTGACCGGAAGGGTCCCGAACACCTTCGGGATGGCATGCCATCCCGAAGGCGAGTGGGCCCGACTGCGACCTGATACGGCGGCCGCCCGGCCGCCGACGCGGCCTTTTCAACCGCTCCGGCATGCGTCATGCCGGAGCGGTTGGCGCGCGGGTGCCACGCCTTACACCCCGCCCCACACGTCGCGTGCCACCGCCACGCACAGTTCCAGCTTCCGCCACTGCTCGTCCTCGGTCAGCAGGTTGCCCTCCTCGGTGCTCGCGAACCCGCATTGCGGGCTCAGCGCCAGCTGCTCCAGCGGCACGTAGCGCGCCGCCGCCTCGATCCGCCGCTTCAGCTCGTCCTTGCTCTCCAGCGCGCCGGACTTGCTCGTCACCAGGCCCAGAACCACCACCTTGTCGCCCTTCGGAACGAAGCGCAGCGGCGCGAAGTCGCCGGCCCGGTCGGTGTCCCATTCCATGAAATAGGCATCCACGCCGATCGCGTTGAACAGCGTCTCCGCCACCGGCTCGTAGCCGCCGCTGGCGACGAAAGTGGAACGGAAATTGCCCCGGCACAGATGCATCGAGACCGTCATGTCCGCCGGCCGGCCCGCGATTGCCCGGTTGATCAGCGACGCGTAGATGTCCAGCAGCCCGTCCACGTAGTCGCCTCGCGCCTTCAGCTGCGCGATCTGCTCGGGGTCGCACAGATAGGCGATGTTGACCTCGTCCAGCTGCAGGTAGCGGCACCCCGATGCGGCGAAGGCCTGCACCGCGTCGTGATAGGCGTTGCCCAGGTCGCTGAAGAACAGGTCGAGATCGGGATACACCGCGCGGTCGATCGAATCCCGGCCGCCGCGGAAATGCAGCACGCTGGGCGATGGGATGGTCTGCTTCGCCACCGCGGCCCGCACCTGCCCGGCGGTGAATCTGTAGTCGTCGATGAAGGCGGGTGTCTTCCAGGCGATCCGGTCGGTCACCCGCAGCCGGTACGGCAGCAGCACGCCGCCCTTGAACTCGATCTTCTGCTCCGGCACGTACAGCTCCGCCCCGTGCAGCCGGGCCACGAAATCATAGTGCCAGAACGCGCGCCGGTACTCGCCGTCGGTCGCCGCCCGCAGCCCGATCGCCTCCTGTTTCGCGATCGCCGCCGCGACATGGGTGTCCTCGATCGCGCGCAGCCCCGCGCCATCCAGCTTCCCCGCCGCGTGGTCGGCCCGCGCATCGCGCAACGCGGGCGGGCGCAGCAGGCTGCCGACATGGTCGGCTCGGAACGGCGGGCGCATGCGCGGGGTCATGGCGTGTCCTCCAGGTTTCCCGCCTTCTGCCGTGCCGCCGGCCACCCGGCAAGCGTCTCGCCTTCCCGCCCCGGCCCCGGCATGATCGGGGCATGGCCTGGTCACGCAGCAGCCGCCCCGAGGGGCGGGAGGGCTATCATCACGGCAATCTCCGCCAGGCCCTCATCGAGGCCGCCCTGGCGCTGATCGCCGAGCGCGGCCCCGTGGGATTCTCGCTGGCGGAGCTGGCCCGCGCCGTCGGCGTCAGCCCCGCCGCCCCCTACCGCCACTTCCGCGACCGCGGCGCCCTCCTGGCCGAAATCGCCCGCCAGGGCTTCGAGCAGTTCGAATCCGAGCTTCTCGCCGCCTGGGATGGCGGCCGGCCGGAGCCCACCCGCGCCCTGATCCGCTGCGGCCGCGCCTATCTGTCCTTCGCCCGCCGCCAGCCCGCCCTCTACGCCGCCATGTTCGAGAGCGGCCTGCCGCCCGACACCGACCCGGCCCTGCTGCGTGCCAGCGAGCGCGCCTTCGCCATCCTGGTCCGCGGCGCCGAGGTCGCGGTCGGCGCCATGCCCCCCCAGGGCCGCCCGCCGGCGCACATGGTGGCGCTCCACATCTGGTCCATGGCCCACGGCATCGCCTCGCTGTTCCTCGCCCACGCCACCGGCCCCGGCCGGGTCCTGCCCATGCCGCCGGAAGACCTGCTCGAAGCCGGCCTCCTCGTCTACCTTTCCGGCCTGAGCCGCTCTTGACTCCGTCCGTTCCGTGCCCATAAATGTGAATGTGATTTACATTCACATCCCGCCCCTCGAATGGAGAATTGAATGCCCGAAGCGGCACGCCTTCCCTGGTTCGGCCCGATCCCCCCGCTGGTGATCGGCGCGGTCATCGGCGTCTCGATGTTCGCCCTGCACGGCATCGGCGCGATCATCCTCACCCTGGTCGGAGTCGGCATCGCGATGAAATGGATCTATCGCTGGCACGCCAATGGCGGGCAGGCCCCGGCCTGGCCGGCCTGCGCCGGCAAGTGGCGCCAGTACCGCCAGCAGGCTACCCAGCCCCCCAGCAGCGGCAACCACGCCTTCGACGACTACCGCGCCGAGATGCTCCGGCGCCTGGAGCAGGACCAGCAGGAATTCCAGGCCTTCCTGGAACGCCTGCGCCGCGCCAAGGACAAGGCCGAGTTCGACCAGTTCATGGCCGAGCGCGACCGCCGCCCGCCGGCAAATCCCGCCGGCGGCAACGGCCAGCCCCTCAATCCCTGGCCGAACGCGTAACCCCTTGCGGGTGGCGGGAATCCCTGCATCTTCCCCGGATGCGGATTCTCGTCACCGGCAACCAGGGCCTGATCGGCCGCGCCATCACCGAACGCCTGCGCGAAGCCGGTGACCATGTCATCGGCTTCGACCGCGCCGAGGGCCAGGATATCCTGGACCCCGAGGCCCTGGCCCGCGCCGCCGAGGGCTGCGACGCCGTCGTCCATGCCGCCGCCCTGCTCGGCCGCCCGTGGGACAAGCCGCACGACATCATGACAGTCAACGTCACCGGCACCTGGAACGCGCTCGCCGCCGCCCGATCGGCCGGCGCGCGGCGGGTCATCGCTTTCTCCAGCGTCAACGCGCTCGGCATCTTCAGCGGCAACGGCGCGCCCGACTACCTCCCCATCGACGACGACCACCCCGCCCGCGCCACCACCGCCTACGGCATCTCCAAGCGCCTCGGCGAGGAGATGTGCCGCTGCTTCACCCGCGACACCGGCATTGCCACCATCTGCCTGCGCCCCCCCTGGGTCAGCGACGACAACCGCAAGGCCGCCGAGCTGACCAGGCGCGCCGCCGCCCCCGAGGCCGAATGGCACCCGTTCTGGGAATACGGCGCCTGGGTGGACGTCCGCGACCTTGCCGAATGCGTCCACCTCGCCCTGCGATGCCCCGACCCCGGCCACCTGACGGCACTGGTCATTGCCGACGACGTCGCCTCGCCCACCGCGTCGATGGAACTCGCCAACCGCCTGCTCCCCGGCCTGCCCTGGCGCGGCCCGCCGCTTGCCGCGCCGCGCGGCGCGCTGGTCAAATCCGATACCGCACGCGTTGCATTCGGCTGGCGGCCGCGGCATCGCTGGCTTTGAGACGCGCAGCATAGGGCCTCCGGCGGCCCATCACCGCCGTCGCGTCTGCCCCCCAAGCCAGGCCGCGTAATCCGCATAGGCCGCATCCGGCCCGAATCGCGGTCGCCACCCGGTCGCCGCGATCCGCGCGATGTCCATCGTCCCCCGCGGCCGCGCATCCGGCAGGAACACGTTCACCTCCGCCGGATCGGCCGATTGCCGCCACCGGAACCCCGGATGAAGCCCGCGCAGCGCCTCCGCCCAGCGCGTCACCACCGGCCCCCACGCCATGCCGGAGCACACGTTGAACACGCGCTGCGGCGGGTCGGCCATGTCCAGCAGGTGCAGCAACCCTGACGCGATATCGCGCGAATAGACCCAGGTGTAGGCCGGAATTTCCGCCGGCAGCACCGCCTCGCGGCCCTGTGCGGCCAGGTGCGCCAGGTGCCAATGCGTGCTCAGCGTGTCGCGCAGCCCGGTATCCCGCTCCCACGGCCCGAACACCGAGCTGATGCGCGCGGCGATCACGTCGATCCCCCACAACGCACCGAGCCGCAGCGCGCTGCGCTCCACCCCGTATTTCGTCACCCCGTACACGCCCGCCGGCACCGGCGGCGTCGTCTCCTCGTCCAGCTTCGCATGCCGGTGGAAGCTCTCGCCATACGCCGCCGCCGAGGAGGGCGCGATCACCCGCCGCACCCCCGCCTCCCGCGCCGCCCGCATCTGCCCGATGAACCCGCCCAGGTTCACCGCCACCACCTGCTCCGGCATCTCCGCCTCGCGATCCGGGCCGGAGGTGATGGCCGCGAACGGGAACAGCCGGTCCACCCCATGCGCGCGCATCAGCCCGGACAGGCTGCCCGCATCGGTCACGTCGGCGCGCATGGCCGTCATCCGTCCCGGCAGGCGGGCGAAGGCGGCAGCCGCGGGCGCGGGCACGTCGTCCAGCCCCACCACCACCACGTCCTCGCCGCGGGCCAGCAGCGCCTCGACGATGTTGAGCCCGACGAAGCCCGTCCCGCCCGTCACCATCACCGACATGCGCGGTCAGCTCGTCGCCGGCCCGCAGCGCTTCCAGTCGAGCGGCGCCGGCGTCGCTGCCGTCCGCGACTGCATGTCGTGCTCGCCCAGCAGCCGCATCTCGATCGTGCTCCCGGCGCCCGGCTCCCCCGCCGGCACCACGTAGCTGAACGCGTGGCGCGAGTAGTCGCCCTGCGTCCGCGCGCCGCCCGGCGTCACGATGCTGGGCCCGCTGATCGACAGCCGCTGCCCGTTCTCCCGGCACCAGTTCCCGTCGATCGCGTCGGCCAGCGCCGGGCCGGCGGCAACGCAGAGCCCCAAGGCGAGCAAGGACGTACGCATCGGTCGTCTCCGTTGTTTCGCTGCGGCGCCGACGCTAGTCGACCCGGCCCCTCACGTCACCCGGTTGCGCACCGCGAACCGCGCCTCCCGCCATTCCCCGCTGTCCAGCACCGCGCGCAGCACCCGCACCGCCTCGAAAAGCTCCGCGTAGCGCAGATACAGCGGCGTGATGCCGAAGCGCAGGATGTCGGGCGCCCGGAAATCCCCGATCACCCCGCGCGCGATCAGTGCCTGCATGATCGGATAGGCGTCGGGATGCGCGAAGCACACCTGGCTTCCCCGTCGCGCCGCGTCGGCAGGCGAGGCCAGCACCAGCCCATGGCCGCCGCATTCCTGCGCCACCAGCCCGGCGAACAGCGAGCTCTGCGCCACGGACTTCTCGCGCACCGCCGCCAGCGGCGCCTCCAGCGCGATGTCCACCCCCACCTCCAGCGCCGCGAGGCTGAGCACCGGCGGCGTGCCGACCGTCGCCGCCTGGATGCCCGGCGCCGGCCGGTAGCCCGGCTCGAACGCGAACGGCGCCGCATGACCGAGCCAGCCGGTCAGCGGAAACCGAACCGTGTCCAGCAGCCGTGCAGCCACGTACAGGAACGCCGGCGCACCCGGACCGCCGTTGAGGAACTTGTAGCCGCACCCCACCGCGAAATCCGCGTCGCACCCGGCCAGGTCCACCGGCATCGCCCCGGCCGAATGCGCCAGGTCCCACAGCATCAGCGCACCAGCCGCATGCGCTGCCCGCGTCAGCCCCGCCATGTCGTGCATGGCCCCGGTATGGTAGTTCACATGCGTCACCATCACCACGGCCGTGTCGGCGTCGATCGCGCCGGCGAGCTCGCCTGGTTCGACCAGCCTCAGCCGGTGCCCCTGCGCCAGCAGCGTCGCGAGCCCCTCGGCGATATACAGGTCGGTCGGGAAGTTCCCCCGCTCCGACAGGATCACCCGCCGCCCCGGCCGTGCCGCCAGCGCCGCCCCCAGCACCTTGAAAAGGTTCACCGAGGTGCTGTCCGCCACCATCACGGTGCCTTCGGGCGCGCCGACCAGCCGCCCGATCTTCCCCGCCACGCGCGCCGGCAGCTCCATCCAGCCGGCCGTGTTCCAGCTGCGGATCAGCCCCTCGCCCCACTCCTGCGCGATCACCTCCGCCACCCGCGCCGCCGTCGCCCGCGGCAACGCGCCCAGCGAGTTGCCGTCCAGGTAGACCACGCCCTCGGGAACCACGAACCGATCCCGCATGGCCGCCAGCGGATCCGCCGCATCCAGCGCCGCCAGTTGCGCCCGCGTGATCATCCCATCGCCTCCCGCAAGGCGACGATCCGCCGCGCGTTGCCGCGCCAGGTGAAATCGCGCCGCTCCAGTTCCCGCCGCGCCGCCGCTCCCAGCCGCGCCCGCAGCGCCGCGTCCTCCACCAGCCTGGCCACCGCCCGCCACATCGCCCCTTCGGCCTCGGGGTCGAACAGCAATGCCGTCTCGCCGTCGGCCAGGATCTCGCGAATGTTCGGCTGGTCCGGCGCCACGATCGCCCGCCCCGCGGCCATGTAGTCGAAGATCTTGAGCGGCGAGGCGTAGGCGTTCACCTTCGGCTGCAGCGCGATGTCGAACTGCGCCACCTCCGCCGGCACCCGGTCGTTCGGGATCACCCCCAGGAACCGCAGCCGTGCCGCCATCCCCAGGCTGGCCGCCAGCGCCTCCAGCTCTCCGCGCACCGGCCCGTCGCCCACCACGGTCAGCATCGCATTGGGCCGATCCGCCAGCGCCCGCACCACCGCGTCCAGCCCGTGCCAATCCCGCACGAAGCCCACGAAGCCGAGATTGACCATCCCCCCCGCCGGCCGCGGCGCCGGTGCCGGAAACCGCTCGAGCACGATGCCGTTGGGAACCACGCTGATCCGCCCCGGCGCCACCCCCGCCGCCGCGATCGTCGCGCCCAGCACCCCGGTCACCGGCAGCACCCGGTCCGCACTGCGCCACACCCAGGCCTCGAGCCGATGCGCCAGCCCCCGCAGCCGCAGGTTGCCGTGCCGCGTCCGCTCCTCCGCCAGCGGCGAGTTCACCTCCATGAACAGCGGAATACCCGTCCGCCGCCGCAGCCAGCTCCCCGCCAGATAGTAGAGATTGTTCCGCTCATATATCAGGTCAGGCCGGAACTCCCGGCACGCCGCCGCCAGCCGGCGGTACGCCGGCACGTTGTAGGCCAGCTCCGCGAGCTCTCCCGCCGCCCCCGGCAGCAGCCGCCGCACCCGGTCGACGAACCGGCTCTCGCCGCCGAAGCTCGCCTGGTCGTAGAAGCTGGGGCCGACCACCAGCACCTCGTGGCCCTCGGCGCGGAAAGCCGCCACCAGCTCGTCCACATGCACGGACTGGCCGTCGCGGGACTGGATGCGGTGGCTGTAGAGGATACGCAAGACTAAGAATCTTCTTTTTCTGAAGAAAAAGAAGCAAAAAGACTTTTGTCCGCTATCCTTCGGGTGGCGCCGCCATGCCTTAAACGAATAGAAGTTTTTTGGTTCTTTTTTTCAAAAAAGAACACCTTCCTTCACCCCCGCGCCACAAACCGCTCCAGCCAGTGGATCGTATACTCCCCCGCCTGGAACTCGGGATCCTCGACAATGCGCTGATGCAGCGGCAACGTCGTGCTGATCCCCACCACCGCGAACTCCGCCAGCGCCCGGCCGAGCCGCGCGATCGCCTGCGCCCGCGTCGGCGCGTGCACGATCAGCTTCGCCACCATGCTGTCGTAGAACGGCGGCACGCTGTAGCCGGCATACAGCGCCGAATCCACCCGCACCCCCAGCCCGCCCGGCGCGTGGAACGCCGTCACCCGCCCCGGCGTCGGCATGAACGTCACCGGGTCCTCGGCATTGATCCGGCACTCGATCGCGTGGCCGGAAAATTCGACATCCGCCTGCCCGTAGCCCAGCGCCTGCCCCGCCGCGATCCTGATCTGCTCGCGAACCAGGTCGATGCCGCAGACCATCTCCGTCACCGGATGCTCCACCTGCAGCCGCGTATTCATCTCGATGAACGCGAACTGCCCGTCCTGGTACAGGAACTCCAGCGTCCCTGCGTTGCGGTAGCCAAGCCGCTTCAGCGCCCCGGTCACCGTCTCCCCGATCGCATCGCGCTGGGCCGGCGTCAGCGCCGGCGAGCCCGCTTCCTCCAGCAGCTTCTGGTGCCGCCGCTGCAGCGAGCAGTCGCGCTCGCCGAAATGCACCACGCCGCCATGCGCGTCGGCCAGCACCTGCAATTCGATGTGCCGCGGCTTGTCCAGATACTTCTCGATATAGACGACATCGTTGCCGAACGCCGCCCGTGCCTCGGTGCGCGCCAGCCGCCACGCCTCCTCCAGCCCGTCGGCGCTCTGCGCCACCTTCATCCCGCGCCCGCCGCCGCCGGCGGCCGCCTTCACCAGCACCGGATAGCCGATGCGGTCCGCCACCGCCCGCGCCGCCTCGATGTCCTCCACGGCTCCATCCGACCCCGGCACCAGCGGCACCCCCAGCGACATCATCGCCGCCTTGGCCGCGATCTTGTCGCCCATCATGCGGATGTGGTCGGCCGAAGGTCCGATGAAGGTCAGCCCGTGCGCCTCCACCATATGCGCGAAGGACGCGTTTTCCGACAGGAAGCCGTAGCCGGGATGGATCGCATCCGCCCCGGTGATCGCCGCCGCCGACAGGATCGCCGGCACATTCAGGTAGCTGTCGCGCGCCGCCGGCGGCCCGATGCACACGCTCTCGTCGGCGAAGCGCACATGCATCGCCTCGGCATCCGCCGTCGAATGCACCGCCACCGTCGGGATGCCCAGCTCCCGGCACGCCCGCTGGATGCGCAGCGCGATCTCGCCCCGGTTGGCGATCAGGATCTTCTGGAACAATGCCGCTACTCGATGATCATCAGCGGCTGGCCAAACTCCACCGGCGACCCGGCCGCAACCAGCACGCGGGCAACCGTGCCCGACCTGGGCGCCTTGATCTGGTTGAACGTCTTCATCGCCTCGATCAGCATCACCGTCTGGCCTGCGCTGACCGCCTGGCCGACCGCCACGAACGGTGCCGCCCCCGGCTCGGGTGCCAGATAGGCGATCCCCACCATCGGGCTCGTCACCGCGCCCGGGTGCTGCGCCTCGTCCGCCGCCGGCGTCGCGGTCGGCACCGCCGCAGCCACCGGGGTCGCCACCGGTGCTGCCGCGGCCGGCACGCTCGCCGTCACCGCGGCCGGCGTCCGCGCCACCCGGATGCGACCTTCCTTGCCCTCGATTTCGATCTCGGTCAGGCCGGTCTCGGTCAGGATCGCCGCCAGCGTGCGCACGACCTCGTCATTGAACGGCAGCGACGCCATGCACCCATCCTCCAGCAACCCGGCCGCCCCCACGTCCGGCGCATCCTGCCATGCGCCTAGCACGCCCCCCCGTGCCGCCACAATGCACGCCGCTTCCTTGCCGCGGCCCCGCCCCGGCACCATACTCCGGCCATGGACGATCGCCTGACCCTCACCGTGAATGGCGAGCAGCGGGGCTTTGCCGCTCCCCTGACCGTGGCCGCGCTGCTTGCCGCCATCGGCCTCGACACCCGCAAGGTCGCCGTCGAGCGCAACGAGGAGATCGTTCCCCGTTCCCGCTACGGCGAAACCGCGCTCCTGTCCGGCGACCAGCTCGAGATCGTCCACTTCATCGGAGGAGGCTGACCCATGGACGGACCCGTCCCCGCGCAGGACGAAGGCTGGACCGTCGCCGGACGCACCTTCCGCTCCCGCCTCGTCGTCGGCACCGGCCGCTACAAGGACCTGCCCGAAACCGCCGCCGCCATCGAGGCATCCGGTGCCGAGATGGTTACCGTCGCCGTCCGCCGGGTCAACCTGTCGGACCCGAACGCGCCGATGCTGCAGGACTTCGTGGACCCTAAGAAATACACCTACCTGCCCAACACCGCCGGCTGCCACACCGCGAAGGACGCCGTGCGCACCCTGCGCCTCGCCCGCGAGGCCGGCGGCTGGAACCTGGTGAAGCTCGAGGTCCTGGGCCCGCCCCCGCATCTCTACCCCGACATGATGGCCACCTTCGAGGCGGCCGAGGCCCTCCTCAAGGACGGGTTCGAGGTCATGGTCTACTGCGCCGACGACCCCATCGGCGCGAAGCGCCTGGAAGACATGGGCTGCGTGGCCATCATGCCCCTCGGCGCACCCATCGGCTCCGGCCTCGGCATCCAGAACCCGGCCATGATCTCGATGCTCATCGAGCAGACCAAGGTCCCGCTCCTGGTCGATGCCGGCGTCGGCACCGCCTCGGATGCCGCCATCGCCATGGAGCTCGGCTGCACCGCAGTGCTGGTCAACTCCGCCATCGCCCACGCGCAGGACCCGGTGCGCATGGCACGGGCGATGAAGCTCGCCGTCGAGAGCGGGCGGCAATCCTTCCTCGCCGGGCGCATGCCGCGGCGGCTGGGGGCGGATCCGTCCAGCCCGCTGACCGGGCTAATCAGAAGGTAAGGCACGGCGAGGGGCGCGGCCCCTCGACCCCGCTGGGGCCATTGGCCCCAGACCCCATGACATGCCGCCCCATTCAGGCGGTACTTTACCCTCCGCCAGGGTCGAGCAGAAGATTGCGATCTTGTGCCTGCCAGGGTCGCGGGAGATGGCCGACATGGAAATGTGCGCTGTAAGGCATCCTTGGAACGAGCGGTCCGCCATTGGTGCCACCCACCACAAGGCCCACAGCGTGGGCCGCGCATGCCATCGCATGCGTCGCAGCCTGGAGAAAGCCGCCATTAGCCATTGCCGACTGATCGCCGCGTGCCCGTCGAAGGGGACCTTCACACACCGCGGCGCCAGCCGCCCAGCCGGAGAAGGCGAACCCTTCCGTCGGCCTGCTCCATCGATAGCCAAACAGAACCAGGACCGCGTGATCGCGAGCGCGCCACGTCGTTGGCGCCGATCGTAATGTAGCTCAGCATGCCGCCGCTCCCATGCGCGATACGGGGCAGCGATATCACGCACCTCCGGCCACGGCATCCCCTTGCCGCCGATCGCGGACCGCGCCGCCTGGCCCCAGTTGGCCGCAATCCGTTGGGCCAGCCGCTCCGGGCGTGGCGCCGCCCGCGGGGCACGGTGTAGTCCCAACAACGACGCAGATCGAAGGAGGAGTCCATGCCAGGCAGGTCGTCGAGGATGGTCTGGTCCAGGGCGTTCGGAGCGGTCCGCTATCGGCGATCCGTGGGCAGGTCGGTGCCGGCGGCGACATCACCCTGCAGATCGCCGCCAGCCTGGCCCGGATCGCGGACGTGCTGGCCGGGCTGGAAGCGGGCCCAGCGGACCTGGCCAAGCTGCTCATCGCCTATGACGGCGCCTCCGGCCTGACCGACCGGCAGGTGCTGGACCTGGTCGGCCGCGCCCTGCCCGCAGGGGTGGCGACCGTCGCCACCGCGGTGCCGCGGCCCTATCTGCGCCACGCGGACTCGCTGGCGGAGATCGAGGCGGTGGCGATCACCGGCCTGCCGCGCCGCACGGTGACGATACCCGGCATGGCGAGCCTGCCGGACGGCATGGTGCACGGCGTGCAGGCGGGGGAGCTGATCTTCATCGGCGGGGTGAACGCGGCCACGCCCGAGGGGCGGGTGCGCCACGAGGGCGACATCGTGGCCCAGAGCCATTTCGTGATGGACCGGCTGGGGGAGATCCTGGCCGGCTTCGGCGCGGTCTTCGACGATGTGGTGAAGCAGCACCGCTGGGGCTCCGGCACGCCGACCCACACCGCCTGGGCACCGGCCGCCCTGGCCTGCGCCAACCGCTACACCGAGCCGGGGCCGGTCGCCACCGGCATCGCGGTGCCGCTGGAATATGCCGGCGGCAACCTGATCAAGGTGGAGCTGACCGCCATGCGCGGCCAGGACGGCAGCCGCCCGCCGCGCCGGCACATCTGGCCGGACGGGCACTGGGACTGGCCGATCCACCTGCCCTACAAGCACGGGCTGCGCTGCGGCGACATGATCTTCATCGGCGGCCAGGTCTCGCTCGACCCGCGGGCCGAGGTGATCGCGCCTTACGACATGCACACCCAGACGGTGAACACGATGGCGAACATCGACACCATCCTGAAAGGCCTCGGCGCCGGCATGGAACATGCGCTGCTGGTGACGGATTTCTACGAGGGCAGCAAGGCGCCGGATACCGGCCTGAACGAGGCCGCCTGCCGCGCCGCCTTCCCGGCACCCGGGCCGGCCATGACGATGATCCCCTCGACGTTCCGGGGCTACGACGGGATGATGACGGAGATCGAGGTAATTGCGAGAGTGGACTGAAGGCGAAGTGCGTCCGGCGGGCAAGGAAGGGTCGTGTCCCGAGAGGTGGCGTGGAAGGGGTGGTCATCGTCGGATCCTCGGTGCGGGTTCAGGTGTGGTGACCAAACCCTACCGAAGAAACGCTATGACCACCCTTCCACGCCACCCTCGGGACACGACCCACGACCCGGCGGACCGCGTTGGCAGGCCTGGACTCGATCCACTGGCCTGCGGCAATCCCGGAGCGGTTCGGGAGAAGATGGTGCAGTCTTTCCAGGGGTCCGGCAATTAGGCCGATCGACAATCGTGTGTGATCCATGCTCTGAGCTGAGGTGGATGAAGCCGGAGAAGTGTATGGTCCGTCTGTCGTAGCGTGCTGCGTAGTCGAAGCTTTTTGAGGCTGTTGAAGCGTCGCTCGATGCGGTTGCGATGTTTGTATGCGACCGTGTCGCGGATGATCGTCTTGCGGGAACGGTTTGAGGGATCACCGCCTCGGCGCCCATATCGGCAATGATCGTCAGTGTGCAAGGCATTACTATCGGCTTTGTCGGCAAGAACTGTTTCCGCTGGCTTGACCGTCCAGCAGGGTTGGTGCCTGGGATGTCGCCCGTTTGCCCAGCTGTCACAATAAGCGGTCTGCCGAGCGCGTCGGGCTGCATGTGGATCTTATCGTCGTCCACTTTCGGGAACGCCCCAACGCCTGATTTTGGCCCTCCGTTTGCCGCTCAAGCGTGCGCACGATGGTGCTGTCGATCATCAGATATCGTTTGTCAAAACCACCGTCAGGGCGTGGAACACCTTCTCCCACACGCCGGCATGGCACTATGACTGAAGCGACGGTGAACCGTCTTCCAGCGCCCATATCGCTCAGGCAGATCGCACCAGTGCGCCCGACCGCAAAATCCACAGGCAACCGTTCACAAACAATCGGCATCTGCTGCCGTCCGGCCAGGATCACTCGCCTGCCAGGCAAAAGTGCCGAAATCCTTGTCCACTGCGCATCGCTCAGCCTGTAGCGCCCCGCTGCCACCGCCCACTCCGTGGCTTCAACACGGAGCCCTATGAACAAGCGATCGCCGTTTGGGAATCCTGGATTGTCGATCGGCCCAGTGTCCCAATCCCCGGTTCGCCATCCTTCATGGCGGACGTAGGGGTGAACAGGACACTGAAAACAAAGAGCTAGGAGCCTGTCCCTGTAACGCCTACTGGTCTTTGGGTGGGTATGTTCAGGCGGCTGAAATGAGGGACGCTGGCCGTCGGTGGTGAGCTTTGCGAGGTTGTGGGCGGCAGATGAGTGCCCATTCGCTTTTACCTTTGCTGATGCCGCGGAGGAGGAACTGCCGGAAGTTTCTGGCCTGCTTGATGCGTCCGGAAGACGGGCTGACGACGTATTTTCGTGCATCCGGTAGCGACTTCGCTGGCCGCCCTGGCGTAGCCTGGCGCATGGCCTGGACCAGCGTCATCTTGGCGCCGCCATGTGCTGTCCGGCTGCGACGTAGCCGCGCACGGTGCGCTCGATGAGGCCCCCGAGATTCGAGCAGAAGCCATTGTCGGCGGAGACCTCGCCCGCATGCTGCCGGTGTTTTCGCCACCGCGTCGAGCAGCGGCAGCAGGGCGTCGTGGTCGGCGGCGTTGTTGGTGAGGCGGTGGGCGACGATGACCCGCGTCGGCATCGACGGCGGCCTGGGCGTTGTAGGCCTGAACGCCGTCCGGGCCTTTCATGATGCGGCTTTGCGGGATCGGTGAAGTTGCGCTGCGCACTGGGCTTGGGCTGGCCGGGCGGGTGGCCGGGGTTTTCGGCCCGGTCGGCCTGGGGCTGCCATCGGGGCGAGGGCGGCGGCGGCCGGGCCGCTCGCCGCGCGGGCCTCGGCCTGGGCTGGCCTTGGCCGCGCGGATGCGGGCCAGACGGGCCTGCTTGTCGCGCATCCAGTTCGGCGGCCTCGTCACGCGGGCGCTTGCTGCCATACTGCGCGTCCTCTTCGGCCGCGTCCTCGCCTGGCGGGCCAGCCAGTCCTCCACCCGCGGCTGCTGCCGCCTCGGCCTCGACCATGCGGGCGTAGCTCATCGCCTTGCGCTTCGACGCATTGGCCTTGAGCTTCGGTGCCATCCGCACGCCGTCGTGGTCCAGCCCCACCAGCTCCGCCTTGCGGCACAGCGCCAGCACCTGCACGAACAGGCCGGCCAGCGCATCGATGCGGTGGCGGCGGCGGAACTCGCTGATGGTGCGGAACTGGCCGACCAGCGCGGTGGCCTGGAAGTCCAACCGCCTCGCAGCCACGCGCGATCCGCCGCGACGAATAGACCCCGCTGCGATACGCATACAGCAACAGCGCCACCATCATCGCCGGGTGGTAGGCGGGTAGCCTTCCTCCGGGTGTAGGCCGCCAGCGATCGCGGAAAGGTCGAGCTCCTCGCTTACCAAGCCGGATCAGATGGGCCGGGTGGCCAGCCGGCACGAAATCCGCAACCGAGGGAGGCAGAAGCCAAACCTCGTCGATCTTCCAAGGGCGAAACACTTTGCTCATGCCACAACAGAATCATCCCAACCCGCGCCCCGTCGAGATGCAAAATCAGCCATTACCAGGACAGGCTCCTAGTGTCCCGATTCCGACCACTGCACGTGGCAACGAACTTCGGAATCGGGACACTAGGCAGCCCGGCCTTCCTGCGCGCGACGCTCCAGGCGCTCAAACAGGCCCAGGAGCCAGACGATCCGGGCCTCGAAGCCAATGCCCTCCGGCGCGCCGCCGGCCGGAGCCCGGGTCGCGCTCACGGCATCGACGAGGAAGGCCGCCTGCGGCAGGCATGGGGTGTGCAGTGCGCCCGGTGCGCGGTGGTGGGCACCGGCCAGCGCCCCGACCAGACAGGCGAGCTTGCCCCTGCCCGTCACGACGGCACGGGTCGCGACGGAGTCGCAGCCTGCCCGTTCGATCACGCGGCCGATTCCGTCGTAGAGCGCCCGCGCGGCGGCGATGCCCGGCCGGCATCCGATCGGCAGGCGGGCGATCCCGGCATCGGCGCGGGCGTAGAAGAATGCCGCCCGATCGAGCAGCCGTTGCACGCAGGCACCCAGGGCCGGGGTGAAGGTGGGGGCGGCGAGCCAGGCCTCGGGGTCAATCCGTGCCTCGCGCAGCCAGGCGAGCGGCAGATAGAGCCGGCCGGCGCGCGCGTCCTCGCCCACGTCGCGGGCGATGTTGGTGAGCTGCATGGCCACCCCGAGGTCGCAGGCCCGGGCAATCATGTCGGGCGTGCGGGCGCCCATCAGCAGGGACATCATCGCCCCCACCGTGCCGGCCACGCGCACGGCATAGGCGATCAGCGCATCCGTGTCCTGGTAGCGGCGGCGGCCCGCGTCCCACGCGAAACCCTCCAGCAGGCCGTCCGGCAGGGCGCGGGGAATGCCGAAGCGGGCGACCACATCCGCCAGGGCGCGGTCGGCCGGGATGTCGAGCGGGGCGCCGGCATAGGCCCGGTCGAGCCGATGGCGCAGGCCGGCCAGGGCGGCGTCCGGCTCCGCACCGAGGTCGATCGCGTCGTCGGCCACCCGGCAGAAGGCGTAGAGCGCCACGGCCGGGTCGCGCACCCGACGCGGCAGCAGGCGCGAGGCGGCAAGGAAGCTGCGCGAGCCGCCGCGCAGCAGCGCCCGGCAGGCAGCGAGATCGGCCGGGCTTGCGTGTTCGGGCCGCGCCCAGCCAGGCGCGGCAAGGTCAGCCGTGGCGAAATGCGGATGCATGCGGAACCACCGTGTCGAGGATGCGGGCCGAAGACAGGACGCCAGGCACGCCGGCGCCGGGATGGGTGCCGGCGCCGACCATGAACAGGTTGCGCAGGTCCTCGCTGCGGTTGTGGGGGCGGAACCAGGCGCTCTGGGTCAGTACCGGCTCCATGCCGAAGGCCGCGCCCCGGTACGCGAGCAGGCGATCCTGGAAGTCGAGCGGCGTCATCAGCCGCGACGTGACGACATGCGCCGCAAGCCCGGGCAGCACCGTCTCGGCCAGCCGCCGGGCGATGCTGGCGCGATAGGGTTTCGCCGCCTGCCGCCAGTCGGTGCCGCCGCCCAGATGCGGCACCGGGGCCAGCACGTAGAACGCGTCGCAGCCCGGCGGCGCGAGGCTCGGATCGGAGGCGGTCGGGCGGTGAAGGTAGAGGGAGAAATCGTCGGCGAGATGCTTGCGGGCGAAGATGTCGGCGAGCAGCCCCTCATACCGCGGGCCGAGGACGATGGTGTGCTGGGCAATGCCGTCGTAGCGGCGGTCGGTGCCGAAATACCAGACGAACAGGCCCATCGAGGAGCGCGCGCGCTCGATCCGGCGATCGGTCCAGCGGCGGCGTTGCCCCGGCGGCAGCAGATGGCGGTAGGTCCAGGCGGAATCGGCGTTGGAGACCACGATGTCGGACGCGATCGTCTCGCCCGAGGCAAGGCGCACGCCGGTGGCCGCGCCGTCCCGGGTGGTGATCCCGGTCACCTCGGCATTGCGGCGGATGCATCCGCCCTGGCCGGCGATCAGCCCGGCCATGCCCGCCACCAGCCGCCCGGTGCCGCCGATGGCGGCATGCACGCCCCAGCGCTGCTCCAGCGCCGGGATCAGGCTGTAGATGGCGCTGGCGGTCAGCGGGTTGCCGCCGATCAGCAGCGGATGGAAGCTGAACACCACGCGCAGCCGCGGATCGGCGAAATGGCGCGACACCAGCGCGTGCACGCTGCGGTAGCTCTGCAGCCGGACCAGCGCGGGCAGCACGCGCACCATGTCGGTCCAGCGCAGGAACGGCACATGGCCCAGCTCCTCGAAGCCGATCCTGCAGATCTCGGCACTGAGCGCCATGAAGCGGGCGTGGCCGTCGAGATCGGCGGGATTGAAGCGGGCGATCTGCGCGCGCATCGCGTCCGGGTCGCCCGAGCAATCGAAGCATTCGCCGGAGTCGAAGCGGATGCGGTAGAACGGCGTGACCGGCCGCAGCTCCACATCCTGGGCCAGGCGCCGGCCGCACAGCTGCCAGAGCTGCTCGAACAGGAACGGCGCGGTGATGATGGTGGGGCCGGCATCGAAGGTGAAGCCGTCCTGGCGGAACACGCCGGCCCGGCCGCCGAGCCCGTCGAGCTTCTCCAGCACCGTGACCCGCCAGCCGCGCGCGCCGAGGCGGATGGCGGCGGCCAGCCCGCCGAACCCACTGCCGATCACCACCGCATGCGGCGCGCCGCTCCGGCCGTGCGCGACCGCCGTCTGGTCAGGGGGTGCTGGGGCGCGGTCCTCGACGGCGTGATCCATGGCTAGGTGGCCCCCGGGTGCAGCGCCGCACCTTTCATTCGTTGCCTTGGGACTGCGAAGCGCTGGCGGAGATCGGCGAGATGGGCGACGAGCGCGGCCATCAGGGCGAGGCCGATCCAGGGCCATCCGGTCCCGGCCAGCGCCAGCCGCAGCGCCAGCATCAGCGAGGCGCCGGCCAGCAGGTTGGCGAGGATCGCGGCCGGGGCCACGCGGCCGGTGCGCCGGGCGAAAGCGACGAGGGCGAGCGCTTCCAGCGCCACCAGCACGAGGATCGCGTCGATGATCCGGCCATCGGCGAACAGCGCGCTCACGGGTCGAACACGCCGGGTTCGGCGAAATGGCGGCGGGAGCGGGCCAGGCCGAACGCCACCAGCCCGGCGATCAGCGGAATGCTGGCACCCATCGCCACCTCGGGCAACAACGGCAGGCCGGCCGCCGCGAGCGCCTTGGCGCCATACCCGACCAGGCCGACGATGTAGTAGGTGACGGCCGCGATCGAGAGCCCCTCGACCGTGGATTGCAGGCGCAGTTGCAGGCTGGCGCGGCGGTTCATCGATTCCAGCAGCGCCTGGTTCTGCCGCTCGTGGCTGATGTCCACCCGCGCGGACAGCAGGCGGCTGGTGCGGGCGACGCGCTCGGACAGTGCCGCCTGGCGCGCGGCGACGGAGCGGCAGGTGTTCATCGCCGGGCCGAGCCGCCGGGCGGTGAACTCGCGGAACGTCTGCACGCCCTGGATGCGCGTCTCGCGCAGCTCGGCGATGCGGGCCTGCACCAGCTCGTCATAGGCCGCGGCCGCACTGAAGCGGTAGAGATTGGCCGACTGGCGGCTTTCCAGCTCCGCCTCCAGCCGTGTCAGCCGTTCGAGCAGCACCGGCTCGTCGGCCATCGCGGCGCCCACCAGGGCGGAGGTGATCGCGCCCAGCTCGCGCTCGCATCTGCCGAGGAACGGAACCGTCTCGCGCGCCAGCGGCAGGGCGAGCAGGGCGAGCACGCGGTAGGTCTCGATCTCCAGCAGGCGCTGCACCACGCGGCCGGCCTGCCAGGGCGAGGTGGTACGGTCCACCACCAGGAAGCGGGTATAGCCGTCGGGCTGGATGCGCAGGTCGGTCAGGGCCGCCGCGGCCCCATCGGACAGGCCGGCGCCGAGCAGCACGTTGCCCGCAAACCAGCGCCCGGCGATGTCGCGCAGGTCGAGCGGCGTATCGGGAAGCAGGGCGGCATGGGCGGCGGCGATCACTTCGCCGGGCAGGCTCGCCAGCCAGTCCGGCGGCACCTGCGCGATGGCGGGGTCGGCGAACGGGTCGTCCACGGCGCCGGTGACGATGAAGGTGTAGCGGACGAACTCGGAGTGGCTCTCCCATTTCAGGCGGAACGTGACGAAATCCGCGACGTAGTGGCTGGCGCCAGCCGGGGGCGGCGCGACGCCGAGGCGCCCGGCAAGCGCACAGACGCGCTGGAAGGCAAGCTGGCGCATGGCGGCGTCGCCGAACAGCGCCAGGTAGGAAAGCCGCATCGGGGCGACCAGCGCCTCCGGCGGGCGGGCATGCACCTCGTCGGTCAGTTCGCGCCGCTGCGGATGGTCCGCCAGGCCGGTCATGCGGCGGCCTCCGCCGGGGCGGCCAACGGCACCATGAGCTCCGCGACGAGATCGGGGCGCTCCTCATGGGCGAGATGGCCGAGGCCGGGCAGCATCACCACGCGGGCGCCGCGAACCAGGGCGCGAACCCGCTCGGCGGCAGCGGGCCGGACAGTGCGGTCATTGCGACCGGCGATCAGCATCAGCGGCATCGCCAGGCGCGGCAGGTCGCGCGCCAGGGCCGGCAGGTCCCAGTGCGCCATCATCGCCAGCGCCCCGGCGACATGGCCGGAATTGCGCATCAGCCGTGCATAGAGGCGCAAGCCCTCGGCATCGATGGTCGATCCCGTGTCGCGCAGCAGCCGCGCCACCGCCGCCTGGTCGCCGGCCATGGCTGTGAACACCGCCGGCACGATCGGCAGGCAGGCCAGCAGGCGGGCGACCGGCGCGAAGAACTGCCCGGCCAGCCCGTGCATGGGCAGCAGCGCGGCATTGATGCCGACCAGCGCCCGCGGCGCGATGCGCCCGTCCAGCGCCATGCGCACGGCGACCGCAGCGCCGGCGGAGTGGCCCGCCACCAAGATGGGCTCCGCGCCGATCGCATCGAGCAGGGCGCGGACCGCGCGCGCCATCGCCGGCAGCGACATGCGCGCTTCCGGCAGGGTGGAGAAGGCGTGCCCCGGCAGGTCGGGCGCGATGACGGTGAAGCGGCCGGCCAGCAAGGGCATCACGCCGCGCCAGGAATGCGCGCTTGCCCCCATCCCGTGCAGCAGCAGCACCGGCGGGCCGGTGCCCATGATCTGGACGTGGAAGCGGGTTCCCCCGGCGGTGACGAAGCG
>JBGAIK010000034.1:0-29161 GCA_044225615.1 Acetobacteraceae bacterium | reverse complement strand
GTTCCCGTCCGCGTGGGTCCGGAGGGTGGCACTCCCATGGATGGTGCCTCTGCGCCCATCGTTGCCGTCGATCACGAGACAGTCGGTATTGATCTCGAGCCGTCATTTGTCTATATCGAAGATGGATATTCGGAAATCGTCGAAGAGCAACAAATTTATGATGACTCGGAAGTGACCATTACGACAACTATTAAGGAATATATGTTCTCTTTGATCTACGGAAACGAGGCATACTCAGGCTTCACGGCGAAAAGCGACGCCCACTATCAGTTCGATGCTAGCGTTTCATTCGATGGTGGCAATATGATAGCGTTCACAGAGCCTCTCATGCTTAGTCACGAGTTTTCGGATTTTGCTGGGTCGCATCAATAACCGCCTTTTGATGCGGCACGTGGCGACGTCGGTTGTGAGGCGCTTGATGTAATTGTGTTGTCTACGTCGGGAAAAGCATTTGCAGCATTGCGATCCGCGGACACGCGAGGGGGATCGCACCTCCCGATAGTGCCGCCCGCTGCCGCTGATGCGAGTGGCGCAAGAAGACCCCTTGCCAGACTGAGCTCTTTTGCCACATCGTCGGCACATTTCCTGACATTCGCCAGCCGACCGCAAGCAGGGCAGGGGGGCCACCCGACATGATCGCGCTCGATATCAACGGCCGCGTGCACGAGCTTGAGGTCGATCCCGACACGCCCCTGCTCTGGGTCCTGCGCGAGTGGGCCGGGCTCACCGGCACGAAGTACGGCTGCGGCGTTGCCCAGTGCGGCGCCTGCGCGGTGCATCTGGACGGCGTGGTGACCCGCGCCTGCATGCTGCCGGTGGGCAGCGTCGGCACCCAGAAGGTCGTCACCATCGAGGGCCTGTCGCCCGACAGTTCGCACCCGGTCCAGAAGGCCTGGCTGGAACACGAGGTGCCGCAATGCGGCTACTGCCAGTCCGGCCAGATCATGGCCGCGGCGGCGCTGCTCAAGGAAAACCCCAAGCCCACCGACGATGACATCGACGCGGCGATGACCAATATCTGCCGCTGCGGCACCTACACCCGCATCCGCTCCGCCATCCATTCCGCCGCCGAGGCCATCAAGGCCGCGGGCGGCAAGGTCTAGGGGAGGGCACGCAGATGGGCAGCATTTCACGCCGCGGCTTCCTTGCCACCGCCACCGCCGCCACCGGCGCGGGCGGCCTCTCGCTCGGCTGGTCGGTTCCGGCGGCCGCCGCCGCGGATGCGGGCGCCGAGGTCGGCATCTGGGCCGTCATCCACCCGGACGACCGCGTGGTGGTCCGCATTGCCCGCTCCGAGATGGGACAGGGCACCCTGACCGGCCTCGCCCAGCTCGTCGCCGAGGAGCTCGATGCCGACTGGGCCAAGGTGAGCGCCGAATACATCGCGCCCGAGGTCAATTTCGCCCGCAGCCGCGCCTGGGGCGACATGTCCACCGGTGGCAGCCGCGGCATCCGCGCCTCGGTTCCCTATGTGCAGCAGGGCGGCGCCGCCGCGCGGCTGATGCTGATTTCGGCAGCCGCGAAGCGCTGGGGCGTGCCGGAGGCGGAGATCACCACCGCCGCCAGCGTGCTGACCCATACCCCGTCCGGCCGCACGCTGCGCTACGGCGAGGTGGCCGCCGAGGCCGCCGCCCTGCCGGTGCCCGAGAAGCCGGCGCTGAAGCCCGTCTCGCAGTGGAAGATCGCGGGCAAGGGGGTGAAGCGGCTCGACACGGCCGAGAAGCTGAACGGCAAGCTGGTCTATGCGATCGACGTGCAGTTGCCCGACATGCTCAACGCGGCGGTGGCGCAATGCCCGGTCTTCGGCGGAACGCTGAAGAGCTTCGACGCCGACAAGGTGAAGGGCATGGCCGGCGTACGCCACGTGCTGAAGCTCGACGACAGCACCATCGCGGTCGTCGCCGACAAGTGGATCCAGGCCAGGCGCGCGCTCGACGCGCTGCCGGTGGTCTGGGACGAGGGGCCGAACGCCACTGTGTCGAGCGCGACGATCGATGCGTTCGTCAAGACCGGCCTCGACGCGAAGGAAGCCGCGGTCGGGCACAAATACGGCGATGCGGCGGCGGCGATCGCCGGCGCCGCAAGGACGGTGGAAGCGGTCTACGCCACCCAGTTCCTCAACCACGCCACCATGGAGCCGATGAACTGCACGGCGAAATGGACCCCGGAGCAGGTGGAGATCTGGGTCGGCTCGCAGAACGGCGACGCCTCGCTCGCGGCGGCGGCCGAGGCGGCGGGGCTGAAGCTGTCGCAGGTGAAGGTCAACAAGCACCATCTCGGCGGCGGCTTCGGCCGGCGCGGCCAGCAGGACTACGTGCGCCAGGCGGTGCAGATCGCAAAGCAGGTTCCCGGCCGGCCGGTCAAGCTGATCTGGTCGCGCGAGGAAGACATGCAGCACGGCTTCTACCGCCCGATCACCCAGGCCAAGATGGTGGCCGGGCTGGACGCGGCGGGCAACGTGACCGGGCTGCATCTGCGCATCGCCGGACAGTCGATCCTGGCCTATCTGGCGCCGCAGCGGATGGAGAACGGGGTCGACATGATCCAGTTCCAGGGGCTGATCGCCAGCGAGTTCGGCTACCTGGCGATCCCGAACCTGCTGGTGGACCATGCGGTGCGCAACACGCATGTGCCGGTCGGGTTCTGGCGCGGCGTGAACGTGAACCAGAACGCCGTCTACCTGGAGTGCTTCATCGACGAGCTGGCGCATGCCACGGGCAAGGACCCGCTGGAGTTCCGGCGCACGCTGATGGCCAAGAACCCGAAGCCGTTGGCGGTGCTGGAGGCGGCCTGCGCCAAGGCCGAGTACGGCAAGCCGCTGCCGGCCGGCGTGTTCCGCGGCATCTGCCAGTATACCGGCTTCGGCAGCTATACCGCGGCCGTCGCCGAGGTCTCGGTCTCGGCCAAGGGCGAGCTCAAGATCCACCGCATCGTGGCCGCCACCGATTGCGGCCACGCGGTGAACCCTGACCAGATCGATGCGCAGGTCGCCGGTTCCTTCGCCTACGGCCTGTCGGCCGCGCTCTACAGCGAGAACACGGTCGAGAAAGGCCGCATCGTCGAGGGCAATTTCGACACCTACGAGGTCGCGCGGATGGCGGACATGCCGAAGGTGGAGACGGTGATCGTGCCCAGCGGCGGGTTCTGGGGCGGCGTGGGCGAGCCGACCATCGCGGTGGCGGCGCCGGCGGTGCTGAATGCGATCTTTGCGGCGACGGGTCGGCGCATCCGCTCGCTGCCGCTGAAGCATCACGACCTCAAGAAGGCATGAGGCGCCTGCTGCCCCTGCTGGGCTTGTTGGCGGGGGCGGCCGGCCCCCCGCCCGGGGCCATGAGCTGCACCGGCTGCCATGGCGGGGCGGGCGTGATCCCGCCGATCGCCGGGCGGCCGGCGCCCGATCTCGTTGCGGCGATGCTGGCCTTCCGCGACGGCAGCCGGCCATCGACCGTGATGGATCGGCTGATGAAGGGCTTCTCGCCAGCGGAGATCCAGGCGCTGGCGCAGTGGTGGTCCGTGCGATGACCCTGTCGCGGCGCGCCGTGCTGGCCGGCGCGCTGGCCTTCCCGTCCGCTGCCCGGGCGCACGGCACCCGGGCGATCGTGGTCGGCGGCGGGTTCGGTGGCGCGTCGGCGGCCCGCGTGCTGGCGCGCGCCGGCATCGAGGTGACGCTGGTGGAGCCCAATGCCACCTACACCGCCTGCCCGTTCAGCAACGCGGTGATCGGCGGCCTGCGCGACATGGCGGGGCAGCGCTTCGGCTACGCCGCGCTGGTCAAGGAAGGGATCAAGCTCATCCCCCAGGCGGCCGCCGACGTGGCGCCCGGCCGGGTGACGCTGGCCGACGGTGGGGCGGTCGCGGCCGACCGGATCATCCTCGCCCCCGGCATCGACCTGATCTGGAACGGCCTGCCCGGCTACACCGAGGCGGCGGCCGAGAAGATGCCGCACGCCTGGAAGGCCGGCGCGCAGACGCTGCTGCTGCGCGACCGGCTGGCGGCGCTGCCGGAAGGCGGGCTGGTGGTGATGTCGATCCCGGCCAACCCCTATCGCTGCCCGCCCGGCCCCTACGAGCGCGCCAGCCTGATCGCCCACTATCTGAAGACCCGCAAGCCGCGCGCCAAGCTGATCCTGCTGGACGCGAAGGACGCGTTTTCAAAGCAGCGCCTGTTCCAGAACGCCTGGGCCGCGCTCTATCCCGGCATTGTCGAGTGGGTGCCGCTGTCCCAGGGCGGCAAGGTGGTGGAGGTCGATGCCGCTTCCGGCATGGTGAAGACCGAGTTCCAATCCTATACGCCCGACCTTGCCAACATCATTCCGTCGCAGCGCGCCGCCGCCATCGCGGTGGCTGCCGGGGTGGCCGACCGCACCGGCTGGTGCCCGATCGACCCGGTCAGCTTCGAATCCCGGCTGGTCCCCGGCATCCACGTCATCGGCGACGCTGCCATCGCCGGTGCCATGCCGAAATCCGCCTTCGCCGCAAACGCGCAAGCAAAGGCCTGCGCGCTGGCGGTGCTGGACCTGCTGGCGCATGGCGCGCCGTCGGAGCCGCGGCTGCTCAACACCTGCTACTCGCTGGTCGGCCCCGGCTACGGCATCTCGGTCGCCGGCGTCTACCGCCCGGCCAGGGGCGTGCTGGCCGACATCGAGGGCGCCGGCGGCACCAGCCCGATCGAGGCATCGGCGGATTTCCGCGCGCAGGAGGCGGCGCATGCCGAAAGCTGGTTCGCCACCATCACTGCCGAAGCGTTCGGCTAGGCTCGTGCTCGCGGTCCTGATCCTCGGCGGCGCGGGCCCTCCAGGCGATGCCGCCCGCGGCCGCGCCATCGTCGCCAGCCGCCAGGCCGGCCTCTGCCTGCTGTGCCATGCCGGGCCGTTCCCCGACCCGCATCTGCAGGGCAGCATCGCCCCCGACCTTGCGGGCGTGGGATCGCGCCTGTCGCCCGACGAAATCCGCCAGCGCCTGGTCGATCCCGCCCAGGCCAACCCCGACACCATCATGCCCTCCTACAGCCGGACGAATGTCACCCGCCCCGGCCGGCAATGGGCCGGCAAGCCCATCCTGACCGACCAGCAGATCGAGGACGTGGTGGCCTATCTCGCCACGCTGAAGGACCCATGAGGCGCCGTCTGCTGCTGGGCGGCGGCATGGCGCTGCTGGTGCGCCCGGCGTTGGCGACGCCTGCGGAGGCCGAGGCGGCGATGCGCGTCGTGACAGGTGGGGCGCAGCCGGTGCGCGGACGAGTGAAGCTCGACCTGCCGCTGCTGGTGGAGAACGGGAATGCGGTGGCAATGACGGTGGCCGTTCCCGAGCCACTGCCGCATTCCGGCCGCGTGCTGAGCCTGCATGTGTTCGCGCCGCTGAACCCGCTGCCCAACGTCATCCACGCCCATTTCGGCCCGCGCAGCGGCGGGCCGCGCCTGTCCACCCGCATCCGCCTCGCCACCTCGCAGACCGTGACCGCGCTGGCTGCCTGCGCCGACGGCACGTTCTGGCTCGACGATGTCGAACTGCTGGTGACGCTGGCCGCCTGCATCGACGAGATCTGAGACATGGCCAAGCCCCTGATCAACATACCGAAGCGGGTGAAAAAGGGGGGCGTGTTCGAAATCCGCGTGCTGATCCAGCACCCGATGGAAAGCGGCCAGCGCCGCGACGAGTACGGCAAGCAGATCCCGCGCGAGATCATCAACGCCTTCCACTGCACCTATGGCGGCGAGGAGGTGTTCCGCGCCGAATTCTTCCCCGCCATCGCCGCCAACCCGTTCCTGAGCTTCACCGCGCTGGCGGTGGAGAGCGGCCTGGTCACCCTCTCCTGGACCGACGACCACGGGGCGACGCAGTTCGAGAGCGTCGAGATCGTGGTGGAATGAAGCGAAGGTGAAGGAGGGAAGATTCGCAAAGAGGCAGCGAGGCAGCGAGACGAAGATAACGTCCCTTTTCTTCTCGCTGCCTCGCCGCCTCTTTGTTCACCTTGCTCTCGTCGGCGTTGCAGGTGTGGCACTCGCCCAGCCCCGCTCCGGCTACGAGGATGCCGGCCCCCAGGTCCGCGCCATGCAGGACGACGACACGCAGAACCCCGCCTTCCTCTGGGTCGAGCAGGGCAGGGCGCTCTGGACTCAGCCCGCCGGCGCCGGCATGCCCTGCGCCGGCTGCCATGGTGACCTCGCCGCCATGAAGGGTGTTGCCGCGCGCTACCCGGCCTGGGATGCGCAGCGCGGCCGCCCCGTGACCCTGCCGGACCGGGTCAATCTCTGCCGCACCGACCACCAGAATGCGCCAAAGCTCACCCCCGAGAGCGACGCCATGCTGGCGCTGGCCGCCGCGATTGGCCTGCAATCGCGCGGCCTGCCTGTGGCGCCCCCCGATCCGCGCCTGGCGCCGAGCATCGCCGAAGGCGAGCGCCTGTTCCGCACCAGGTTCGGCCAGCTCGACCTGTCCTGTGCCCAATGCCACGAGGCCCGCGCCGGCCAGAAGCTCGGCGGCGCCGTCATCCCCGAAGGCCACGCCAACGGCTATCCTGAATACCGGCTGGAATGGCAGGGCATGGGCAGCTTCGCCCGGCGCCTGCGGGCCTGTCTCGCAGGCGTGCGCGCCGAACCGTTCGCGCCGGACTCGGCCGAGGCGGTGGCGCTGGAAGCTTTCCCTGGCCGCGCGGGCACGGGGGTCTCGCTGTCGAGACCCCGGCCGTGCGGCCGTAGATCAGCGCCGCCGGCGGAAGCGGAACAGAAGGGCCATACCGCTGCCGAGCACCGCGAGCGAGGCCGGCTCCGGTGTTTCGACGAACGAACCACCTTCGCCCGGAATGAGCCGCAGCATGCGGTCGGACTGGGAGATCAGCAGTGAGCCGTTGGTTGGGTCCACCGTGACCAGGTCGCCGCGCGAGCCGCCAGTACCGATCAAGGTCTGCGTGCTGGTCAGGGCATCCACCATCACGAGATCGCCGGAGTTGGTTGCCACGAAGATCTTGCCGGCCAGCGTGCCGGTGCCGGCCGCCGCGCCGTCGGCGCCGCCGGCGATGAGGCCGGAATCGAACACCGGCAGGCCGGAGGCGACGCTGTAGCCGATGATGTGGCTGCCCACCTCGGCGTAGAGAATGCTGCCATCCGGCGAGAAGGTGATGCCGTCGGACGAGGCGAAGACGAAGGGCGTCTTGGTCAGCGCCACCGTGTCGACATCCCAGATGACGCCGAAGCCCAGCGTGGTGACGAAGACATGGCCGTTGGCCGGATTTGTTGCCGCACCGGTCGCTGCCGGCAGGCCGGTCATGGTCGTCGAGTGGAAGGAACCGTCGGCATTGACCCGGACCAGCGATCCGGACGCCTGCATCGCCATGTAGATGTTGCCACCGGACTGGACCATCCCGGCGGGATTGCCGCTGCCGTACCCGCTCATGGTGACCACGCCGGCATCAGACACGTGCTGGCCGTCCGTGCCGGTCGGGAAAACCCGGATCGCGCCGGCGGTGTAGTCGGAGACGAGGACCGTGCCGCCGACGAAGGCCGCTCCGATCGGCCCGACGCCACCCCCATTCACCGGGAATCCATCAGCGAAAGTCGTCAGCGTGAGGCCAAGCGCCGTGCCGGCAGCGTTCAGCGTCATCTGTGCGTGCGACGTTGCTGGCACAATCGCCGCGCTGGCAATCGCGATGGCTGCTGCCACCCGCTTGAGCTGCTGGATCACGTCCGCGCGTCCTCCTTGCATGGTATGGCTGCCCCCGCTCAATTTGATCCTGGCGGGCGATTATTCCCTGCCAAGGATTACGCAAAATTCATACCAATCGGCGTTTGCGCCGCGGATCAAGGGCTTGCGCACCCTTGTCGTCGGAGGCGGACAGCGGGTGTAAAGTCTGCCGACTCTTGAGGCAGTGAAGAATTCGAAGGGCTGGCACGAACCGCGCGGCGGCGGGAGTGGCAGCCCTGCCACGATCAGCTATGGTCGCAGCTTCGCCGGCCCAGCGTCGAACAGGGCCGCAAGGACTGGAGGATCCGTTGCCCAAGATCACGTTTCCCGTCGAAGCCTCGCACATCATGATGTTCGCCCGCGCCGTGGACGATCCGAACCCGGTCTACCACGACGCAGAGGCGGCCAAGGCGACCGAGGTCGGCGGCATCATCGCGCCACCCACCTTCCCGCAATCGGTGGCGCAATATGATCCCGACTATTTCCTGCGGCCCAAGCACGGCCAGAAATGGTTCGGCTCGGCCAAGACCGCCACAGGCATCACGGAGAAGCCCGCCTCGTCCGGTGGCCTGCATGCCGAGCAGCATTTCGAATACCACCGCCCGCTGCGCCCCGGTGACGTGCTCACGGTTGAATCGAGGCCGGGCAACAGCTGGGAGAAGGACAGCAAGCGCGCCGGCAAGCTGGTGTTCAGCGAGCGCATCACCGAATACCGCAACCAGAACGGCGAACTCGTGATCACCGCCCGCAGCGTCGGCGTGCGCACCGAGCGCCCGGTATCGGGCTGAGGAGAACCGACATGGCCCTCAAGAAATCCGCCCTTTCCGTCGGCGCCACCCACACCGAGCGGGTGATCGAGAACCTCAGCCGCACCCAGCTCGTGATGTACGCCGGCGCCTCCGGCGACTACAACCCGCTGCACACCGACGACCTCTACACCAGGGAGATCGCCGGCTACCCGGGAGTGTTCGCCCACGGCATGCTGACAATGGGCCTGACCGGCAAGATGCTGACCAACTACGTCGGCGATGGCCGGCTGAAGAAATTCGGTGTCCGCTTCACCAACCAGGTCTGGCCCGGCGATACGCTGGATGCCACCGCCACCGTGGCCGCCTTGCGCGAGGAGAATGGCGAGCAGCTGGTGGACCTGACCCTCTCCACCGTCAACCAGGACGGCAAGGAAGTGATGAGCGGCACCGCCACCGCCCGCATCGACCCGTAGCGCGATTGCCGGGCGGGCGGGACATGTGCTTGATGCGTGCATGTCCGAAACCACCGCTTCGCCCGGCCCGCGCATCGGCATCGTTCGCTTCACGGGTGCCAACGCCGACTTCCGTGGCCTGGCCATGCGCGGCGCCCTGCTCGAACTGCTGACTTTCGGCTTCTACCGCTTCTGGCTTGCCACCGACATCCGCCGCCATCTGTGGATCAACACCGAGATCGGCGGCGACCCGCTCGAATACACCGGCCGCGCCAGGGAGCTGTTGCTCGGCTTCCTGATTGCGCTGGCGGTGCTGGTCCCGGTCTTCCTCGCCTATTTCATCGCCGGGCTCGCCGCCGAGCGCTGGCAGGCCTTCGCCAGCGTCCCGCTCTATGCCTTCCTCTTCCTGTTTGGCCAGTTCGCCGTCTACCGTGCCCGCCGCTACCGCCTCACCCGTACCGTCTGGCGCGGCGTGCGTTTCTGGATGACCGGCTCGGGCTGGGCCTACGCCCTGCGCTCCGGCCTGTGGACGCTGCTGCTGATCCCCACGCTCGGCTTCGCCTATCCATGGCGCATGGCGGCGCTGGAGCGCTACAAGTTCCGCCACACGCAGTACGGCACCCTGCCAGCCCGTTTCGAGGCGACGGGCGGCCAGCTTTTCCGACGCGTCTGGTGGATCTGGCTGCTCGGGCTGATGCCGCTGCTGGGCATGGCGTCCGGTGGCGTCGCGGCGGCGGCTGGCGAGCATCTCGGCGCCGCCGGCAACGTGCTCGCCGGCATCGGCGCGGCCGCCATCGGGCTCGGCAGCCTGACCTTCTTCGCGCTGCCCTTCCTGCACGCCGCACGCGTCGCCACCGAATGGCGCTGGTGGGCGGGTGGCATCCGCTTCGGCACCGCCGCCGTCGCCTGCACCCTGCCGCGCGGCGCGCTGATCGGCACGTACTGGGCGCTGATCGGCACGACGCTGCTGATCGTGCTCGCCTTCAGCCTGATTGCCGCCGCGCTCGCCGTCATCGTCTTCGTCACTCTCCTGCAGGGTGTCGCCTCCGATGCAATCATGGCGCGGCTGGCGCAGTATCCCGTCATGCTCGGGGCGATCTGGGTCGCCTGGTACATCGCCCTGCTGCTCAGCATCGGCGTCGCCGTGCGCGTCTATCTCGTCCAGCGCATCTGGGCCCGCATCGCCCGGGCCTGCGCGGTCGTCGGCATCGAGGCCGCCGATGGTGTCCGCGCCGCCGGCGATGCGGCCAGCGCCCTCGGCGAAGGCCTTGCCGACGGTCTGGACTTCGCGGGGTTCTGATGGGGGTGGTGTTCTTCGACGGCACCACCAGCACCCGCCACGTGGTGACCCTGCGCTTCGCCGACCGGCTGGAACTGCTGGCCGGTGATGCCCGCCTCGCCCGCTGGTCCTACGCCAGCATCCGCCGCCTCGACGCTCCGCGCGGCACGATGCGCCTGTGGTCCGCCGAAGCCCCGCCGCTCGCGCGCCTCGAGCTCCGCGACCCCGCCGCCCAGGCACAGGTCGCCCGCCTGTGCCCGGAGCTCGACGGTGCCGGCAGCGTCCGCCCTGTCGCGTTCTGGCGCATCGCCGCCTGGTCGGGCGCGGCGGTCACGGCCATTGTCGGCATGATCTGGGTTGGCGTGCCTGTCCTCGCCGACCAGGTGGCCGAGGCGCTGCCGGCCCGCTGGGAGAAGCCGCTGGGCGATGCGGTCGATCGGCAGATCCGCGTCATCTTCTCCGGCGAGGAATGCACCTACCCCTCCGGCACGCGCGCGCTCGCCAAGCTGGTCGGCCAGCTGCAGTCCGCGGCCACCCTGCCGCTCCCGCCCGAGCCGGCCGTGCTGAGATCGTCCGTCCCCAACGCTTTCGCGCTGCCGGGCGGGCGCATCTACGTGCTCTCGGCCTTGCTGGAGAAGGCGCGCTCTCCCGACGAACTCGCCGGCGTGCTCGCCCACGAGCTCGGCCACGTCGCCCATCGCGACGGCCTGCGTCGCCTGATCCGCGACGGCGGCACCGGATTCCTCGTCGGCCTGCTGTTCGGCGACGTCAGCGGCGCCGGCGCCGCCCTCTTCGCCGCCCGCACCCTGCTCAGCGCCGCCTACTCCCGCGACCTTGAGGCCGGCGCCGATGAATTCGCCATCCGCATCATGCGCCAGCTCGGCCGCCCCACCGCACCGCTCGGCGCGCTGCTCGAGCGCATCACCGGCGAGGACGATGCCGCGCTGCCCTCCCTGCTGCGCGACCATCCGCTGACACCCGAGCGCGTCGCCCGCCTGCAACAGGCCGACAGGGTGCCCAGCGGGCCGCCGCTGCTGACGCCGGCGGAATGGCGGGCGCTCAAGGCGATCTGCAGGTAGCCCTGCTACGGCATCAACCGCAGCTACCAGCTCCGCCGCCGCGTCCACCGCGTCCTTCGAATAGACCAGCGGCACATATTCCCCCGCCGCCCATTTCGGCGCCAGGTCGTCATAGTGCGCCGATCGCGGATCGCCCGACTGCCCCGGCGCGTTGATGCACGTGCTCGCATCCCAATCGCCGACATCCGCCACCATGCGGAACGAGGCCCCGTGCGTCACCCGGAAGTCGGACGCACGGTACTGCGCGTTCATCGGCGTCGAGCCCGACCCGCCCTTCGGCAGCGGCCCGACATTGCGCATCGATGGCAGCAGCTCCGACAACGGGTGCTCGAAGAAGCCGTGATGCAGCTTCCCCATTCCAAGAATGCGGTGTGCTCGCCCATGCGCCCGCGGCAATCGGCCACCGCAGCGGCCAGCGTCTCGCGGAGCAAGGCCTCGCGGTCGGGCATGCGCGCGTCGCCGGCCTCCAGCAGTCCGATCAGCGTCTCGACATCGCCCGGCACCAGCAGGGCGCGCAAGGATGGGTCCGGCGCCATCAGCTCCAGCAGCCGCGGCTTCAGGTGCTTCTGCCACCACACTTCCGCCAGCGCCGCCGCCGCGCTGCCGCGCGAAAGCCTCGCATCCCAACCCCGCAGCAGGTCGAGCCCGGCATGCAGGTCGCCCTCGCCCGACAGCGGTGCCAGCAGCGCCGCCAGCCGACGCGCCGCGACCGAGACGTCGTCGGTCTGCAGCGCCATGCTTTGCGCCACCGTATGCGCCGGCTGCGCGTCCAGCACCTCATGGATGCGCCGCGTGCGCGAATGCTCGGCCCACTCGAAGCCGAGCCGCCGGTCGTGGATTGGGTAGCCCTCGGGCAGGTTCATCTCGTTGGCCGTCGCCACGAACCCACGCGCCGGGTTCACCGCCCGCGGCAATTCGTGGAACGCATGGAACCCCTGCCACTCATAGCGCCCGTCGCCCGGCACCGGCAGCAGCCCGTCCCAGTTGGTCCGCACCGGCGCCTTGCCGGCGGCAAACCAGGCGATGTTGCCGGTGCGGTCGGCATAGACGTGGTTGACCGACGGCGTCGCCCATCCCTCCAGTGCCCGCTCGTACTCGGCGAGCGACCCCGCGCGCATATAGGCCAGGCTGGTGAAATAGGCCGAGGCCCCGGGCTCGAACCACAACGAGCGCACGGCGTAGGCGCGGCTCTTCTCGACCTCCTCGCACACCACCGGGCCGTGGCGGGTGAACTTCAACGTCACGGTCTGGTCCGGATGGCCGCGCACGGCGATGGTCTCGGTGAGCACGGTCATGTCTTCCCAGCCGGTGCCGTAGCGGTAGCGATCGCCGTCGGTCTGGTAGAAATAGAGGTCCTCCTGGTCCATCGGGAAGATGGTCAGGCTGAAGGCGCAGTCCTGGTTATGGCCGATGGAGATGCCGGGCATGGCCGGCTCGTTCACCCCGATCGCGTCGATCCCGGGGCCGGTGAGGTGCACGATCCAGCGCAGCGAGGGCAGGGCGTGGGCGCGGTGCGGGTCGCTGGCCAGGATCGGGTGGCCGCTCTCGGTGCGCCGTCCGGAGACGGCCCAGTTGTTGCTGCCCTGCAGGTAGACGTCGCCCAGGTCGTCGACGCGGGTGAACTTCCAGGCATCCTCGAGCGTGCAGGTCATGCGCTCATGGCTGAAATCGAGGCGGACGGTGGCAAGCTTGAAATCGTCGAGCACGTTGGCGGGGATATCGGCCGGGTCCAGCCCCTCGGGCACCACCGGCGTCCAGTCCGGCTCCAGCGAGCGGCGGATCAGGTCCGTCGCCAGATCTGCTTTCGCCATTACGCGGGCCCGGAGCACTTCCGACAGCACGTTGCGCACCAGCCCATGGCTGCGGATGCGCAGCACGTCCTCGGGATGCCAGCGCTCGGGCTGCGTTGCCATGGCGGCGAATTCCGGCGGCAGCAGCCCCGGCTGGTTGGCGCAACGGTCGATCCAGGCGTTGATGCCGGCGACGAATGCCTCGGTGATCGCGCGTGCATCCGCCGTGCCATAGGCGGCCCATTCGGCCTCCATGTCGCCGCGATAGAGGAACAGCCGCGCGGCCCGGTCCTGGGCCAGGAAACCGGGGCCGAAATCGGCGGCGAGCCGCCCCAGCCCGCGCTTGCGCCACAGATCGAGCTGCCACAGCCGCTCGCGCGCCGCCGCGAAGCCTTGCAGGAAGAACACGTCGTGCTGCGTGGCGGCGCGGACATGCGGAATGCCCCAGCGATCCATCACGATCTCCCCGGGCTGTTCGAGCCCGGGCACGCGCATCTCCACCGTTTTCGCCATCAGGAATCCTCCAACCAGCGCGGGCAAGGTTCCATGCCGATGGATGATGGACAAGCGCACCGGGGGAATGCCTTACTCCCGCAGCACAGGGAAGCGGAGGGCATCATGGCCAGCAGCATCGACCGGCGTGGGATTCTCGCGGGCGGCGCGGCACTTGGCCTCGCGCGTGCCGCTCCTGCCCGGGCGGCCGGACGCACCCGCTACATCACCGCCAACAACAACCCCTACGATATCCTGGACCCCCATCAGGTCTTCGACATCGGTCGCATCGCCATCCGCCTCAACATGTACGACGCCCCCGTCCGCTGGGTGTCCAACCCGCCCCAGCTCCAGCTCTGGCTGGCCGAGAAGGTGGACATCTCCGAAGATGGCAAGACCTACACCTTCACCCTTCGCCCCAACGTGAAGTTCCACGACGGCACGCCGCTCACCGCCGACGACGTGGTCTTCTCGATGGAGCGCATCCTGGCCATCCGCAAGGGTGCCTACGGCCTGTTCCAGGACGTGGTGAAGCCGGGCACCACCAAGGCGCTGGGCCCGACCCAGGTGCAGTTCAACCTCGCCAAGCCGTTCGCCGTCTTCATGGCGGTGCTCTCGGAGCTCTGGGTGGTGAACACCAGGCTGGTCAAGGCGCAGGAGAAGAACGGCGACTGGGGCGCCGAATGGCTGTCCCGCAACGAGGCCGGCTCCGGCGGCTACCGGCTGCGCCGCTTCGACCCGGCCATCGGCTTCCAGGCCGAGCGCTTCCCCGGCCATTTCATGCCCTTCGGCGAAGGCACGATCGACGACGCCGAGTTCCGCGTCTCGATGGAGACCGCGACCCGCGTGCTCGGCATGATCAAGGGCGAGTTCAGCACCACCGACGGCTACATGCCGGCCGAGCAGGTGCAGCGCATGAAGGCCAGCGGCAACGTCTGGTTCGAGGAGAAGGAGAGCATCCGCACCTTCTACTTCATTATCAACAACGCCAAGGCGCCGCTGAACGACGTGAACATGCGCCGCGCCCTCTCCCACCTGTTCGACTACGATGGTTTCAACAACAACATCCTGGGTGGCACCGTGGTGCGCAACCCGGGGATCATTCCCAACCCGATGTGGGGCGCCCCCAGGGACCTGCAGGGCTACGCCTACGACGTCGACAAGGCGAAATGGTATCTCGGCCAGGTCAAGGAGCCGATGCGCCCGCTCCAGATCGGCGTCATGACCGGCTATCCGCAGTCGGAGCAGGCTGGCCAGATGCTCCAGGCGGGTGCGGCGAAGGCCGGGCTCGACGTAAAGATCGTCTCCGAGCCCTTCACCACGCTGGTCACCAAGCTCGACGACCCCAACCGTCCGCACGACCTGATCCCGCTCTGGCGCAGCGCCTATTTTGCCGATCCGCACAACTGGACCGGGTTCCTTTTTCACAGCCGCAACTTCAAGGCCGGCAATGCCAGCTTCTACCGCAACGCCCAGGTGGATGAGCTGACCGACAAGGCGTTGCTGATCACCGACCAGGAGAAGCGGCGACCCTTGTATGAGGAGGTCTCGCGCATCCTGGTCGAGGACGCGGCGGGCATCTTCGTCAACAATACGAAATTCTACGGCCCGTACGCGAAGACGGTGAAATCGGTCCGCTTCTGCCCGATCGGCGACACGCAGGACCTGCGCTGGATCGTCATGAATTCGTGATGGCGTCGCGTAGGCAAGAAAGTATCGCAAAGAGGCGGTTGGTCGGCGAGAAGCAGGGATATTCAAACCATCTTCTCGCCGCCTCGCTGTCTCTTTGTGAACCGTCCATTCCTGTCTGGTCAGTCTGCACGCCATGCGCCTGATTGCCCTGGCCCTCCGCCGCATCCTGTGGATGCCGCCCACGCTGCTGGGCCTCACGCTGATCGTGTTCAGCGTGTCCCATGTGATTCCGGCCGACCCCGCCCGGGTACTCGCCGGCGAGAACGCCTCCATTGAGCAGGTCGCCGCGCTGCGCAAGAAGTTCGGCCTAGACCAGCCCTTGCCGCAGCAATTCGTCCGCTACGTGACCGACGTGCTGCACGGCGACATGGGCATGAGCCTCTACACCCAGCGCCCGGTCGCCGCCGACCTCGTGGAGCGCCTGCCCGCGACGCTGGAACTCGCGCTGGTCGCCATCACGCTGGCGGTCATCGTCGGCCTGCCGCTCGGCGTGGTCTCCGCCCTGCACCGCAACGCGGCCATCGACCACGTGGTGCGCCTCATCACCATCACCGGCCTCGCGACCGCCGCCTTCTGGCTTGCCATCCTGCTGCAACTGCTGTTCTCGATGCAGCTCAACCTCGCTCCGGTGCAGGGCCGCATCGACGGCTGGGGCCCAGACCCGATCACCGGCTTCTATACGCTCGACGCCGTGATCCGCGGCGACTGGGCGACATTCTTCGCCGCCTGGCGCTACCTGGCGCTGCCGATGGTCACGCTCGCGATCCCGGCTGCCGCCACCATCGTCCGCTTCACCCGCGCCGGCGTGCTCAACGTGATGAACAGCAATTTCGTCTTCTATCAGCAGGCGATGGGTCTGCCACGGCGGCGGATCATCTGGAAATACATCCTGCGCAGCGCACTGATCGGCACGCTCACCCAGATCGGGCTGATCTTCGGCGTGCTGATCGCCAACACCGTGGTGGTGGAGACGGTGTTCTCCTGGCCCGGCCTCGGCACCTACGCCTACAACTCCATCCTGCAATCCGACTACAACGCCGTCATGGGCTTCACCCTGTTCACCGGCTCGGTCTTCATCACGGTGAACCTGCTGGTCGACATCGCCCAATCCGTGCTGGACCCGAGGGGACGATGAAGACGCTGCGCCGCCTCGCCCGTGACCGTGCGTTGCTGCTCGGCTTCACCATCGTCGCGGTGCTGGTGGTCGCGGCCATCTTCGCAGCCCCGCTCGCCACCTTCCCGAGCCATGTCAGCAGCTTCGACCCCAGCCAGCGCCTGAAACCTCCCGGCGACACCTACTGGCTCGGCACCGACCGCATGGGGGCCGACATCTACAGCCGCCTGCTGTTCGGCGCGCGCCTGACCATCCTGATCTCGGTTACCGCCACCGCCGCGGCCGTGCTGATCGGCGTGCCGATCGGCCTCATTGCCGGCTGGTACGATCGCTGGTTCAGCGGCGCGCTGATGCGCGTCTCCGACGTGTTCCTCGCCGTGCCGCAGATCGTGCTCGCCATCGCCATCGCGCAGACGCTCGGCCCGGCCATTCACAACGTGATCCTCGCCCTGTCTGCCACCTACTGGCCGTTCTGGGCCCGGCTCGTCTATGCCGAGACCCGCAGCGTCCGCAACGAGGTCTTCATCGAGGCCGCGGTCGCCATGGGAGTCGCGCCCTGGCGCATCATGGTCATGCACGTGCTGCCCTCGATCGCCTCCTCGATCATCGTGCGCACCACCATCGGCATGGGGGGCACCATCCTCACCGCGGCCTCGCTGAGCTTCCTCGGCCTCGGCGCCCCGCCGCCGACGCCCGAATGGGGCCGCATGATCGCCGAGAGCCGCGAATTCCTGCCCCAGGCATGGTGGTACGCCACCGCCCCCGGGCTCGCCATCCTGCTCGTCGTCATGGGTTTCAATCTGCTCGGTGACGGCCTCCGCGACGTGCTCGACCCGCGCATCCGCCGTGGCGGCAATGGCTGATCTGCTTTCCGTCCAGGGCCTTTCGGTCGGCTTCGCCACCGAGAGCGGCGTTGCCCGTGTGCTCGACCGGGTCAGCTTCGCCATGCGGGAGGGCGAGATCATGGGGCTCGTGGGCGAATCCGGATGCGGCAAGACCACGCTCGCCCGCGCCATCCTCGGCGTGCTGCCCGACAGCGCGGTGATCGGCGAGGGCAGCATGCGCTTCGCATCGACCGACCTGCTCGGCGCCGACACGAAATCCCTGCGCGGCCACGCCATCACTTTCATCCCGCAGGATCCGTTCGGCTCGTTCAGCCCGCTCTTCACCATCGGCGACCAGATCGACGAGCTGATGCGCTGGAAATCGCCCGAAACGGCCACCGGCAGCGCGAGGCGCCGCGCCGACCGCGCCCGCATCCTCGCCGCCCTGCGCGACGACCAGTTGCCCGACCCCGAACGGCTGCAGCGCAAATATCCGCACCAGCTCTCAGTCGGCCAGCGCCAGCGCGTGATGATCGCCATGGCGCTGCTGCCCGAGCCGAAGCTGGTCATTGCCGACGAACCCACCACCGCGCTCGACGTCACCATCCAGGCGCAGATCCTCAAGCTGCTGAAGCGCCTGGCCACCGAGCGCGGTGCCTCGGTGCTGTTCACCACCCATGACCTCGGCACCGCCTGGGAAATCTGCGACCGCGTCACGGTGATGTATGCGGGCCAGGAGGCGGAGACCGCAGGCGTCGCCGATTTCTTCGCCCGTCCCCGCCACCCCTACACCGGCATGCTGCTCGACAGCCTCCCAACCCAGGGTGCTGCCCTGCGCGGCATCCCTGGCGAGGTGCCCAGCCCCTTCACGCCGCCGCCCGGGTGCCGCTTCCATCCCAGATGCCCCCGCGCCACGGACGCGTGCCGCGAGACCCATAACGAAACTGCCGAGCCCAGCCCCGGCCATTTCGTCCGCTGTCACCACCCGCGGGAATGGGCCGCATGAGCGATCCCATTCTTCGGATCGCCGCGCTCAACCGCCACTTCGCGATCCGCAACGTCTGGGGCTTCCGCACTGGCTGGCTCCGCGCGCTCGACGGCGTGTCCCTCGACATTGACCGCGGCGAAATCCTCGGCGTCGTCGGCGAATCCGGCTGCGGCAAGTCCACCCTCGGCAAGACCATCACCGGCATTCACGCCCCAAGCTCCGGCAGCGTCCATTTCGAGGGCAACGAGATCGCCACCCTTTCCCCAAGCGCTGGCCGCGCGCTGCGCCGCAACCTGCAGTACTGCTACCAGGACCCGGGCGCCTCGCTCGACCCGCGCTGGAAGATCGGCAGTGCGCTGGAGGAGCCGCTGATCGTCCATACCGGCATGAAGCGCGCCGACCGGCTTGCCCGCGTCCACGAGACGCTGCGTGCCGTCGGCCTGCCGGAGCGCCATCTCGACCTCTATCCGCACGAGATCAGCGGCGGCCAGCAGCGCCGCGTCGGCCTGGCCCGCATCCTGATGTTGCGCCCGAGCCTGGTGATCCTGGACGAGCCGACCTCCGGCCTCGACGTCTCGGTGCAGGCGGTGGTGCTGAACCTGCTGCTGGAGCTGCGCGAGAAATTCCAGCTGACATACATGTTCATCAGCCACGACCTCAGCGTCGTCCGCCTGTTCAGCGAGCGCATCGCGGTGATGTATCTCGGCCGCGTGGTCGAGATCGGCGCGACGGAGCGCATCTTCGCCGCCCCGTCCCACCCCTACACCCAGTCGCTGCTGTCCGCCGTCCCGATGATTGGCGGCCGCCGCGTGGTCGAGAATTTCGCCCTCGAAGGCGAGCCCCCCAGCCCCGGCGCCATCCCCTCCGGCTGTCGCTTCCGCCCCCGCTGCCCCCTGGCCGACGCACGCTGCGCGGCCGAGGACCCCGCCGACCGCGCGCTCGCGGACGGTCGCCTCGTCGCCTGCCACCACGCTTTGGAGACCACGCCATGACCAGGCTTGTCATCGTGACCGGCGGCGCCCGCGGGATCGGCCGCGGCTGCGCACGCCTCGCTGCCAAGGGCCTCGACATCGCCATCGTCGACCTGCTGGTGCCCGAGATGGAGCGCACCGTGGCCGAGCTGCAGGCCATGGGCCGCACGGCCCGCCACTACGAGGCCGACGTCGCCAGCCACGCCCGCGCCGCCGAAGTCGTCGCCCAGATCGCCAAGGATTTCGGCCGCATCGACGTGCTGGTGAACAATGCCGGCCGCGGCAACCCCAAGGGCATACTGGAGATCACCGAGGAGGAGTTCGACCGCACGATCGCGGTGAACCTGAAATCCTGCTTCAACTTCATCCAGCCCGTGGTCCCGGTGATGCGCGCCGGCGGGGGCGGCCGCATCGTCTCGATGTCGTCGCTCAACGCCCATTCCGGCGGCGTCACCAGCGCGGTGTCGAAATTCTCCTACGCCGCCGCCAAGGCCGGCATCATGGGCATGACCCGCGCGCTGGCGAAGGAGCTGGGGCCGGACATCGCCATCAACTGCATCTGCCCCGGCGTGATCGAGACCGAGCTCGGCAACTCGCTCACCAAGGCCCGCGGCCCCGAGCTGATGAAAGGCATTGCCCTTGGCCGGCTGGGCACGCCGAAGGATGTCGGCGAGCTGGTCGCCTTCCTCGCCACCGTCGAACCCAATTTCATCACCGGCCAGGATTTCATCATCGACGGCTTCCAGTGGGTCTGCTGATCCCCACATGCACGCCAACGCAAGGAGACCCGACATGGACATCAAGCGCGGCGGCACCCAGCCCTCCACCAGGCCCTCGCCCGACTACTTCACGGGAACGGTCCGCCTCGACCCGCTCCACACCGCCCCCGACCCGGCCCGTGTCGCCATGGCGCTCGTCACCTTCGAGCCCGGCGCCCGCACCGCCTGGCACACTCATCCGCTTGGCCAGACCCTCATCGTCACCGCCGGCTGCGGCTGGGTGCAGCGCGAGGGGGGGCCTGTCACCGAAATCCGCCCCGGCGACGTCGTCTGGTTTCCGCCCGGCGAGAAGCACTGGCACGGCGCCACCGCCACCACGGCCATGAGCCACATCGCCATCCAGGAACGCCTCGACGGTCAGGCCGTCACCTGGATGGAGAAGGTCACCGACGCCCAATACGCCGCCCCCTGATGGAGCAGCTCGCCGCGCGCTACCGCCGCTTCGCCGCGGAGGAAGCGCGCGGCCGCTCGCCGCTCTACGAAGCTCTCGCCATCGGCATTGCCGCCGACCCCGATGCGCTGCGCTTCCTGCGTGCCCTCCCGCCCGCCAAGCGGCAGCCCAACCTGTTGCTGGCCGCCGTCCGCCACCTCCACGGCACCGCCCCGGACTGGCCCTGGTTCCGCGACCGCCTGCTTGCCGACCAGGCTGCCATCCGCGCCGTCATGCTCGCCCGTGCCACGCAGACGAACGAACCCAACCGCTGCGCCGTGTTGCTGCCGCTGCTCGCGCGCCTGCCCCAGCCCCTCGCCCTGATCGAGATCGGCGCCTCCGCCGGCCTCTGCCTGCTGCCTGATTTCTACGGCTACGACTACGGCACCGTCCGGCTCGACCCGGCAGGGCAGGGGGCTCCGGTCTTCCCCTGCGCCCCCGACGCCGCCACTCCCCTCCCTGCCGCCATCCCCCGCATCGCCTGGCGCGCCGGGATCGACCTCAATCCCCTCGACGCGACGGACCCTGAGCAATCGGCCTGGCTCGAAACCCTCGTCTGGCCCGAGCAGACCCGGCGCCTCGTCCGTCTCCGCGCCGCTGTCCGCCGCGCATCCGCCGCGCCTCGTCCGGGGCGACCTCCTCGGCGACGCGCTCCCCCGCCTCTGCGCCGAGGCCCCGCGCGACGCGACGCTGGTCGTCTTCCACACCGCCGTGCTTGCCTATGTCGCCGATCCCGCCGCACGCGCCGCTTTCGCTGCCCGCATGCCCGGACTTGCCCCGTACTGGGTCAGCAACGAGGCGCCCGCCGTGTTTCCCGCGTTGGCCCCCGGCCCATCGCCAATCCCCGGACGCTTCCTGCTCGCGCTCAACGGCGCCCCGCACGCCTGGACCGACCCGCACGGCACCGCCATGGAGTGGATCGCCGCAGCCTGATAGGCTCCCGCCAATGGAATACGCCGACCTCCGCATCCTGGAGAGCGTCGCCCGCCACGGCAGCATGAATCGCGCCGCGGCCGAGCTGAACACCGTCCAGTCCAACGTCACCGCCCGCATCCGCGCACTCGAAGCGGAACTCGGGACCACCCTGTTCGAGCGCAGCAGCCGCGGCGTCGCCCTGACCCCGTCCGGCCAGCGCCTGCTCCCCTACGCCGCCCGCCTCGGCGCCCTGCTCCGTGAGGCCCGCGTCGCGGCACAGGACGACGGCACGCCGCGCGGCCCGCTCCGCCTCGGCGCACTGGAGACGACCGCGGCACTCCGCCTCTCCCCGATCCTTGCCACCTACGCGCAGGCAAACCCGGAGGTCGCCCTGGTCGTCACTGCCGGCACCAGTGCCGCCCTGATCACCGATGTCGCCGAGCACCGGCTCGACGGCGCCTTCGTCGTCGCCCCGGTGCAGCATCCCGACCTGGTCGAGGAGGTGGTGTTCCGCGAGGAGCTGATGCTCGTCACCGCCCCCGCCATAACCCGCCTCGATGACATCGACCGCCGCCACGCGCTGCGCACCATCGTCTTCCGCCGTGGCTGCGCCTACCGTCAGCGCCTGGAAGACCTGCTCGCCCGCCGCGGCATCCAGACCGCCGAGCCGCTGGAATTCGGCACGCTGGAGACCATCATCGCCTGCGTTGCCGCCGGCGTCGGCATCACCCTGCTGCCCAAGGCCGTGATCGCCGCCGCCCTGCGCGATGGCCGCGTTGTTGCCCACGAGCTGCCGCCCGAGCAGGCCCGTGTCGATACCGTGTTCATCCGCCGCGCCGGTACCCGGCCGTCCAGCGCCATGGCGGCCTTCCTCGCCATGGCCCGTCCCGTGCCGCTCAAGCTTGTCGCCGGTGACTAGGCAATCGCTTGGGGCGATAGCCGCTCTCTCGACAATTCGTTGGCGGCGATAGCTGGCTGCCTTTCTCCCGCAGGCCGCCGCCGTGCTGCTCCCGCTGCTGGCCACCGACACCCTCAGCCTCGCCATCTCCAGCCTGATCGCCGGCGCCTTCACCCCGGGCATCGTCCCGCTGGCGCTCGGCCGCATCCACGCACTGCTTCCGCAGGACACCATCGCCCAGCGCGCGTCCTGGAGCACGGCCACCACCAGCTTCGCACTGCTCCAGACGGCCGGCGCCCGCGCGCTGACCTTTGTCTTCACTCAGGCCGGCGGCGATTTCCGCCTGCTGTTCCTGATCGGCGCGGCAGCCCCGCTGCTTGCGCTCGCCATCGACCTCATCGCCGGCCCACGCCCATCGCGTCTGCCAGCACCATCCGCGCCGCGCGCCCCGCCGCCAGCGACACGCAATTGACGATCGCCAGCCGGAATCCGCCCGGCGGCATCGCGTGCAGCCCTGGCGCCTTGTCGGCATGGAACGTCACCTGCACGCTGCTGACGCCCGTCATCCCCCGCACCCGCGCCAGCACCCCTGCCGGTGGATGCCGATACCGCCGCCCATTGGGCCCGAACAGCACCACGCTGTACCCGGTCCGCCGGTCGGCATCCGCGAACCGCCAGCGCTTCGTGGCGTACAGCCCGACCAGCGCCTCCACCCACCCCGCGCCGTACAGGTCCGGCCACTGGTCGGCGAAGCGCAAATGCGCCTCGATGATCCGCCCGCCGATCGTCTCGAAATTCATCATCCCCGAATAGAAGCGCATGTTCGCCGCGATCCACGCCGCGCAATACGCCTCCAACTCGGGGCGGCTCTCCGCGTGTACGATCCAGCGGTCGAACGTCCCGCCCGCCCGCGGCACCCCGGTCGCATGCCGCCACCACACTGCCCGCCCGCGCAGCACGGCGACGTCGGTGCTGACATGCTCCCCCGCCAGCAGCGCCATCCAGAAATGCCCCGGCGTCAGCGCCGCGCGATACGCCGCCGCCGAGCCGATCACCCGGCTCCCCGTCCCCATCCCGCGCAGGTTCGTGATCGGCTTGGAGAACACCGGAAACGACGCCGGCATCACGCCGTGCGGCGCCGCCGCCAGCCCTTGCGACTGCGCCACGCGCAGCTTGTCATAGACCCATCGATGTTCGGGAAACCACTCCCACGCATCGGCGTCCTCGGTCGGAATTTCCACCCCGTCCGGACACGCTACGCCCTCGAAATACTGCAGCCGCCAGGGATCGGCCTCGCGTATCATCGGATCATCCCCCGCTCCTCACCGGTCTGACCTGCCGGATTAAATTTTTCGCGCCCCATGCAACGATCCTCCGCCCCCTGCGTTCTCGTCTCCGCGCCATGGACATCGGCATGAACAGCGAGAGCGTGCGGCCGCCCACGGCCGGGAACCAGGATCGTGAGCGCGAACTGGCGCGGGCGCAGCGCATCGGCGGCGTCGGCGGCTTCGAGATCGACCTGCGCGGCGGGCAGTTCCGCAACTATCGCTCCCCCGAATACCTCGCCGTTCACGGCCTGCCGCCCGAGGCCGCCGACGAGCCGCACGAGGCCTGGGTCAACCGCATCCATCCCGAGGACCGCGCCCGTGTCGACGCCTATTTCCGCAACGCCGTCCTCGGCGACGCGCGCGAATATGCCGCCGAATACCGGGTCGTCACGCCTGGCCAGGGGATACGCTGGATCGCCGCCAAGGCCGAGATCGAGCGCGACGCCGCCGGCACCCCGCTGCGCATGGTGGGCGTTCATATCGACATCACCCGCACCAAGGCGGCCGAGCAGGCGCTGCGCGAGTCCGAACGCCGGCTGCGCGAGGTGCTGGAGGCGATCGGCGAGGCCTTCTACACGCTTGACGCCGACCAGCGCGTCATGACCGTCAGTCGCCGTGCGATGGAACTGTGGCGCCGCACCGAGGCGGAGCTGATCGGCCATCGCCTGATCGACATCTTCCCCGGCGCCGAGCGCGGCGCCACCTATCAGGCGGCGCTCGAGGCGATGCACACCGGCCGCCACAACCGGGTGGAGGGCGGGGCGGTCACGCTGCGAGGTCGCTGGGTCGAGCAGGATGCCTACCCCACCGCCGCCGGCGGCGTTGCCATCGCTTTTCGCGATATCCACGACCGCAAGCAGACCGAGCTTGCCCTGCGCCGCAGCGATTCCCGATTCCGTGCCGCGGTCGCGCTGCGGTCAGCGGCATCGTCTGGAGCGCCGATGCCACCGGCCAGGTCACCGCCGAGCAGCCAGGCTGGGCCGGCCTCACCGGCCAGTCGGCCGACGAGTACCGCGGCTTCGGCTGGACGACGGCCGTGCACCCTGACGATCGTGCTGCCACCCGCGCCGCCTGGGACAAGGCCGTGGCCGAAGGCACCACGCTCACGCTGGAGCACCGGCTGCGCCGCGCCGATGGCGCCTGGCGCCTGTTCGCCGTCCGCGCCGTGCCTGTCGCAGGAGAGGATGGCGGCGTCGGCGAATGGGTGGCCGTGCACACCGACATCACCGCCGACCGCCAGGCCCGCGACGAGCTCGCCCGGCTCAACAACACGCTCGAGGCCCGCGTCCGCAGCGAGGTCGAGCAGCGGGAGGCCGCCCAGGCCCGGCTCGACCAGGCCCAGCGCGTCCAGGCCCTCGGCCAGCTCGCCGGCGGCATCGCCCACGATATCAACAACGTGCTCCAGGCGATCCAGGGCGGCGCCGCCCTGATCGCCCGGCGACCCGGCGAGGTCGCCGGGGTCATGCGCCTCGCCGGCATGATCCAGGAGGCCACTCGCCGCGGCTCCTCGGTCACCCGCCGTCTGCTCGCTTTCTCCCGGCCCGGCGAGCTGCGCGCCGAGCCGCTCGGCATCGCCCCGCTGCTGGCCGGCCTGCAGGAGCTGCTGCGCCACACCCTGGGGGGCGGCATCGCCGTCACGCTTGCCATCGAGGAGGGGCTGCCACCCCTGCTCGCCGACAAGGGCCAGCTCGAGACCGTGCTGGTCAACCTCGCCACCAACGCCCGCGACGCGATGGCGGCCGGCGGCACCCTGACGATTGCCGCCGCGCTCCAGCCTCTGGCCGAAGGGGACGCCGCCCCGGCCGGCCTGCCGCCCGGCCTCTATATCCGGCTCGCGGTGCAGGACACCGGCGCCGGCATGGATGCCGCCACGCTGTCCCGCGCCGCCGAGCCGTTCTTCTCCACCAAGGAGGCCGGTCGCGGCACCGGCCTCGGCCTCGCCATCGCCCGCGGCTTCGCGCAGCAAAGCGGCGGTGGCCTCGACATCGAGAGCAGCCCGGGGCAGGGCACCACGGTTCGCCTCTGGCTTCCCGTCTCCCTGCGCGGCGCCGCCGAGGAACCGGCCCAGGCGCCTCCCGAATCCGCCGACGCCCGTGTCCTGCTGGTCGATGACGACGCCCTGGTCCGCGACGCGCTGGCCGCCGAACTGCGCGCCGCCGGCCTCAGCGTGCAGCCCGCCGCCAACGGCACGGCCGCCCTGGCGGCGCTGGACTCCGGCAGCCGCGCCGACGTGCTGGTCACCGATCTGACCCTGCCCGGCATGGACGGCGTGGCCCTCATCGCCGAGGCCCGGCGCCGCCGCCCCGGCCTGCCGGCCATCCTGCTCACCGGCTTTGCCACCGAAGCCGCCGGCCTCGCCGTCGGCGGCCGCTTCTCCCTGCTGCGCAAGCCCGTCACCAGCAGCGAACTCTGCGAACGGATCGCCGTCGTGCTGGAAGGCGCGCGGGCCGTTTGTTGAGGGCGAGAAGGGCCTCCGGCTGCCAGGCAGGGGCGGCCCGAGGCGCTTCCCTTGCCCTCCTTGCCTAATCCATCACGTCCATCGGCCAGACCGGCCGGCGAACGTTCTTGTACGCCATGGTCCGCAGGATCATCGACCCCAGGCCGCCGCCATCCACCGTGATCACCTCGCGCGCCAGCGGCTCGAAGGCGGCGCGGAAATGGTGGTTCGACTTCACCGCCACCGTGTTCTTGCGTGTCGGGTCGCAGCCCAGCGAGGTCATTTGCGCCGAGTCCACCGCCTGGCCGTTGTTGGTGATCAGCGCGATCTCGATCCCGCCCACCCGGATCAGCGCGGAGGGCCCGTAGTCGCGCCAAACGCCGCCGCCCATCGGCCCGAAGGTCTGGAACCTGCCGTCGCTCAGCGTCACCACCTGGGCCTCCACGGTCAGCGGCCCGCCGCCGGCTGCCGTATCGTGCTTGCCGCCCAGCGTGAGGCTGCCGGTCCGGCCGACCCCGATCGCTATCGCACCTTGCACCGCCGCCGGGTCGAAGATGGCGTAGAAGGCGGTGTTCTGGAGGTCGGCCGCGATCATCGCCCGCAGCAGATCGGTCGAATCGCCGTAGTGCCCGCTGCCTGGATTGTCTGTGACGTCGGCCATCACCAGCGGCTTGTCGTGCCTGCCCTCGCCGGCCTTGGCGTAGGCCACTGCCTCCGCGATCGAGCGGTTCGTCACGCTCACATAGTCGCGTGTCTTCCAGGCGTAATCCATGAACTCCTCGGCGGTCGCCTGCCCGGCGGGATCGGCGCCGTCCGTCGTCACGGTGACACTCGGCCCCACGTCATGGATGTCGGCCGCGGTGAAGCCCGAGCACACGCTGACCACCAGCGCCTTGCCCGCCTTCTCCAGCGCCTCGCCGCGATCGATCAGCTCCCGCATCGGCCCAATTTGCGTGCGCCCGCCGTTCAGCCCGCGCAGCATCGGCCGCCGCGCGATCACGGTGCGCGGCCTGATCTTCCCCTCCATCGCCGCCTGCAGCAGCTCCGCCCCCTGCCAGGCGCGCTCGTAGTAGTCGACATGCGGATAGGTCCGCACCGCGATCAGCGCATTGGCGTTGGCCGCCATCTTCTCCGTGATGTTGCCATGAAGATCGAGCGTCACCACCACCGGCACGTCCGGTCCGACGATGGCGCGCAGCCGGGCCAGGATCTCGCCCTCGCCATCCTCGATCCCTTCGGCCACCATCGCGCCGTGCAGGTGCAGCAGCGCGCCGTCGATCCCCTTGGCGCCATCGAGCAGCATGCCGCACAGCGTCTCGAACGTCTCGCGCGTGATGGTGCCGGAGGGATTGGCCGAGGCCGCCAGCGGATGCACCAGCACCCAGCCGAACTTGTCCGCCGCCTCGAACGTCGCCCCGAACTCGGAGCGCGTGCCGCGGCGCTGCGCCGGGATCTCGTTGGCGGTCAGGAAGACGCGGCGGCGGAAATTGTCCATCGTGGTCGGCACCACGCTGAACGTGTTGGTCTCATGGGCGAACTCGCCCGTCAGCACCCGGAATGCCACGCGTTTCTCCCTCGCTCGATCCGGCCACGGCGCGGAGTGCCGCAAGGCCCGGCGGTGCCAGAGCGTAGACGCCCTTTTCCACCCGTTCAAACCACCCGTAGTAGTTGCGCAGCAGGATCGCCCCGGCCTCCGGCGCCTGCGCCCGGATGTCCCGCGGCCGCGCCGGCCCTGCCTCCAGCGCCTGCGCCACCACCAGCGCCTGCTGGCGATAGGCGGTGACGATCGTCTTCCGGGTGATCCCGCCCTGGTTCGGATCGCCCTGCCGGCGGGCGAACTCGCGCAGGATCAGCCGCCGCTTGGGCAGGTTCGGCCGCGGCCGGTAGGGCGCCGGCTGGGCCAGCACCGCGGCGTGGCCGGTGCTCATCGTCACCGCCAGCAGCCCGATCCCCAGCAGCCGGCACAGCACATGCGCGCGGCGGTCCCGGTCCCGTCCGCGCCGCGTGGCCGGCACCGCGAGCCACACCTCGTCGGCCGTGCGCAGCCGATCGACCGCCTGCAACACCAGTTCCAGGCTCAGCCCCAGCTTCAGCTCGGCGATCACCAGCAAGGGCGGTTCGCCCTCGCGCAGCGCCACCACGTCGGCGCCGCGCACCTCGCCCTTCACGGTGAAGCCCTGCGCCTCCAGGAAGCGCTTCACGGGCGGATAGAGCTCCGATTCGGCCATGCGTTGAGCCTCCGGACCGGCCGGGCTACCGTCAAGCATGGCCACGAAACCCGTCTTCCGCCCCAAGTCCAACGCCATCGAAGCCCTGTTCGGCCGCCGCAAGGCCGTCATCGGCGTCATCCACTCGCACGCCCTGCCGGGCTCCCCCGCCTATGACGGCGCGCCGATGGAGGACCTCATCGCCTTCGCCGTCGCCGAAGCCGAGCGCTACCGGGCCGGCGGCGTGGACGGCCTGATCGTCGAGAACCACGGCGACATCCCCTTCGCCAAGCCGGAAGACCTCGGCCCCGAGACCGCCGCCGGCATGGCGGTGATGACCCGCGCCGTCCGCCTCGCCAGCGGCCTGCCCGTCGGCGTCAACGTGCTCGCCAACGGCGCCGTCCAGGCCCTCGCGGTGGCCAAGGCCGCCGGCGCCGTCTTCGTCCGCGTCAACCAATGGGCCAACGCCTATGTCGCCAACGAGGGCTTCATCGAGGGCCGCGCCGGCGAGGCCGCCCGCTACCGCGCCTGGCTCCACGCCCGCCCGGTGAAGATCTTCGCCGACGTGCACGTCAAGCACGGCGCCCACGCCATCGTCGCCGACCGCGAGATCCCGGAGATGGCCCGCGACGCCGAGTTCTTCGATGCCGACGTCGCCATCGCCACCGGCCAGCGCACCGGCGACGCCGCCAGTCTCGACGAGCTGCGCGCCATCGCCGCCGGCACCAGCCTCCCCGTCGCCGTCGGCAGCGGGGTGAACCCCGACAATGTCGGCGACATCCTGACCGTCGCCGACGCCGTCATCGTCGCCAGCTACCTCAAGCGCGACGGCGTGTGGTGGAACGAGGTCGACCCCGACCGCCTCGCCACCTTCATGCAGCGGCGCAACCGCGCCCGGGCATGAGCCGGATATTCGTCCTCGGCAACGCCTCGATCGACACCACGCTGCGCGTCCCCCGCCTGCCGCTGCCGGGCGAGACCCTGATGGCCACCGGCATCCAGCGCGCCCCCGGCGGCAAGGGCCTGAACCAGGCCGTCGCCGCCGCCCGTGCCGGCG
>JBGAIK010000361.1:0-3306 GCA_044225615.1 Acetobacteraceae bacterium | reverse complement strand
CGGCGGGGCCATAGCGGTCGACCAGGGTGACCTTGTGACCGGATCTGGCCAGTTCCCAGGCGGTCGACGCACCGCTGATGCCGGCGCCGATGATGACCACGTCGCTCATCGCAATCCGTCCATGCGCATGCGCGGCCTTTCCGCCTGGGTGAACCGGTCGGGGCGGAATGGGGCGAGCATGCCCGCTGTCTGTCCGTGCAGGATTTCGCCGGCGATCAGGCCGCCGAGCAGTGTGGCGAGGGTGACGCCGCTATGCGTGACGGCGACATAGTAGCCGGAGAGGCCGCCGATCGGGCCGATGGCGGGGTGGCCATCTTCGGGGATCGGGCGAGTGGCGAGCCGGGCCGCTTCGGCCTGCACGCCGCGCAGCGGGGTCAGCAGCGCGGCGGCACGGGTGGCCACGCGCTGCACGGCCTCGGCACCGCCTTCCGTGGGCAGGGCCTCGTCGGCATCCTTGCTGTGGATCATCACCCGGCCGCCGCCATCGGGGCGGAGTGCGAGACTGCCCGGGCCCTGCAGGACACGGCCGAGCGAGACCGCGGCCGGCATGGTGACCGCGAGGAGGCCGCGGGTGGACGCCATCGGGACGTGCAGGGCGGTGTCGGGCGAGACCGTGTTGATGTCCGGGCCGGCGCAGTTCACCACCATGTCGGCGCCGATCATGCCTTCCGGGGTTTCGATGCCGGTACAGCGCCCCGCGGCCGAGGCAAGTCCGGTGACACGCATGCCGGTCCGCACGGTACCCCCGTGCGCGGCGAAGCGGGCGAGCAGCGCGGCGAGGTAGCCGGCGGTGTCCATCCAGCCTTCGTCGGGGAAGAAGGCGACCGGCGCGTCGGCGAGCGCGGCGGGGTCGAGGTCCGGCTCCAGGCGCCTTGCCTGCGCGCCGGTCAGCCAGTGCACCGCGTAGCCCCAGGCGGCGAGGCGCTCGGCCCGGGCGCGCTGGGCCGCCTGGCCGGCTGCGCCTGTCCACTCCAGGCAGCCGCCAGCTTGGCGCCAGGTGGCGCCGCCGAGTTCTTCCGCGAGGGCGGCGTGGGCCTGCATGCCGGCGACGTTCAGAGCAAAATAGGCGTGCGGCTGCTTGTTGTGGGCGTTGAGCCAGGCGAAGCTGCGCGTCGACGTGCCGCCGCCGGGGCGACCGGCATCGAGCAGCGTCACCCGCGCCCCCGCCTGGGCGAGGCGGAAGGCGATGGCGGTGCCGATCACGCCGGCGCCGATGACCGCGACATGCGTCAACGCTGGTTCCCCACAGCGCGAGCGTGATCGCTTGAGGCCGAAGGCCGGAAAGCGTGAATCACGCGACCAAACAAAGAGCGTTCAAGCATTGCAGCGGCGTGGCGGCCGGGCCAGTAGCATTCCCGCCCTGCCCCATGCAGAATCCTGACCGGTCCCGGGGGAACAATGGCGCGACAGCTCAGCCAGCGCGGCTTGCAGGCCTTCCGCATGGTGATGCTTACCGGCGGCTCCACCGCGGCGGCCGGGACGATGAACCTGTCGCAGCCCGCCGTCAGCCGCCTGCTGCGCGACCTGGAAGCCGATACCGGGCTCGAGCTGTTCGCCCGGGTGAAGGGCCGGCTGGTGCCGACCCAGGAGGGCAAGCTGTTCTTCGGGGAGGTGCAGCGCGCATTAAACGGGCAGGAGGGGCTGCTGGGGGCGGCGCGCGAGATCGGCGCGGGCCGGCCCGGGGCGCTGGTGGTGGGCAGCCTGCCGGCGGTGGCGGCAACGCTGCTGCCCCGCCTGGTGCGGGCGCATGTGGCGCGCATGCCGGGCACGGCGGTGCGGCTGCACGTGGGCACCTCGGAGCGGGTATCCCAGCTCGTGATGACGCGCGATTGCGATCTCGGCATCGTCAGCGTCGCCGTGCCGCGGGCCGGGCTGCGGTTCGAGCGCGAATACCGCATGCCCTGCCTGTGCATCCTGCCCGCCGGCCACCGCCTGGCCGGGCGCGCGACGGTGGAGATCGGCGACCTCGCCCATGAGCGGCTGGTGCGGATGCCGCCGGGCGAGACGCTGATCGGCATGCAGATGGAGGCGCTGCTGGAGCAGCACGCGGTTCCGCTGGCCGAGCCGATCGAGACGACGCAGTCGATCCTGGTCTCGGCGCTGGTGCGCGAGGGGCTGGGTGTGGGCGTGGTGGACGCGCTGACGGCCGCCGAGCACGTCGCCGCCGGCGGGGTGGCGCGGCCGTTCCGCCCGGCGGTGAGCTTCGGCTTTGGCGTGGTCAGCCTGGAAGGCGTGGCGCCGAGCGGCCCGCAATCCAGCTTTCTGGCGGCCTGCGACGCCTGCCTCGATGCGATGCCGGATGTCGAACGGGTGACGCGGCCCGCCTGACCTTCAGGCGAAGTGGCTCCAGCCGCCCTTGGCAAGCTTCATCGCGCTGCCGGTGGCGTCGCGGACCGTGACCCCCCGCCCGGGCGCGAACCGGCCGATCCGGGCAACGGGAACGTCCGCCGCGCGGGCCGCCTCGGCGAGCGCCGGTTCAGCCTCGGGCGGCACGGCCAGCAGCAGCTCGTAGTCGTCGCCGCCGGTCAGGCACAGCTCCGGCATGCGGGCCGCGCGGGCCGGAGCGGAGAGGGGGACGGCATGGGCCAGGAGTTCGGCGGCGAGGCCGGATTCGCGGCAGAGATGGCCGAGGTCCTGGACCAGCCCGTCCGAGACGTCCATCGCCGCGTGAGCGATGCCGTGCAGCCGCATGCCCAGCGACAGGCGCGGCAGCGGCAGGCGGTAGCGGCCGGCCAGATGGCCGGTCGGGTCGTCGAGCTTCCCGGTCGCCGCCAGCAGCCCGAGCGCGCCGTCGCCGATCGTGCCGGTCACCCAGATACCGTCACCCGCCTTCGCGCCGGAGCGGAGCAGCGCGGTGCCTGGCGCCACGGTGCCGATTATCGTCAGCGACAGGCTGATCGGGCCGGAGGTGGAGGTGGTGTCACCACCGAGCAGGGAGAGTGCGAATTCGCGCTGATCCGCGGCCAGGCCGGCGGCGAAGGCGGCGAACCAGGAATCGGGGGTGCTGCGGGGGACCGAGACGGTCATCAGATAGCCGAGAGGCGCTGCGCCCATGGCGGCGAGATCGGACAGGTTGGTGCGCAGCAGCTTGCGGCCGATCAGGTCCGGCGGGTCGTCGGGCAGGAAATGCACGCCGGCGACCATGGCGTCGGCAGCGATCACGAGCGCCGGTCCCGCGGGCGGGACGAAGACGGCGGCGTCGTCGGTCAGGGCCAGGGCCCCTTCGCCGGCCAAAGGCTTGAAGTGGCGGGCAATGCGGGCGAATTCTTCGGGGAGGTCAGACATAAGAATCTTCTTTTTCTGTAG
>JBGAIK010000033.1:0-26856 GCA_044225615.1 Acetobacteraceae bacterium | reverse complement strand
GATGTCGATCATCCCGGCCGAGGAGGCTGCGAAAGGACCGCGCGAGATCACGCCGATCGGCACAGGTCCATTCCAGATCGGGGAATGGGTGAAGGACAGCCACCTTGTGCTGCGCCGCTTCGATGGCTACTCCGCCGACACTTCTGCCGCCGGTCCGGACGGTTTTGCGGGCCGCAAGACCGTGCATGTCGACGCCATCCGCTACAATTTCGTCCCCGAGGTGAGCACGCGTGTCGCCGGCCTGCAGTCTGGCGCGGTCGATATCGCGATGATCGACCCCAATACGATGCCGCGCTTCGCCGGCAGGAACGACATCACGATCGAGAAGATCTTTCCGGGCTGCATGAACGCGCTGGTGATGATGTCGGCCAATGCGCCCACGAACAACGTGCTTATCCGCCAGGCGGTGCAGGCGGCGGTGGATGTCGAGGACCTCGCCGAGGCATCCGGGCAGGTCTATCGGATGAATGCTTCGCTGCTCTATCCCGACAGCCCCTACTTTACCGGCCCGCAGATGGAGAAGGTTTTCAATCAGAAGAATCCGGCCCGCGCCAAGGCATTGCTGCAGCAGGCCGGCTACAAGGGTGAGAAGATCGTCATCCTCACCAATTCCAACTACGCCTATATGCGCAGCCAGATGCTGGTGCTTGAGCAGCAGCTCAAGGCGGTCGGCATGAACGTGGAACTGCAGGTCACCGACTGGATCACCAATGCGTCCCGCATGCAGAAGCAGGAGGCGGGCTGGAACATCTCCACCACCGGCTACTGCTCGCAACCTCTGCTCGGGCCGCAGCAATGGCGCCCGCTGATCTATGGCATGACCGCGCTCGACAAGGCCGGCGAGAAGGAGATCGACGCAGCCTATGCCCGCTTCTTCACCTCGCTTGACCAGGGCGCCCGCAAGGCTGCCTGGCTAGAGGCCGAGACCGGGATTCGCGAGAAGGCCTATCTGATCAAGCTCGGTGACGCGGGCAATGTCATTGCCTATCGCAACGCCAAGGTGAAGGGCTGGAAGCCCTGGTATGCGATGCGCAACTGGGATCTCTGGGTGGAGTGAAGGGAAGAGGGCGGCCGGGAAACCGGCCGCCCGCTCGCTACTCCTGGTCGGGCGCCGCCGCCGCGTTGAGCTGGATGTAGTTCTCGATTCCGATCCGTTTGATCAGGTCGAACTGGCGGTCGAGGAAGTCAATGTGCTCCTCCTCGTTCTCCAGGATGGTCGCCAGCAGGTCGCGGGAGACATAGTCCCGCACCGACTCGCAATACGCGATGCCCTGGCGCAGGTCGGTGCAGGCCTTCTCCTCCAGCGCCAGGTCGGACTTCAGGATCTCCTCAACCGTCTCCCCGATCGAGATCGGGTCGAGCCGCTGCACGTTGGGCAGGCCGTCGAGGAACAGGATGCGCTTGATGAGCTCGTCGGCGTGCTTCATCTCCTCGATCGATTCGCCGTATTCGTGCTGGCCGAGCTTCGTCACCCCCCAGTGCTGGAGGATGCGGGCATGGAGGAAATACTGGTTGATCGCCGTCAGCTCGTTGGTGAGCTGGGTGTTCAGATGTTCGACGACCTTGGGGTCACGCAGCATAGCAAACTCCCGACCAGAGGGGTCGGGACTTTATGACGTCCAGGCCGGAATGGTCCAGTCAATCGGCGCCCTGAGGCTCCGGCTCGGCTTCCCGCAGGAGGTTCAGCAATTTCTTCACACAACTGCCGCATTGGGCGCGGCAGCCGCAGGCGGCGTAGACTTCCGCCGGCCGGGCCGAACCGGCCTCGTCGATCGCCTGCTTCACGTGGCGGTGCGTCAGCGCGTTGCAGATGCAGATATACACGCGGGCGATCTTCCGGGCGGGGACGATGCCTGATTAGAGTAACTGCGACTGACTCGCAATAGCGTTGCCGCGTGTCAGCCCCGCGCCGCCCGGATGGCTTCCCACACGCGCAGCGGGGTGGCCGGCATGTCGATATGGCGGATGCCGAATTCCGCCAGCGCGTCCACCACCGCGTTCATCACAGCCGGCAGCGACCCGGCGCAGCCCGCCTCGCCGCAGCCCTTGGCGCCGAGCCCGTTGGTCCGGGCGGGCACCGGGTGGCTGAGGAAGCCCAGCGCAGGCAGGTCGCCGGCGCGGGGGATGCGGTAGTCCATGTAGGAGCCGGTCAGGATCTGCCCTTCCTCGTCATAGACCACGCTCTCATGCAGCGCCTGGCCCAGCCCCTGGGCGATGCCGCCATGCGCCTGGCCTTCCACCAGCATCGGGTTCACCAGCACCCCGAAATCGTTCGCGGTGACATAGGTCACCAGCTCGATCTCCCCGGTCTCGGGGTCCAGCTCCACCTCGGCGATGTGGCAGCCGTTCGGGAAGGCCGAGGGCACGCCCTTGAAGGCGTGGTTCACGTCGAGCGTTTCGGGCACGCCTTCGGGCAGGGCAGGGGTGGCGCGCAGCGTCGCGGCCAGCTCCAGTATGCCGATGCCGCGATCGGTGCCGGCGATGGTGAAGCGGCCACGAGAGAATTCGATATCGGCCTCGGCCGCCTCCAGCACATGGGCTGCGGCCTTGCGGCCCTTCTCGATCACCAGTCCGCTCGCCTCGGCGATGGCGCCGCCGCCCTGCATGATCGAGCGCGAGCCGCCGGTGCCGCCGCCGGTGACCAGCGCGTCGGAGTCCCCTTGCAGCAGCCGCACCTTCTCGAACGGCACACCGAGCCGGTCGCACAGCACCTGGGCGAACGGGGTGGCGTGGCCCTGGCCGTAGTCGAGCGTGCCGCTGATGATGGTGACGCCGCCGTCTTCGTCGAAACGGATGCCGCCGTTCTCGCTGCCTGCGGGTGCAGTGACTTCGAGATACTGGCCGATTCCGCGCCCCCGGACCCTGCCGTCGCGGCGGCTCGCGGCCCTGCGGGCGGGAAATCCGTCCCAGTCGGCGGCGGCGAGCGCCTTGTCGAGCACGGTCGCGAACTCGCCGCTGTCGTAGAGCATGCCGGAGGGGGCGGCATGGGGCATCGCGTCTGGAGCGATGTGGTTGCGTCGTCGCAATGAGATCGGGTCAACGCCCATCTCGCGCGCCGCCGTCTCGACCAGGCGCTCCATGTAGTAGTTGCCTTCGGGCCGTCCCGCGCCGCGATAGGCACCGACCGGCGTGGTATTGGTGAACATGCAGCGTGTGGACACTTCCACCAGCGGCGTGCGGTAGACGCCGATGATGTTCTTGACCGTGTTCATCGTTGGCGGAATCACCGTCGCATTGCTCAGCCAGGCGCCGAGGTTCCCGAAGCCGGTGACACGCAGGGCCAGGAATGCGCCGTCGGCCGCCAGCGCCAGTTCGCAGGTCATCTCGTGGTCGCGGCCATGGCTGTCCGAGAGGAAGCTGTCGGAACGCTCGTCGGTCCACTTTACCGGACGGCCGAGAATGCGGGCGGCATGCAGGGCGCAGACATATTCGGGGTAGACCGACGCCTTCATGCCGAAGCTGCCCCCGACATGGCCGGTCAGCACCTTCACCTTCGCTGGCTTGACGCCCATCACGGCGGCGATGCCATTGCGCATACCGAACGTGCCCTGGCAGCCCAGCCGCAGCACGTAGCGCCCGTTTTCGTACTCACCGATCGCCGAGCGTGGCTCCATGGCGCAGACCACGATGCGGTTGTTCCGCAGCGACAGTGTCGTGACATGCGCGGCGATGGCGAAGGCCGCGTTCACCCTTTCGGTGTCGCCGTAGTGGAAATCGAGGCAGACATTGCCGGGGGCGGCATCGTGCAACTGCGGCGCTCCCGGCGCGGCCGCGGCACTTGCCGAGGTGACGGCGGGCAGCGGATCGATGTCGGCGAACACCGATTCCGCGGCGTCCTTTGCCAATTGTCTGGTCTCGGCCACGACCATGGCGATCGGCTCGCCCACATAGCGCACGCGATCGGTGGCGAGTGGGCGCTGCGCCGGGCGGGAGTTGTCGCTGCCATCGCGATTCCTGGCGATTGCCGCAGCCATGTTCTTGACCCCGGCGGCGTCGAGGTCGGACGCCGTGATCACGGCATGGACGCCGGGCATCGAACGTGCGGCAGCGAGGTCCACGCCCCGCAGCAGGCCATGGGCTATCCGGCTGCGCACCATCACGGCATGAAGCTGGCGCGGGTGATTCACGTCATCCGCGTACCATCCCTGCCCGCGCAGCAGCGTCGGATCCTCCTTGCGAGCCACCGGCTGGCCGATGGCAAACCTGGATTCCGTCAGCATCGAGGGTTCGAACGGTGCGTTCATTGTGCGCCCTGGGGTCGTGCAACAGGGAGGATAGGCCTATCGCACTGCAGCACAACCCGGGCCGGGCGGAGGGTTCGTGCCGATCAAGCAGCGATTGGGCGCACGCCGCGAATGACGGCGCCGGGACTGGGGGCGGCCTCCTCGATCCAACGCGGACCAGCCGGTGCAAACTCGATGAAGTTGCTAAATCGGAACGGGCGCGCCGTCGCGCCCTCACGCGGGTCGTCCTGCACCTGCATCAGCAGCGCTGACGCATCGCTGCCCTGGGCGCAGCCGCAGCCAGCGAGAAGGAAGCCGGCGCGCACATGCTGGCCCGGACGTACCGCAACGCTGCCGCACGCGAGGCTTCCCAGACGCAGATAGGCGCCATCGTCGAGCTGCATCAGCACCTGGTTGCCCCAGTCTGCGGCGGGATGGAAGTCATGATGTCCATCGACCGCGCGCAGGATGGTGCCGGCTGCAGGGGCAAGCACGGGCAGACCGATACCGTGAGGACCTTCCATCGCGGGTGCCGCGAGCGCGGGCCGATAGGTAAGCCGCACCGCATGGCTTCCCGGCGCCGCCGCGGCAACGCTGCTGGGCAGTGTCAGTGGCACCCCCAATACCGGAGGCGACGTGGCAGCGCGGGAGCGGAACCTTGCTGCGCGCGGCACGTTTCGTCCCTCGGACTGCTCGAGCACAACGGCGGCGATCATGGTTGCCACCAGCAATCCGGCTGCCGCGACGAACAGTACGGTCGCTGCAAGGCCCGGGGCCGGCAGCAGCGATTCGAGCCAGTCCTGATCGGCAAGCCGCCCGGGAAGGCCGGCCAGGGCTGCGGCGGCAAGCACGAGGGCCAGCGGCAGGCGCCAGGGCAAGGCGTGGGTGACGGGCGTGGGCCGGGGGTTTGGCATGGCATCCTCGGGTTGGAACCCTCTTGTTGCGTGGGAAGGTTTCCCACGTCAAGAAGTTCCCGAAGGTTTGTGGGCTATTTTCCCACTCACTCAGATGTGCTACCGCGGGGGCATGGAGAATGACCTGGCCACGCCCCCGCCCGCCGCAGAAGCCATGGTGCCGGCCCTCTCCCGCCTGCTGCGTCCGCTTGTTCGGATGCTGATGCGCTGCGGCGTGACCTATCCTGTGTTGGCGGACCTGCTGCGTGGCCTCTACGTGGAGATCGCGCATGGCGACCTGCCGCCGGCGGAGCGGCGGCGCAGCGACAGCCGGATCAGCCTGCGGACTGGCGTGCATCGCAAGGAGATCCGGCGCCTGCGCCTCGATCCGCCACCGCAGCCGGCCGCCGCCCCGGCGGTTGTCACGCGTGGCAGCCGAATCATTGCGTCGTGGCTTGGGGCAGAGCCCTGGATCGACGGCAGCGGGCGGCCTCGCCCCCTGGCCCGGTCCGGGCCGGCCTCGTTCGATGCCCTGGTGGCATCCGTCACCACCGACGTCCGGCCCCGCGCGGTGTTGGATGAGTGGCTCAGCCAGGGGCTCGTGCGCATGGATGGTGAACTCGTCGTGCTCAATGCGGCCGCCTTCATCCCGCCGCCGGGGCAGCATGCGCAGCTGCACTATTTCGCCCGGAACCTGCACGACCATCTGGCAGCAGCGGCCGCCAACGTGACCCAGGCTCCGCCGCCGTTCATGGAGCGGAGCGTTCACTACGACAGGCTGCCGGAGCCGGTTGCCGCGGAACTCGAGGCGATCGGCCGGGCGGCGGCGCAGGAGATGCTGGTTGCTGTGAACCGGGCGGCGCTGGAACTGCTGCAACGTGGGACCTGGGAGGCCGGCGCCACGCGACGGGTGAACCTCGGCGTCTATCTGTTCACGGCCGAAGATCTGCCGGGGGAGCCGTCGTGAGCCGCTTGGTGTGGCTGGCCTCCGTGGTCGCCCTCGGGGTGCTTTGCAGCTGCGCAGGCGAGACTGTGCCTGCATCGCTGGCCGATGGCTGCGGCGGAGACCGCGGCATCGGCGGCACCGGGCTGACTGGCGAGGACCGGGGAATTGGCGGGACCGGCATTGTCGGCACCGTCACGTCGGTCGGCCGGGTCTGTGTGAACGGTATCGAGGTGGCGCTCGACGGGACGACAAAGCTCGAGATCGACGGCAAGCCGGGCACGCCCGATGCCTTGCGGGTCGGGCAGGTGGTTTCGATCGCGACGGCTGAATCCGGGCGTGGAGCGTTGCTGCGTGCGTTGCGCCTCGTGGTGCACCATGTCGTGATCGGCGAAGTCGAGACTGCCGGGGGCGGCGTGGCGCGAATTGCCGGCCAGGCCGTCGCGGTGCCGCCCGACTTCGCTGCATTCGCGCGGCCGGGCGCCTATGTCGCCGTCAGCGGCTTGCGGCGCCCGGATGCCGTCATCGTGGCCAGCCGGCTGGATGCAGTGCAGACGGGCGCCACGCGTGTGACCGGGCTGGTGGAGCGCCGCAACGGCACGCTGTGGCTCGGCAATGCCAGGCTGAGCGGGCCCTCCGATCTGCCCGAGGGCAGGATGGCGACGCTTGCCGGGAGCTATGCGGCCGGTGAGCTGCGTGTCGAAAACGCGGTGGTGGAACCGGCCTTGCCGTTCGGCGCCCGGTTCCGGCGCGTCGTTGCCGAGGCTTTCGTGAGTGCGGAGCAGGGGGGCTTGCGCCTGGGGCAGGCTCCGTTGGTCCGGCCGGCACCCGGATTGGACGTGCCGCTGCCGATGGTTGTCGCGCAGGTGGAACTCGTGATTGATCCTGAGGGCGGGATGACAGCCGTCCGATTGCGCGCGGAAGGCAGAGAGCGTAGCGGCGGCCAGCCGTACCAGGCACCGCAGGCAGTCTCGCCTGCACCGGCAATGGCACACCCGGCTGCCATGCCGGGACCATCGGGCCTTGCTCCTGCAGGGCTATCCGGGCCGGGCCGCGGCGCGGCGGACGGACTGCCGGCAGGCATGGGCAGCCGGGGCGGTGACAACAGGGGTGTGGGCGGTCCCAGGCAATGATCGGCGCAAGGCTCGGCCGTCGGCCGATCCGCGCTTTCCGGTGGCGATGCATCCGGTCCGTGATGCGCTGAACGATGGAGTGCGGCTGGCATTAACCAGCCCGTCATCCGCGCGTGACCATTCTGGCAGTTCCACGGGGCAGGGTAGTCCGGGAACGATGCTTCGGCCGGCGGACGACGTGAAGAACTGGATGAACATGTTCCGCTGGATCGTGAAGCTGATGCGCGACGAGTATGGCATCGATGAGGGCCAGCTCGTGCGTGGCGCCTTGCTGGAGACCGAACTCGGGCTGTCGATCGAGCAGGTGGAGGAGGTGCTCGGCACGATCGCGCAGTCGTTCGGCATCCGCTTTCCGGCAGGCACGCTCGATGAAGTGTTGAAGCTTGAGGAGCTGTGCATGCTCGCGAGCTGGATCAAGGGGCTCTACAAGCGCCCGGAGTTCATTTCGGAGCAGTTCTACCGCTCGTGCCTTGGGGTCAATCCCGGGGTGGCCTGAGCGGGCCCGGGGGGCAGCGTTGGAAGTGTCGGGCTGGCGTGAAGGAGGTCTCGGCATCCGCCCGTGCCTGGTACATCCTGGGTGCGATCCCGACGGCCAGGCGCTCGTTGCGGGCCAAGCCGAGCAGGAAATCGACGCGGTGCCGGGTCAGTCGCAGACCCGCGCGCCGACAGTCTGACGCAGCGGGGCGATGCCGCTATCGGCATGGCGGGTAGGGTGGACACGGTTGGTCAGCAGTGTCCAGGCGCGGCGGCGGGTGAAGTCGATCCACAGGCCGGTGCCGGTGAAGCCGGTGTGGCCGATCGTGTCGGGGGAGCAGGCGTTGCCGCCGGACCAGCCTTCGTAGGCGAGCTCCCAGCCGAGGCCACGGGTGGGACCCTGGCGGGTGCGCAGGGCGGTGATGGAGGCGGGAGAGAGAACGCTGCCGTCGAGCAGACCCATTGCGAAATCGAGGAGCAGGTCCGCCGTGCCGAACAGGCCGGCATGGCCGGATGCGCCGCCGAGGGCGTAAGCGTTTTCGTCATGGACCTGGCCGCGCATGACGCGGCCGCGCCAGGTGCAGCGTTCCGTCGCGGCACAGCTTGCTGCATCCGCGCCGAAGGTGAAGCCGTCGGTGGCAAGTGCTTGGAGGGGCTGGCCGGCCAGGCGCTCGAGAGCGATGCCGAGCAGGATGAAGTTGATGTCCGAATAGACCGGGGGACCGGCGCGCCATTCGCGTTGCAGGACGAAGGCGCGCAAACCGGCCGGGTCCTGGCCGTAGGTGTAGAGCGGCTCGACTGCTGGCAGATGGGTGCGGTGGGACAGGCAGTGGCGAAAGGTGAGCCGGCGTTCGGCGGCACCCGCGACGTCATATTGGCGCAGGTCGGGGATTGCGACGGTCAGTGGGTCGTCGAGGGTGATGCGGCCGAGCTCGACCTGGCGCAGGATGGCAGTGGTGGTGAAAACGACCTTGGTGAGGGAGGCGAGGTCGAACCAGGTGTCACGCGCCATGGGTTCGGGGCTTGGTTCGAGCTGGCGGTGGCCGGCGAAGGTGACGCTGCGTTTGCCGTCGGGGTCGAGGACACCGAGGACGGCGCCGGGGATGCGGCCGGCGGCGATGGCGTCCTGCGCGGGGGCGAAGGCGCGGTCAGCCGAGCTGTTCATCCATCATCTCGTCATCGTTATCGATCGGGAACGGGGCCGGTGGGGGTTGGGCTTCGACGACGCCGGTCATGATCGCCTCGGCGAGCTTTCGGGCGTCCGCACGCGCGGTTTCCATCTCGCCGGCCTTGCGTCCCTTCTTGAGCACCACGATGCGGGTGGTGGTGGCGACGACATCGTCCATGTCGTGGCTGACGAGGATGATGGTGACGCCTTCGGCGCGCAGCCGGGCGATCAGGTCGAGCACCTGGCGGCTTTCGGCGACGCCGAGGGCGGCGGTTGGCTCGTCCATGATGACGATGCGGGCGCGCCAACGGAGTGCGCGCGCGAGGGCGACGGCCTGGCGCTGGCCGCCGGAAAGATCGCCGACCGGACGGTCCATGTCGATGCCGGCGAAGCCGAAGCGATCCAGATAGCGAGCGGCTTCCTCGCGCATGCGCGGCTTGTCGAGGATGCCGAGGAATTCCGGTTGGCGGAGGAGCTCGCCGCCCATGAATACGTTCTGGGCGATGGACAGGCGCGGGGCGAGGGCGAGGTCCTGGTAGGTGGTCGCGATGCCGCGGGCGAGTGCGTCGGCAGGAGAGCGGAAGCGCACCGGCTCGCCATTGATCACCAGCGTACCCTCGCTCGGTTGCTCGGCGCCGGCGAGGATACGGATGAGGGTGGACTTTCCGGCGCCGTTGTCGCCGCAGATGCCGAGCACCTCGCGGCGGTTGACGTCGAGATCGATGCCCGCCAGAGCGCGGACGGGGCCGAAGCTTTTGCCGACGCCGCGGAGCTGGAGGAGCGGACCTACCAGGGCCATTGGCCGGCCTGCGGAACGTTCGTGCGATCGACCAGCACCGCCGGGACCAGGAGATAGGGGCCGGGGGCGGGGTAGTCGCGGTTGGCGCCGTTGGCGACGGTGTCGTCGAGATAGGCGATGGCCTTCTTGCCCATGAGCTCGAAGGGGACGGCGACGGTGGCGACGATGGTGCTCCTGGGGTCACGGATGCGGGCGAAGGTTTCCTGCCCGCCATCCATGCTGACGACCGGGATCTGGTTCTTTCGGACGCCGGCCTGCTGCAGCAGGTCGTCGATGACGAAGGCCTGGCCGTCGAAGCTGGCCCAGATGCCCTGGAACTTGCCGGCTTCGCGCTGGAGCAGGGCACCCATGCCTGCGCGCACGTCTTCCTGCCAGGTGGCGGTGCGGGCCATCGAATGGCTGGCGAGGACCTTCACGGCGCTGTTCTCGGCCAGCACGGCGTCGAGCATGCGACCGCGGATGCGGGTGGCGAGATTGCCCTCGAACCGCTCGGTCAGGATGGCGCCGCGGTAGTTGAGCAGGTTCATCAGATAGAGCGTGGCGTCGGAGCCGACCTGGTACTCGTTGGCTTGTATGTCGAACAGGGTGTGGGGGCTGGTTCCGCTGGCGATGGTGATGACCGGGATGCGCGCCGCCTTGGCGGCGGCGAGCTGGGCGTCGAGCTCCACCGGCTTGGTCATGCAGAGCACCATCGCATCGACTTTGGCGGAGACCAGGTTCTCGATCTGGGCCGCGCTTTCGGGGATGGAACCGCGGGAATTGAGCAGCGTGGTCTTCCAGCCGAGGGCCTTGGCCGCGGCTTCGGCCGCGTTGGCGGCCCGGGCATGGGTCTCGGAGGACATCTGGAAGGCAACGATGCCGATATTGAGCGGCTTGGCCTGCACGGTGATGGGGGTGAGCAGCAGGAGCAGGAGCAGCAGATGGCGCATCGGGGTCTCCCTTATGTTTCGAAGGCGGCCCGGGTCAGCACGCTGGCGGAGGCGGCGACGGAGCCGATGATGATGAAGCCGAGGGCGATGTCCTGGACGTAGTAGGGGGCGCCGAGAAGGACGAGGCCGTTGCCGAGCATGCCGATGGTGAGCGCGCCGACCAGCGTGCCGGGAATGTTGGGGTGACCGGGCTCGAACATGGTCATGCCGAGCATGACCGCGGCGATGGCGGTGAGCAGGAAGTCGCCGGCCATGTTGGGCGCGGCCGAGGAGAGGCTGGCGGTGAGCAGGACGGCGGTGAGGCCGGCGCAGAGTCCGGACAGGACGAGGCCGAGCAGCTTGAGGCGGCGGACGGGCAGGCCAGCGAGGCGGGCGGCGCTGACCGACTCGCCGGTGCAGAGCAGCCGGAAGCCGATGCGGGTCTGCTTGAGCAGGAGAATGGCAAGGACGACGGTGCCGGCCATCCACCAGACCAAGGCGGGCAGGCCGAGCAGCGTGCCACGGCCCAGATCGGTGAACGCTGCCGGCCAGCGGCCGACCACCGAGACGCCCCCGGTGAGCATGAAGGCGAGGCCGTTGGCGATGGCGGCCATGGCGAGGGTGGCGATCAGGGACGGGACCTTGAGCAATGTCACCACGAGGCCGTTGGCGAGTCCGCCGGTGAGGCCGACGGCGAGGCCGGCGGCGATGGCGAGCAAGGGAGGCTGGCCGGCATGGACGAGAATGCCGGTGGCGACGGCGGCCAACGAGGCGAGGTTGGCGAAAGAGAGATCGAGCTCGGAGGCGGTCAGGGCGAGAGAGAAGCCGATGCCGAGGATCGCGATGTGGCTGGCCTGCTTGGCGATGCCGAGCAGGTTGCCGGCGGCCAGGAAATTCGCGGCGGCAAGGGCGAAGAAGATGAAGACGGCGAGCGCGGCGAAGGCGGTGCCGTAGCGCCCGATCAGCGCGCGTTGCTCCGCGCTCATGCCATTTCCGCCAGGATCGTCATGGCCCCCGCCGCCCGGCTATATGCCGCGTAGAGGGGTTCATACTCCACGGAAGTTGCGGGTGTGAACAGGCGGTCGGGGCGGACCATGGCGGATTGGGCCTCGGCGATTGAGGGATAGGCGCCAAGTCCGGTCCAGGCGAGGATGGCGGCGCCGGCGAGGCCGGGCTCGCCCGGGATGCGGGCGAGGGGGCGGCCCAGCACATCGGCGCGGATCTGGCAGGCACGGTCGGAGGCCCCGCCGCCGGCGATGACGATGCGGGTGGCGGGGAGGGCGCCGTGGAGGTCGCGGTCGGCAAAGGCGATGCCTTCCAGGACGGCGCGGGCGATGTCGGACGGGGTGTGGGCGGCGTCGAGGCCGAGCAGGGCGCCGCGGGCCTGCGGCTGCCAGTGGGGCGCGCGGGTGCCGATCAGGGCGGGGAGGAAGAGCAGGGGTGGATGGGATGGCGTGGGCGCGGCGAGGGCGACCAGCGCGGCGGGGTCGGGGAGGTTGAGCAGGCGGGCGGCCCAGACAATGCAGGCGCCGCCGGCGGCGCTGGGGCCGCCGGTGTGGAAGACGCCGTCGCCCCAGGGGAGGGTGACGAGGCCCGGGCGGAATTCGGGAGTGGCGGTGAGGACGCCGCCGGCATCGCTGGTGCCGGCGATCACGTAGGCGTCACCAGGGGCGCCGATGCCGGCGCCGACGGTGGCGACCCAGGTGTCCATCGAGCCGGAGAAGACCGGGATGCCGTCCAGGCCGAGGGCGTGGGCGGGGCCGAGATTGGTGCCTGGGGGGAGCAGTTCGGGCAGCAGAGTGGGGTCGAGATTGGCCCGGCGCAGAGGCTCGGTGGTGACGGCACCGGTTTCGCGGTCGATGGCCCAGGAATTCGCGATGCGGTCGGCGGCGAGACGGCCGGTCAGGCGGGCGGCGAGGAATTCGGCGGGCTGGAGGAGGTGGCGGGCGCGGGCGAAGGCGGCCGGGTCGTGGCTTGCGGCCCAGGCGAGACGGGCGACGGGATGGAAGGCGGTCATGGCCATCCAGGTGCCGTCGGCGGCGCCTTCGACGGGGGTGGCGCGGGCATCGGGGAAGCACTGGGCGGGGCGGACAGGTTGGAGACTGGCGTCGACCAGGACCTGGCTGCGGGTGAAGCCGCCGATGCAGACGGCGCGGACGCCCGTGGTGCCGACTTCCGCAATGGCGTCGCACAGCATGTGCCACCAGCCGAGCGCGTCGGCTTCCTCGCCGATCGAGTGGGGGCGGGCGGCCTGGGCCAGGACGGCGCCGGATCGCGCCACCCTGGCCACACGCAGCGACGTGCCGCCGAGGTCGGCGGCGAGAACGCTCTCCAAGCTAGTGGACGCGCTCGATGACCGCCGCAATGCCCTGGCCGCCACCGATGCACATCGTGACCAGGCCGTATCTGCCGCCGGTGCGGGCCAGCTCGTACATCGCCTTCACCGTGACGATGGCGCCGGTGGCGCCGACCGGGTGGCCGAGGGAGATGCCGCTGCCGTTGGGGTTCACCTTGTCCGGATCAAACGCCATGTCCTTGGCGACGGCGCAGGCCTGGGCGGCGAAGGCCTCGTTGGCCTCGATCACGTCGAGATCGCCGACCCCGATGCCGGCCTTGGCGAGCGCGGTGCGCGAGGCGGGGACGGGGCCGATGCCCATATAGGCCGGGTCGACGCCGGCATGGCCGGCCGAAACGATGCGGACCAGGGGCGTGAGGCCGAGCCGCTTCACCGCCTCGCCGCTCGCAAGCACCACGGCAGCGGCGCCGTCATTGATGCCGGAGGCGTTGCCGGCGGTGACGGTGCCGTCCTTCTTGAACACGGTGCGCAGGCCAGCGAAATCCTCGGCCTTGGCGTCGAGGCGGACGTGCTCGTCGGTGTCGAAGGCCTGGACGCCCTTGCGGGTCTTCACCTCGATGGGCGTGATCTGGTCCTTGAAGCGGCCTTCGCGGATCGCGCGGGTCGCGCGGCGATGGCTTTCCAGCGCGAGCGCGTCCTGCTGGTCGCGGGTGATCTGGTGGCTTTCGGCCAGGTTCTCGGCAGTGACGCCCATCAGGATGCGGTGGAACGGGTCGTTCAGCGCGCCGTTGAGCGTGTCGAGGAAGGTGGTATCGCCCATCTTCTGGCCCCAGCGCGCGGCCGGGACCTGGTAGGGCGCGCGGGACATGCATTCGACGCCGCCGGCCACTGCGACCTCCGCTTCGCCGGCGCGGATCGCGTTGGCTGCGGTAAGGATGGCCTGGAGGCCGCTGCCGCAGAGGCGGTTCACGGTCAGTGCCGGGGTTTCCTGCGGCAGGCCGCCCTCGATGACGGCGATGCGCGATATGTACATGTCGCGCGGTTCGGTCTGCACTACCTGTCCGAAAACGGCGAGGCCGATCTGGTCGGGGGCGACGGTGCTGCGGCGCACCGCCTCGGCGGTGACGTGGGCGACGAGGGTGCTGGGGGTGACGTCCTTGAGCGTGCCCCCGAATGTGCCAACCGCGGTGCGGGTGCCGGCGACGATGTAGATCTCGGTCATGGCGCGTTTCCTTTTTTCAGATCGCGGTGACGCCGCCGTCAACGGCGAGCACCTGGCCGGTGATGTGGCCGCCGGCATCGCTCGCGAAGAGCAGGGCGGCGCCTTTCAGGTCATCCGGGCCGCCCAGCTTGCCGAGCGGGGCGCGTTGGGCGAAATCCGCGCCATGCACCGCGAGCGTGCCCTGGGTCATCTTCGAGGGAAACCAGCCCGGGGCAATGGCATTCACGGTGACGCCCCACTGGCCCCATTCGGCGGCGAGCGCCTTGGTGAACATGACCACGGCGCCTTTCGACGTGTTGTAGGCGATGGTCGGCGTGCCGGAATGGTGGTGGCCCTTGAGGCCGGCGATGGAGGCGATGTTGATGATGCGGCCGGCGCGTTTCGGGATCATGGCGATGCGGGCGACGGATTGGGTGAGGTAGAACAGTCCGTCCACGTTCACGTCCATCACGCGGCGCCAGTGCTCGGGCTTGTGGTCCTGTGCCGCGGCGCCCCAGGTGGCGCCGGCATTGTTGACCAGGATGTCGATGCGGCCGTGGCGCGCCATCGCGGCGTCGGCCAGGGCCTGCGCGGCGTCCGGCGTGCGCAGGTCGGCGGCGATGGCGGCGGCGGTGACGCCCTGCGCGGTCAGATGGGCGACGGCCTCGTCTAGCTCGTTCTGCTTGCGGGCGGCAAGGATCACGCTGGCGCCGAACTCGCCGAGCGCCTCGGCGATCTGCAGTCCGAGGCCGCGCGAGCCGCCGGTCACGAGTGCCACTCGGCCGGAGAGGTCGAATAGCCGGTGCAGCGTGTTCATCGCGGGCGCCTCCTGTCCGGGCCTTCTTATGGAAGGCGTGGCGGGGTCACAAGGCCCGGTCGCCGTCGGCCAGGACCGCGCGGATCGCGTCCTCCAGGATGGCGAGGCCGCGGTCGATCTCCTCCTCGGTGGTGGTCAGCGGCGGGGCGACGCGCCAGACGGCGGTGCTGGCGCCGGCGGAGGAAGTGGTGCCCGAGATGTTCATCGACAGGCCGAGCTCCATGGCCTTGTGGGTGATGGCGCGGCCGCGAACGCCGTCGGGTTCCTTGGAGTGGCGGTCCTTGACGATCTCCACCCCGAGCAGCAGGCCGACGCCCCGCACGTCGCCGATGAACTCGTAGCGCTGCTGGAGCGCCTCCAGCCCGGCGCGGAGGCGGGCACCGATGCGTTCGGCGCGGGCACCGAGCTGATCCTCCGCGGTGACGTCGAGCGTGGCGAGGCCGACCTCGGCGGGTAGCGGGTCCGAGATATGGGAGGTGACGTGGACGAAGCCCTTGGCGTGGCAGTCGGCCTCGATCGCGTCGGAGGTGACGGTGGCGGCGAGGGCGAGGCCGCCGCCGAGGGATTTGGAGAGGGTGAGGAAATCCGGCACCACGCCCATGCGCTGGAAGGCGAAATCGGTGCCAAGGCGGCCGAAGGCGGTCTGCGCCTCGTCGAGCACAAGCATCATGCCGCGCTCCTCGCATTTCCGCTTGAGCTTGGGGAAATAGCCTGGCGGCGGGACGATCATGCCGGCGGTGCTCAGCACCGGTTCGGCGATGACGGCGGCGAGGGCGCCGGTCGATTGAGCGTCCACCATGTCGAAGCCGACATCCATGCAGGTGGTGTCGCAGGTGCCGGCGCAGTGGCGGACCGGGCAGCGATAGGCGTTGGGGGCGGGGATGGCGATGGTGCCGGGCACGGTCGGGCCGTAGCCGCGGCGGGCACCGCCGGTATAGGTGCTCGCGGCGGCGCCAGCGGTGATGCCGTGCCAGGAGCCGCTGAGGCCGACGACCTCGAACCCGCCGGTGTGCAGCTTGGCCATGCGCAACGCGGCCTCGTTGGCCTCGCCGCCGGTGGAGAGGAACATCGAGCGTTGCAGTTCCGGCGGCAGCAGGGCGGCGAGACGACGGGCCAGCTCAACCACGGCGGGGCCGAGCATGCCGGAATAGAGATGCAAAGCGCCCTCGGCGGCGCGGGCGATGGCGGCGAGGATGCGCGGATGGTTATGGCCAATGTTCGCGCACATCTGGCCGGAGGTGAAATCGAGGATCTCGCGGCCGTCGGTGTCCCAGAGCAGGGTGCCGCGCGCCCGGGCGATCAGGCGCGGGACGAAGTTCATGCCGTAGCGTATCAGGTGGCGGTCGAAATCGGCGTCCATGGTCGGCTCCCGTCGTGCGGGAGCAGCCTACGCCAGGTCAGACGGCGCGCGCAGCAGCTTCGAAGGCCGCGAGCCCGGCTTCGACGGTGGCGCGGTCGAGGTCGCGGGTGATGAACACGATGCGGCTGGTGCGCGGGTCGCCGTCGGGCCATTTCTCCAGCAGCAGCGGCTCGTGGAACATGTGCTGCACGCCGTGGATGGCGACGGGGCGGGACTGGCCGACCAGATTCAGGATGCCCTTGACGCGCAGCAGGCTCTCGCCGCGGGTGCCGACCAGCATTTCCAGGCAGGTGCCGATGCCCTGCCAGTGCAGCGGCTCGTCATAGGTGAGGCAGAAGCTCTGGATATGGGCGTCGTGCCGGTTGGGGTCACGGGTGCCGGCGGGGGCGGCGGCGAAGGCCGCTTCGTCGAGCCATTTGCGCACGTCGCCGATCTTGCCCGTGGCATCGAACAGGCCGGCATCGAGAATGGCGGCCGGGTCTATGGCGCCGTGGTCCGCGACGAGGACGGGGGCACCGGGGTTGAGGGCGCGCAGGCGTGCGCGCAGCGCTGTCGTGTCGGTGGCGAGGTCGGTCTTGCTCAGCACGATGCGGTCGGCCATTGCGACCTGGCGGACCGCCTCGGCATGGGCGTCGAGCTGGGACATGGCATGCACCGCGTCCACCACGGTGACGATGCCGTCGAGGCGGAAGCGGAAAGCGACGGAGACGTCGCTCATCAAGGTCTGCACGATCGGGGCAGGATCGGCGAGGCCGGTGGTTTCGACGACGACGCGGCGGACCTCGCCCGACTGGACACGGGGCAGCAGGTCTCGCAGGGCACGGGAGAGGTCGCCGAGCACGGCGCAGCAGAGGCAGCCGGAGGGAAGCAGGGCAGTGGTGTCGTCGATCTTGTCCATCAGGATGTGGTCGAGACCGATCTCGCCGAACTCGTTGACCAGCACGGCGGTGCCGGCGAGCTCCGGGCGGCGGACCAGCGCGTTCAGCAGCGTGGTCTTGCCGGCACCGAGGAAGCCGGTGAGCAGGGTGAGCGGGACGGCGTCAGGCATGGGTGTGGCCGTACAGCGCGTCGGGCGAGATCAGCGGGTCGGCGATCTCGACCAGGGCGCCATCGCGGGCGGCGCGGTAGAAGCAGTCGCGGCGGCCGGTGTGACAGGCGACGCCCTGCTGGTCGACGAGCACGAGGATGGTGTCGCCGTCGCAGTCCAGCCGCAGTTCGACCAGGCGCTGCTGCTGGCCGGAGCTTTCGCCCTTGCGCCAGAGCCGGTTGCGGCTGCGGGAGAAGTAGCAGACGCGGCCGGTGGCGAGGGTCTCGGCGACCGCCTCACGGTTCATCCAGGCCATCATCAGCACCTCGCCGGTGTCATGCTGCTGGGCGATGGCGGGCACGAGGCCGTTGGCGTCGAAGGCGATGGCGTCCAGAACCTTGTCCATGGCGTGTCCTGTGCGGGAAGTGGGCGGGAGTCAACAAAGCCACCCGGGCCCACTATGTTGGGTTCATGGCCGCCAGGACAGAACCCGCTGCTGACGATTTCTCCGCCCGCACGTCGGCCCTGCTCGATCGGGCTGAGGCATTGTGCGAAGGGCGGGGGGCGCGACTCACCGGGTTGCGCAGGCAGGTGCTGGGTCTGATCCTGGAAGCAGACAGCCCGACCGGTGCCTACGACCTGCTCGAGCGGCTGCGCGGCCGTCGCGGGGCTGCAGCACCGCCGACGGTGTACCGGGCGCTCGACTTCCTGCTGGAACAGGGTCTCGTGCATCGTCTCGAACGGCTTTCAGCCTTTGTCGGTTGCGTCGAGGAGCACGGCCATGGGCACGATCATCCGGCCCAGTTCCTGATCTGCCGCCAGTGCGGGAAGGTCACCGAGCTGGACGATCATGGATTGGCGCATGCGCTGGCCGAGGCGGCCGGGCGGGTGGGTTTCCGGGTCAGCGGCGCAACGGTGGAGGCCGAAGGCTGTTGCGCCGCCTGTGCGGACGGTCCTCAGCCGGCATAGGCGCGGAGGATTGCGAGCCCATTCTCCAGGTCGGCCATCAGATCGGCCGGAGCTTCGAGGCCGATATGCAGGCGCAGCAGCGGGCCGCCGAAGTCGCCGGAGCCGGCCGTTCGCGGCATGATGCCGCTGGGCCGGGCCAGGCTTTAGTAGCCACCCCAGGATGCGCCCATGCCGAAGAGCTGGAGCGACTCGGCCATCGCATCGACGGCGGCGGGGCTGAAATTGGGGCGGAAGACGACGCCGAACAGCGAGCAGGCACCGGTGAAGTCGCGCTTCCAGATGTCGTGGCCGGGGGCGCCGGGGAGAGCGGGGTGGAGCACCTGCTTCACCTCGGGGCGCTGGGCGAGCCAGGCGGCGACTTCGAGGCCGGATTGCATCTGGCGCTCCAGCCGCACCGCCATGGTGCGGACGCCGCGCAAAGCGAGCCAGCAATCGTCGGGGCTGGCGAACTGGCCGAGCTGGTTGGAGCACAGGCGCAGGCGCTCCCAGTCGGCGTCGCTGTTGACGGTGATGCCGCCGAGCAGGACGTCGGAGTGGCCGACGACGTATTTGGTCAGCGCCTGGATCGAGACGTCCACGCCATGGGTGAAGGGCTGGAAGAAATGGATGCCCCAGGTGTTGTCGAGCAGCACCTTGGCGCCCCTGGCATGGGCGACGGCGGCCAGCGCCGGGACATCCTGCACCTCGAAGGTGTGGCTGCCGGGGCTTTCCAGGTAGAGCACCGTGGTGTTGGGCTGGAACAGCTTCTCGATGCCCGCAGCGTCGATGCAGGGGTGGTAGTAGGTGGTGGTGATGCCCATGCGGCTGAGGAAATTGTCGGCGAAGCCGCGGGCGGGGCCGTAGACCGAGTCCGGCAGCAGCAAGTGGTCGCCGGAATTGAGGAAGGCGAGCAGCGGCACGGTGACGGCGGCGAGGCCGGAGGAGACGATCTGGCAGCGGGTGCCGCCCTCGATCTCGGCCAGCACGTTCTCCAGGTGCCAGTGGGTCGGTGTGCCCATGACGCCGTAGATCAGCGCCTGCTCCAGCCGCTTGCCGCCGGCGGCGCGGCGGTCGGCCATGGTGGGGTAGAGCACGGTGGAGCCGCGATGGACCGGCGGGTTGACGAAGCCGTGTACATGCGTACCGGCGCGGCCGGTATGCGAGAGGCGCGTGAAGATATCGTGCTGCTTGTCGGCGGTCATGGTCACTTGGTCTCCACGGGCGTGTCGGTGCGGCCGCCCCATTCGGTCCAGGAGCCGTCGTAGACGGCGCCCGGGGGCAGGCCCGCCTGCGTCATGGCGAGGGTGAGGATGCAGGCGGTGACGCCGCTGCCGCAGCTGGTGACGACGGGGCGGCTGCCGTCGATGCCGGCGGCGGCGAGCTTCTGGCGCAGGGTATCGGCGGGCAGTAGCGTCTGGTCGGGGGCGAGCAGCTCGGTATAGGGCAGGTTGGCGCTGCCGGGGATGTGGCCGGCGCGGATGCCAGGGCGGATTTCCGGCACCTCGGCGCGGAAGCGGTTGCCGGCGCGGGCGTCGAGGACGAGCTCGGCCTTGGAGTCTACGTTCGCCATCAGGTCACCAACGCCGCGGAGCCGGGCGGGGCGGTAGGCGGGCAGGAAAATGGCGGGGGCTGGCGTCGCAGGGTCGCCGGACTCGACCGGGCGGCCTTCCTTGATCCATTTCGGCAACCCACCGTCGAGCACGGCCGCGCGGTCATGGCCGAACAGGCCCATCATCCACCAGCCGCGGGCGGCGGAGGCGAGGCCTTTCTGGTCGTAGAAGACGCAGAAACTGTCATTGGATACGCCAAGCGCGCCGACCATGCGGGCGAAGCGACCGGGGCTCGGCACCATGTGGGGCAGGCTGGTGTCGGGGTCGGCGATGGCGTCGATGTCGAAGAAGCGGGCGCCTTGGATATGTGCGGCGCGAAACTCGGTCAGGCCGTCCTTCGGCTCGTTGGGCAGGTATTTGGTGGTGTCGAACACCACGAGGTCGGGGCGGCCGAGAGCGGCGGCGAGCCACTCCGTCGACACCAGGTTGCGCGGTTCCACGTTGTTCTCCCGTCAGTTGGGCTCAGGTGGCGGGCGCGACGATGATGCGCCGGTTCTGCTTGCCCTTGTTCTCGATCTTGAGGATGGCCATGCGGCCGATCAGGCCGGTGCGGGCGACATGGGTGCCGCCGCAGGGCTGGAGGTCGACCGGGGCGTCGCCGGCGCCGATGCGGACCAGGCGCAGGCGGCCGGTGCCGCGCGGCGGCTGGACCGAGAGCGTGCGGACCAGGCCGGGGTTGGTGTCGAGCACACTCTCGTCGACCCATTCGGTGGTGACGGGGTGGTCGGCGGCGATGAGTTCGTTGAGCCTGGCCTCGACCTCCTCCCGCGTGGGCGGGTTGGGCAGGTCGAAATCGAGGCGCGAGCGGTCGGGATTCACCGCGCCGCCGGTGACGGCGATGCCGGGCAGCACGGCGCAGAGCAGATGCAGCGAGGTGTGCATACGCATCAGCGCCTGGCGGCGGGCGCTGTCGATGCGGGCGGTGACGGTGGCACCGGGCGGGGGCAGGGCGGCGCCGGCGGCAGGGATGTGGAGAATGGTGTCGCCTTCGCCCTTCAGCGTGTCGGCGATGGCGGCCGTGCCGCCCTCCCAGACGATGGCGCCGACGTCGCCGGCCTGGCCGCCTGAGCGCGCGTAGAAGACGGTGCGGTCGAGCACGATTCCGTCGGTACCGGCACTCACGACGATGGCGTCGCAGGTCTCCAGGGTGGCATCGTCCATGAACAGCCGTTCGGTCATGCCGCATCCTTCCGTATCGTCACGGCAGGATAGAGCGGCAGGAACGGCCCGGCCAGACCGGGTCAGTCGTTGCGGGTGGCCTGCACCAGGTCGCGGACACGGGCGGCGGCGGGGGCGCCCTTGACGGCCTCGCGCCACAGCGCCTCGGCGACGCGCTGGTGGGCGGCGATGGCCTCGTCGGCGCCGGTGATCATGGCCACGCCGATCGTGGCGTTGGGCGGCGTGTCGGGGCGGAACGGGTTCACCGCCAGCGTGGCGCGGTCGCGCGCACGCAGGATCTTGAACGTGGCGGTGGGCTCGGATGTCGGCAACAGGCCGAATTGCAGGCCCATGGGCTCGGCCTCCATCATATCGGCCACGTGGAGCAGCTCGGCCGCCGCCGCGGCGCGACACATCCGCCGGGTTCGCTCGGAGATCGGCAGCGCCGATGAAATCCCCACTTCCAGGAACTGCCGGACGCGCGTGACGGGGATCATGTTGATAATGCCGAGCTTGCGCACGGCGTACATCCGCTTGCGCGCGCTCAGGATGCCCAGGATCTGCTCGGCGCTGGCGCGCAGGATGGCCCGATCCGGACCTGCCTGATCGGCCGCTTCCTCCAATGCGGTGGCCAAGGCGTTGTCATAGGCATCGGTGGTGGTCAGGTAGCAGACCGTGCCATCGACCTGCAGCATCTGGTCAGCCGTTTCCTCGATCTGGCGGATCCGCTCCAGGTAGCCGACCGGACGGTTGTAGTATTCGACGCCGATGCCCAGCAGGGAGAGCGGAGAGATCTTGAGCAGCTCGGCAAGGCGCTTGATCGTGTCGAGCTTGATCACCTCGCCCTTTTCGTAGCGGTAGAGAGCCGCCCGGGAAACCCCGAGCCGTGCCGCGATCTCTTCGGCGCGCAGTCCTGACTCGAGGCGATATGCACGGAGCTGCTGGCCGATCTCGGTAAACCGCATGTGGTGGGGCCTTTATGCTGCCTGAGATGCGGGAGGGAAAACTCCGCGCCGTCTCATAATCATAACCGATCCCCACCATGCGGACAAGTCATTCCTTAATTCAATGGTGTTGCATCCCTCAAGACAACGACTCACATATTTATGACGTCGTCAGCCCTGCCATGAGCTCGATGGCCCGAACCAGCGCCGAATGATCCTGCTCGCCGCCGCCCATCGCGGTGACGACGGAAAACATCTGCTGGGCCGTGGCGGTGTTGGGCAACGCCATGCCCATCTCCTTGGCCGACGACAGGGCCAGATTCAGATCCTTCTGATGGAGACGGACCCGGAAGCCAGGATTGAACGTGCGGTTGATCATCCGTTCGGCATGGACTTCGAGAATGCGGGAAGAGGCGAAACCGCCCGAGAGCGCCTGGCGAACCTTCGCAGGATCCGCGCCCGCCTTCTTGGCGAAGGTGAGCGCCTCGCTGACCGCCTGAATGTTGAGCGCGACGATGATCTGGTTGCAGACCTTGCACACCTGGCCGGCGCCGGCCTCGTTCCCGACATGGGTGATGTTCTTGCCCATCAGCTCGAACAGCGGCTTGGCGCGGGCGAAGGCGGCCTCGGTGCCGCCGGCCATGATCGTCAGCGAGGCGGCCTTGGCGCCGACCTCGCCGCCGGAAACCGGCGCGTCCACGTAGTCGCAGCCAAGCTTGGCGATGCGGGCAGCGAAATCCTTGGTGGCGATGGGGCTGATCGAGGACATGTCGATCACCAGCTTGCCCGGCGTCAGCGCCTCGGCCACGCCATGGGCACCGAACAGCACGGCCTCCACGTCGGGCGTATCGGGCACCATGATGATGATTGCCTCGGCCTGCTCGGTCACGGCGGCGGCGTCGCCGAGGACATGGGCAGCGGCGCGGACTTCGTCGGTGAGGCTGCGGCGATCCGGCACGAACAGCTCATGGCCCGCCGCCTTCAGGTTCAGCGCCATCGGGCGCCCCATGATCCCAAGGCCGATGAATCCAATTTTCACGTGACTGTCTCCAAGCATGATGTTTCGGAATGTGATAGCTCAGACGCCGAACCTGCCGCGCCAGGCAAGCCCCGCGACGGTGTCGCCCGCCGGACGGTACTCGCAGCCGATCCAGCCCTGGTAGCCCAGCTCGTCGATGCGGCGGAAGACGAACGGCCAGCCGATCTCGCCGGTGCCGGGCTCGTTGCGGGCGGGCACGTCGGCGAGCTGCATGTGGGCGATGATGGGCAGATGCAGCTCCATCCGCTTGGTTATGTCGCCCTCGGTGGTCTGGCAATGATAGATGTCGAATTGCAGACCGACCTTGTCGGCGCCGACTGCCGCGATCACGGCGGCGGCCTGGGCCATCGTGTTCAGGTGGAATCCCGGCATGTCGCGGTGGTTGATCGGCTCCAGGCACAGCCGTGCGCCGGCGGCCTGCGCCTGCTCGCCGGCCCAGGCGACGTTGGCGGCAAACATCGCGGCCGCGGTGCCGAACGGCGTGCCGGCCGGCGGGATGCCGGCCATGCAATGCATCAGCCGGCAATCGAGCGCCGCGGCATAGTCGAGGGCCTTCTTCACGCCCTCGCGGAACTCGGCCTGGCGGCCGGGCAGGGAGGCGGTGCCGCGCTCGCCCTTGGACCAGTCGCCGGGAGGCATGTTGAACAGCACCTGCTTCAGCCCGTTGGCGTCCAGCCGGCGCTTCAGCTCGGCGGCCTCGTATTCGTAGGGAAACAGGAACTCCACGGCCTGGAAGCCGGCCTTGGCGGCGGCGTCGAACCGGTCGAGGAAGGGGACCTCGTTGAACATCATGGACAGGTTGGCTGCCAGGCGCGGCATCGGCGTTCCTCCCGTGGTTGGCGCGGAAGCTAGCGGCTGCGGGGCGGGTTGGGTAGGCGGCAGGCTTCGGCTATAGGCTCGCGCGACACTGGCGGGCGATGGTGATGAACGCCGAGCGATTGCTGATGGGGCTGCTGCTTGGCGGGGTCGCGGTCGGCTGCGCGGTGGTGCTGTACCCGTTCCTGTCGGCGCTGCTGTGGGCAGCGATCCTGGCCTATACGACGTGGCCGATCTACCGCCGGCTCCAGTCCAGGCTCGGGCTGGGGCGAATGGGGGCGGCCGCGGCGATGGTGGGGATCACGGCGGTGCTGGTGGTGCTGCCGTTGGCGCTGGCGGCGCCGGGCGGGGCCGGCGACGTGGCACAGATCGAGCGGGCGGTGCAGGACGCGCTGGCCGGCGGGCTGCCTGGTTCGCCGGCCTGGGTCTACGAATTGCCCGTGGTCGGGCCGACGCTGGGCGGGTTGTGGGACGCCTGGGCAGCCGACCTGTCCGCCATGGTCACGTTCTTCCGACCCTATTTCGGCATCGCGGCGCAATTCGGGCTCGGCCTGCTGCTGGGGCTCGCCAACGGCGTGATGCTGTTCCTGCTGGCCCTGTTCGTGGCTTTCTTTGTCTATGCCTCCGGGGAGCGGCTGGCTCAGTTCCTCTCGCTGATCGTGCACCGCATTGCCGGACCGCGGGCCGACCGGCTGATTTCGGTCACCGGAGCGACGGTGCGCGGCGTGGTCTATGGCATCCTTGGTACCGCGGTGGTTCAGGGTGCACTGACGGCGGTCGGGCTCTATGTTTGCGGTGTGCCGCGGGCGGCCTTGCTGGGCGTGATTGCGGGCGGACTGGCGGTGCTGCCGGTGGGGCCGCCCCTGGTGTGGATTCCTGCCGGGCTGTGGCTGATGGGAACCGGCAAGACGCTGTGGGGCATTGGCCTGCTGGTGTACGGGCTGGTGGTGATCGGCGGTGCGGACACGCTGGTGCGGCCGTTCTTCATCGCACGCGGTGCGCAGTTGCCGTTCCTGCTGACCATGCTCGGCGTTCTCGGCGGGGCGCTCGCCTTCGGGCTGCTGGGCATTTTCCTGGGTCCGGTGCTGCTCGGCGTCGGCTACGCGCTGGTGAAGGAATGGGCAGAACAGGAGGTGCGGCCGGCGGCCTGAACGATTGCCCCTTGCGTCCCCGCCGCGAATCGGGTTGAACGCCCGGCCTTCGCGAGAGATGGCGCAGATGAATCCGGTGATCGGTATCGATTTCGGCACGACCAACAGCGTCGTCGCCTTGCTGCGGCCCGATGGCAGCACGGAGACGGCACGCTTTCCCGCGGGCGACGCCTTGCTCGACTTCTTCCGCTCGGTGCTCTGCTTCTGGACGGATGAGGTGCGCGCCGGCGGCAGGTTGCGCCACGCGGCGGGGCCGTCGGCGATCGACTTCTATCTCGACGATCCGCTGGACAGCCGGCTGATGATGTCGATGAAGACCTATCTGGCGCAGGGCAGCTTCTCGGAGACCAAGGTGTTCGGCCGACCGTTCACTCTGGAGGCGCTGGTCGCCCTGTTCCTGCGGGAACTGCTGGCCAAGGCCGGGATCGACCCGGCCGGGGCGAGGATCGTGGCCGGGCGGCCGGTTCGCTTCGCTGGCGAGTTTGCCGACGACGCGCTGGGGGCGGCACGGCTGAAGGCCTCGTATGCCGAAGCCGGACTGCACGACGTGCAACTGGCGCTTGAGCCGGAAGGGGCCGGCTATCGGTTCGCACGCACGCTGGATCGGGCGGCGACCGTGCTGATCGGCGATTTCGGCGGCGGGACCAGTGATTTCTCGGTGCTGCGCTTCGCGCCGGGGGAGGGCGTGGTCCCGCTCGGCCATGCCGGCATCGGGATCGCCGGGGATGTATTCGACTTCCGCATCATCGACCAGGTGATCTCCCCGCTGCTGGGCAAGGGAGACGTCTATACGATCATGGGCAAGGAGCTGCCGGTTCCTCCCGAATACTTCCTGCAATTCGCGCGCTGGCACCGCCTCAGCCTCATGCGCAACCCGAGGACGCTGCGCGAGATCGGCGAGGTCGCGCGGGCCGCGGCGCATCCCGAGCGGTTGCGCAACCTTATCTCGCTGATCGAGGACGAGCTCGGCTACCGGCTGTACCAGGTGGTCTCCTCGGTGAAGGCGGCGCTTTCGCAATCGGAGACGGCGCACCTGCAGTTCCGGCACAAGCAGCTGAAGGTGGACCGCGTTGTGCGGCGCGAGGAGTTCGAGCGCTGGATCGCAGGCGACCTGGCACGCCTGGCCGAGACGGTTGACCGGGCGCTTGAACAGGCGGCTACCCGCGCGCGCGACATCGACCATGTCTTCCTCACCGGTGGCACTTCCTTCGTGCCTGCGGTGCGCCGCATTTTCGACGCGCGGTTCGGAACCGCGAAGGTGTCGGCGGGCGGGGAGTTCGTGTCGGTGGCCGAAGGGCTCGCGCTGATCGGCCGGGACCGGGTGCCTTCGTGAACACCCGGGTCCGCCGCGGCGCGCGGGCCCATGCCAGCGGCGTCGGTGCCGAAGCGGCGGCGCTTGCCGCGCTCAGGCAGGATGGCTGGACCGTGCTGGGGCACCGGTTGCGCACCGAGGCGGGCGAGATCGACGCGGTGGCCGAGCGGGAAGGCCTGCTCGCCATCATCGAGGTCAAGCACCGGCCCACGCTCGCCGGAGCCGCGATCGCCCTCGGCCCGCGCCAGCGCGCGCGGCTGATCGCCGCAGCAGAAATCCTGCTGGCGCGCAATCCGGGCTGGGGACGGGCAGGGGTTCGGTTTGACCTGTTGCTGGTCGATGGCGCGGGTACCGTGCGGCGGATTGCCGACGCGTTCCGCTACGAGGGATAGGATGGCAGGGCGTCGTCGGCGAAGTGGTGCCGATTCCCTATGGTCTCAGGCGGCGTCGTTGCGCGCGGTCGGCGGTCCGGGCAGTTCGGCGGCCGGCCCCCCGGCTGCGGCTTCGCGCCGGGAGACGCCCGGATCCGGGCGCTCTACGCGGGATGTGCCGCTCCGCGTGGGCGCTATCTCGCGCCGGATGCGCGCATCGGCCAGGCGGAGCATCGCTTCGCCAAACAAGTCGCTTCTCAGGTCC
>JBGAIK010000032.1:0-30196 GCA_044225615.1 Acetobacteraceae bacterium | reverse complement strand
TACGGCCGCATGCTGATCGAGGGGCGCGGCTGCCCGCCCGATCCGGTGGAAGGCCGCAAGTGGATCGAGAAGGCGGCCGAATCCGGCATGCAGGACGCGCTGGTGGCGCAGGCGGAGCTGCTGGTGAACGGCACCGGCGGGCCCAAGGACCATCCCCGCGCGCTGGCGCTGTTCGAGCGCGCGGCGAAGTCCGACCATGTCGGCGCCATGTTCGCCATGGGCGCCATGCTCGGCGGCGGCCATGACGTGCCGTGGGACCGCCCCAACGCGCAGATCTGGTTCCGCAAGGCGGCCGAGCGCGGCCATGGCTACGCCCAGCTCATGCTGGGCCGCTACCTCGCCCGCGGGCTGGCCGGCGAGCAGGACATCGAGCAGGCGCGCCACTGGCTGACCCAGGCGCAGGCCCAGGGCATCGCGGACGCGCAGGGCGACCTCAACGCCCTGGCCCAGCCGGCCGCCCCGGGGGGCTGACGGGCGGCGATGGACAGCGCCCTGATCGCCGCCGGGGCGCCAGCCGATGCCCCGCCGCCCCGCACCCAGCTCGCCTTCTTCCAGGACCTGGCGCGCGATGCCTGGCAGCGTGGCCAGTCCGCCATGGCGGCGGGGATCCTGCCCGATGCGCTGCGCTGGCTGGAGCGTGCCAACCGGATCGCGCCGGAGGATGCCGGCATCGCGCTGGCGCTGGCCGGCGCGCGCATCCGCACCGGCCAGCACCGCGCGGCGGAGACGCTGCTGCGCGACCTCGCCGACCGCCCCGACGTCCGCGAGCGGTGGCTGAGCCTGGCCTCGGTCCGGCGCAGCCTGGGCGCCGCCTCGGGTGCCGCGGCCGCCCTGGGCCGCCCTGTCGCGGCACGCGCTGCCGCCGCAGCTGCAGACGCTGGCCATGGCCGACGGACGCCGCCGATGCCGGCCTGCCCGGCTGGTGCGGCCTGCGCGAGGACGGCGGCTGGTGGTGCGCCTGGGCGGCGGCGGGCGGGCGCGGATCGCGGCGGACGGCCATCCGCGCACGCTGGAGCGCCGCCGGGTGGCCGCAGGCGCGCGCCGCGTGGAGGTGCGCCTGGGCGAGCGCGACCTGCTCGGCAGCCCGATCGCGGTCGGCGACATCCGCCGCGTGGAGGGCATCGTCTGGGCCCGCGACGGCGAGCTGGAAGGGCTGGGCCTGGCTGCCCGCCGCCCCCGACACCGACCCGCTGCTGACGGTGCGCGCCGCCGGCGGCGCGCGCGGCATCGCCGTGCTGGCCGAGGACCGCGACATGGTCGCGCCCACGCCGCTGGCCCGCCCGCGCCGCTTCCATGTTCCGGCCGGCCAGCTGCGGGCATCGAGGGGCTGGTGACCGTCGCCGCCCCGACGGGCGCATGCTGCTGGGCTCGCCCCTCGATCCGGCGGGCGAGCGGGAGGCCGCGCCATCGTCGCGCGCCGCCGCGCGGCGCTTCCGGCCGTGCCCGGCCTGTCCGCCGCCGAGGAGACCTCGCTCGCCGCCGTGCCGGCCGACATCATGGGGCCGGCCGCCGCCGCCCGGCCCGCGGCCGGAGGCGGGGTCGCGGTGGTGGTGCCGGTCTACGGCAACGCGCCGCTGGTGGCGGCGTGCCTGGACACGGTGGTGGCGGCGGACGGTGCCGGCGGGCACCGCGGTGATCGTGGTGGACGACGCCTCGCCGGGGCCGGAGATGGCCGCGCTGCTGGCCCGCTACCGCGCCCTGCCGCGCTGGCGCGTGCTGCGCCATGCCGAGAACCGCGGCTTTCCCGCCGCCGCCAACACCGGGCTGCGCGCCGCCGCCGGCCTGCCCGGCCAGCGCGACGCGATCCTGCTCAACAGCGACACCGAGGTGCCGCCGGGCTGGGTGGAGGGGCTGCGCGCGGCGGTGCATTCGGCCGGCGACATCGGCACCGCCTGCCCGCTGTCCAACGACGCGACGATCCTGAGCTATCCCGACGCCGCCGGCGACAATCCGCTCGCCCTGCCGCTGCGCCGCCTGTCGGCGCTGGCCGCCGCGGCCAATCCCGGCACGCTGGTGGAGATCCCGACCGCGGTCGGGTTCTGCATGTATGTGCGCAACGAATGCCTGCGCCAGACCGGGCTGTTCCGCGAGGACGTCTTCGCCCAGGGCTATGGCGAGGAGAACGATTTCTGCATTCGCGCCCGCCACCTGGGCTGGCGCCACGTCGCCGTGCCGTCGCTGCTGGTGGCCCATCTCGGCGGGCAGTCCTTCGGCGCCGCCCGGGCCCAGCTGATCGCCCGCAACCTTGCGGTGCTGGAGCGGCTGCATCCGGGCTACGGTGCGCTGATCGCCGCCTTCCAGGCCGCCGACCCGCTGGCCGCGCCGCGCCGGCGCATCGATGCGCTGCGCTGGCGCGCCGGACGGGAGCGGGGTCGGGCCGGCGGCGCCGTCATCATGGTCACCCATGACAGCGGCGGCGGCGTGGAACGCGTGGTCCGCGAGCGGGCCGCCGCGCTGCGCGCCGAGGGGCAGCGGCCGATCCTGCTGCGCTCGGTGATGGCGCGCGCGGGGCGGCGCGAATACCGCGCCGGGCTGTGCCGGGTGGACGACGAGACGGGGAGCTTTCCCAACCTCGTCTTCCGCGTGCCGCAGGAGCTGCCGGCCCTGGCCCGGCTGCTGCGCGGCGACCGCGTGCGCCATGTCGAGGCGCACCACCTGCTGGGCCACGACCACGCGGTGCTGCGCGTCGCCGAGCTGCTCGGCGTGCCGGTCGAGACCCATCTGCACGACTACGCGCTGTTCTGCCCGCGCATCAGCCTGGTCGGCCGCGACGGGCGCTACTGCGGCGAGCCGAGCGAGGCCGCGACCTGCGAGGCCTGCGTCCGCGACCTCGGCCGCAACACCGGCGAGGACATCGCGGTGGCCGCCCTGCGCGCCCGCTCGGAGGCCGACCTGCGCGCCGCGCGCCGGGTCGTGGTCCCCTCGGCCGATGCCGCCGCGCGGCTGCGGCGGCATTTCCCCGGCATCGCGCCCGAGGTCGCGCCGCTCGAGGACGACGACGCCCTGCCGCCCGACCGGCCGCCGCCGCCGCCCCAGGACGGGCGCCTGCGGGTGGCCGTGATCGGCGGCATCGGCACCGAGAAGGGCTACGACGTGCTGCTGGCCTGCGCCCGCAACGCCGCCGCCCGCCGCCTGCCGCTCGACTTCGTGGTGGTCGGCCACACGCCCGACGATGCGCGGCTGATCGAGACCGGGCACGTCTTCGTCACCGGCCCCTATCGCGAGCAGGAGGCGGTGGGGCTGGTCCGCGCCCAGTTCGCGCAGCTCGCCTGGCAGCCCTCGATCTGGCCGGAGACCTGGTGCTTCACCCTCGGCGTCGCCTGGCGCGCCGGGCTGCGCGTGGCCGCCTTCGACATCGGCGCCCCGGCCGAGCGCATCCGCCGCACGGGGCGCGGCTGGGTGATGCCGCTCGGCCTGCCCGCCCCCGCCGTGAACACGGCCTTGTTGGGCTTCGCCGCGCCGGCCGGCGCCGCAACGCGCTTATCAGCCGGAAGCGGATGACGTATTAGGCAACGCCTTCTCCATCTTTCCCCCCTAGACCAGCGACCCGACGCCGACGCAACGAAGCATCACTGGAACAGCGAGACCCGAATGTCCGAGACCGCGGCCGAGAAGCCCGCCACCAAGATCGTCAACGAATTGCGGGTCTCCGCACACCTGATGACGCTGGACACCGGGCTGTTCTGCATCGTCAGCGCGCCCTCCAAGGCGGCCGACGGCGTGACCGGCCTGCCCGGCGTGCGGGTGACGCTGGCGCCGGGGCCGGCGGGCCGGCCGGAGATGGTCACGATCTGTACCTTCCGCGACGACGGCTGGATGACCCCGTTCGGCGACGCCTCGCTGGTGCGCATCCACCAGGGGCCGGCGCAGGTCATGGTCACCGTCTACCAGGCGCCGAACGCGGCGGAGGGCAGCGCGCCCAATCTGCAGGTGCTGCGCCTGTCCGACACCGCGGTCGCCCCCGCGCCGCGCGCGCCGGTGGCCCCGGTGGTGACCACCGCGCTGGCCCGCCCCGCCGCCGGCGGCGCGCCGGTGGCGCCGAAGATGATGGACATGCTGGCCCACATCCAGGGCCAGGGCGACGTGGGCTGCATGCTGGGCGAACGCGTCGGCGAGCCGGGCAGCGGGCGCTGGATCGAGGGCTTCGCGGTGGCGCCGACCAACGGCGTGGCGGTGGCCGACATCGAGTACCAGGCGGTGCTGGGCCGCGACTGGCTGTCGCCCTGGGTGGAGGGCGGCCAGTTCTGCGGCAGCCGCGGCATGTCGCTGCCGCTGCTGGGCCTGCGGCTGCGCCTGAAGGGCGAGGCGGCGGAAAAGTTCGAGTGCACCTACTCGGCGAGCTTCGTGGATGGCAGCACGGTGGGCCCGGTGCCGGCCGGCGAGCCCTGCGAATCGCCCGACCTCGCGGCGCTGGAATCGATCCTCATCGAGGTCCGCGCCAAGGGCGAGGCGCCCGCGAAGCCCGCCCGCAAGCCGGCCGCGCCCAAGGCGGCGGCGAAGCGGAAGTGAGCAGGGGCTCGCCCGGCGCGTGAAATACCTGTTCGTCCACCAGAACTTCCCCGGGCAGTTCCTGCACCCGATCCGCCACCTGCTGGGGCGCAAGGGCACCGAGATCGCCTTCATCACGGAGCCGAACAAGAACCACATCCCCGGCGTGCGCCGCCTCAACTACCAGGTGGCGGTGCCGCCGCAGGAGGCGACCCATCCGCATATCCGCGACCTGAACCTGGCGATGATGCGGGCCGAGAACGTCGCCCGGGTGGCGCGCAACCTGCAGCGCCTGGGCTTCCGCCCGGACGTGATCGTCGGCCATCACGGCTGGGGCGAGCTGCTGCACCTGGTCGATGTCTGGCCGGACGTGCCGCTGCTCGGCTATTTCGAGTTCTACTACCGGGTGGCCGGCCAGGATGTCGGCTTCGACCCGGAATTCCCGCTGGCCGCCGACCAGTATCCGCGCATCCGCACCATGAACGCGGTCAACCTCCTGGCGCTGGCGCTGAACCAGCACGGGCAGACGCCGACCGAGTGGCAGAAGTCGCTCTATCCGGACTGGGCGCAGCCGCAGATCCACCTGCTGAAGGAGGGGGTGTACCTGGACATCTGCACCCCGGATCCGAAGGCGCGGGCGCGGCCGCTGGCGGTGAACGGCTTCACCATCGGACCGAAGGACCGGCTGGTCACCTACGTCGCGCGCAACCTGGAGCCGTATCGCGGCTTCCACGTGATGATGCGCATGCTGCCCGACCTGCTGAAGGCGCGGCCCGACGTGAAGGTGGTGATGCTGGGCGGCGACGAGGTCAGCTACGGCGCGCGGCTCGCCAACACCACCTGGCGCGAGCATTTCCAGCGCGAGCTGGCCGGGCAGTACGACGCGGGCCGCGTGCTGATGCCCGGGCAGGTGCCGTACGACACGCATGTGAAGCTGCTGCAGCGGTCGGACGCCCATGTCTACCTGACCTATCCGTTCGTGCCCTCCTGGTCGCTGCGCGAGGCGCTGGCCTGCGGCTGCGCGGTGATCGGCGCCGACGTCGAGCCGGTGCGCGAGTTCATCACCGACCGGCAGAACGGGCTGCTGACGCCGTGCCTGGATGCGAAGCTGCTCTCGGCGCGCATCCAGGAGGTGCTGGAGGACGACAAGCTGGCCCGCCGCATCCGCGCCGGCGCCCGCGCCTATGCCGAGACGGAGCTCGACATGAACGACCACCTGGCCAATTTCGACGCGCTGGTGGGCCGGATCGTAGGCGCCCAGGCGCCGGTGGCGAAGCCGCGGGCGAAGGGCGGGCAAGGAAGTGGCGCGAACTTCAGGGACACTGGCGTGAAGGCCGAAGTAGCCATGAAGGATGGCCGCCGGGCCGGGCGGCGTTATCGGCTAGTCCGTTCCCCGTCGTTGCCGGAAAACGAGCGGAACGCATGTCCCTGGCGCCGCGATGAAATGGCTGCGCAGCTCGCCCGCCCGCAACCTGCTGGGCGGCGTGGCCTACATGCTCGTCATCTCGCTCGGCGCCGTGCTCGCCTACATGGCGCAGGGCTGGAGCCCCGGCGACGCCGCCTACATGGTGGTGCTGACCGTCTTCTCGGTCGGCTACGGCGAGGTCCATCCGCTCGACACCGCCGCGTTGCGCGCCATCACCATCGTGCTGATCGTGCTCGGCTGCACCGGCATGATCTTCCTGACCGGCGTGCTGGTGCAGCTCATCACCCTGTCCGGGCTCCAGCAGCTCCTCGGGATCAAGCACATGAACCATCAGATCGAACAGCTGCGCGGCCATGTCGTGATCTGCGGCTTCGGCCGCATCGGCAACATGCTGGCGCGCGAGCTGAAGGCCGGCGGCGAGCATTTCGTGGTGATCGAGCGCAGCCAGGAGCGGCTGGAGGAGGCGCGGTCGCGCGGCTATCTGTGCATCCATGCCGACGCCAACGACGACGCGGCCCTGCGCCGGGCGGGGGTGGGGCATGCGCGTGTGCTGGCGACCGTGCTGCCGGACGACGCGGCCAACGTGTTCATCACGCTGGGCGCGCGGGGCCTGAACCCGGCACTCCAGATCATCGCCCGCGGCGAGGCGCCGTCCACGGTGCAGAAGCTGGTCTTCGCCGGCGCCAACGAGGTGATCCTGCCGGCGCATATCGGCGCCGAGCGGATTGCCGAGATCATCCTGTATCCGCGCGCCGCCCAGGCGCTGCGCCGCGGCGCCGGCAGCGGCACGGTGGAGCAGGGGCTGCACGGCATGGGGCTGGAGCTGGAGCTGACGGTGGCGGAGCCGGGCAGCGCCTATGCCGGGACCAGCGTGGCGGAGATCGAATCCGATGCCGGCGGCGCCTTCCTGGTGGTCGCGATCGACCGCCCCGGCGGCGAACGCATCGCCCGGCCGGACGCGGGCACGCGGGTGGAGCCGGGCGACGGCGTGACCCTGCTGGTGCGCGCCAACCGCGTCGATGCGCTGGCCGGTTTCGCCGCGGCGGCAAGCTAGGCTCGCCTGGCGAGCGACCGCCGCCTTGCGAGCTGTCGCCGCCTTGCGGGCTGACATCCGGTCGGTTCCGCCCTATCTCTCCCGCAACCGTGCGAGGAGACCAGCCATGCTCAACCCCGCCTCCCCCCTTCCCCTGAAGGACCCGACGCTGTTCCGCCAGGCCAACTACGTCGACGGCAAGTGGATCCAGGCAGACTCGGGCCGCACCCTGGTGGTGAAGAACCCGGCCACCGGCGAGGCGATCGGCGAGGTGCCGGCCCTCGGTGCGGCCGAGACCCGCCGCGCCATCGAGGCCGCGCATCGCGCCTTCCCCGCCTGGCGCGCCATGCTCGCCAAGGAGCGCAGCGCCATCCTGCGCCGCCTGTTCGAGCTCATGATCGCCAACACCGACGACCTTGCCGCCATCATGACCGCCGAGCAGGGCAAGCCGCTGGCCGAGAGCAAGGGCGAGATCGCCTATGCCGCGAGCTTCCTCGAATGGTTCGCCGAGGAGGGCAAGCGCGTCTACGGCGACACCATCCCGCAGAACGCCAGGGGCCGCCGGATCGTGGTCACCAAGGAGCCGATCGGGGTGTTCGCCGCGATCACGCCGTGGAACTTCCCGGCCGCCATGATCACCCGCAAGACCGGCCCCGGCTGGGCCGCCGGTTGCACCGGCGTGATCCGCCCGGCCAGCCAGACCCCGTTCTCCGCCCTGGCCATCGCCGTCCTGGCCGAGCGTGCCGGCATGCCGGCCGGCGTGTGCAACGTGATCACCGGCCCCTCGGGCGAGACCGGGGCGGAGCTCACCTCCAACCCGCTGGTGCGCAAGCTGACCTTCACCGGCTCGACCGAGGTCGGCGCCAAGCTGCTCGCCCAGTGCGCGCCCACCATCAAGAAGACCAGCATGGAACTGGGCGGCAACGCCCCCTTCATCGTCTTCGACGACGCCGACCTGGACCAGGCGGTGGCCGGCGCGATGGCCAGCAAATACCGCAACACCGGCCAGACCTGCGTCTGCGCCAACCGCATCCTGGTGCAGGACGGCGTCTACGATGCCTTCGCGGCAAAGCTGAAGACGGCCGTCGAGGGGCTGAAGGTGGGCGACGGCATGGAGCCGGGCGTGACCCAGGGCCCGCTGATCAACGCCGCCGCGGTGGAAAAGGTGGAGGAGCACATCGCCGACGCGGTGAAGCGCGGCGCCCGCGTGGTCACCGGCGGCCACCGCCACGCCCGCGGCGGCAATTTCTTCGAGCCGACGCTGCTGGCCGACGTGCCCGGCGAGGCGCTGATCTTCAAGGAGGAAACCTTCGGCCCGGTGGCGCCGCTGTTCCGCTTCACGACCGAGGAGGAGGCGATCCGCCTGGCCAACGACACCGAATTCGGCCTCGCCTCCTATTTCTACGCGCGCGACGTGGGCCGCATCTTCCGTGTGGCCGAGGCGCTGGAATACGGGATGATCGGCATCAACGAAGGCATCATCTCGACCGAGGTGGCGCCGTTCGGGGGGATGAAATCCTCCGGGCTGGGGCGCGAAGGGTCGCACCAGGGGATCGATGAGTATCTCGAGGTGAAGTACCTCGCGATTGGCGGGATCGGGACATAAGGAAGACTGTTCTTTTTTGAAAAAAAGAACCAAAAAACTTTTATCCGTTTGGCCATGCGGCCGCACCACGAAGAATAACGGATCAGAAGTCTTTTTGCTTCTTTTTCTTCAGAAAAAGAAGACCCTTCCTTCCTTGGAGGTTGCCCTATGGCTTACGATTTCGACGTCTTCGTCATCGGCGGCGGCTCCGGCGGCGTCCGCTTCGCCCGCATGGCGGCGGGCCACGGCGCCCGGGTCGCGGTGGCGGAGGAGCGTTTCTGGGGCGGCACCTGCGTCAATATCGGCTGCGTGCCCAAGAAGCTGCTGGTCATGGCCAGCGAATACGGTGCGGCCGCGCAGGACAGCCACGGCTTCGGCTGGGACACGCCGCTCGGCCGCCACGACTGGCCGCGCCTGATCGCCGCCAAGGACAAGGAGATCACCCGGCTCAACGGCATCTACAAGCGGCTGATGTCGGGCTGCACCAGCTTCGACGCGCGGGCCACCCTGCTCGATGCCCACACGCTCGACGTCGCCGGCCAGCGGGTCACCGCCGAGCGGATCGTCGTCGCCACCGGCGGGCGCCCGACCCGCCCGGCCTTCCTCGGTGCCGAGCACTGCATCGTCTCCGACGACGCCTTCTATCTGCCCGAGCTGCCGAAGCGCATCACCATCCTCGGCGGCGGCTACATCGCCGTCGAGTTCGCGGGCATCTTTGCCGGCCTAGGGGCCCAGGTGGATGTGGTCATCCGCCAACCCCTGCCCCTGCGCGGCTTCGACGAGGACATCCGCGAGGGCCTGGCCGAGGCGATGGAGGCGCAGGGCATCCGCCTGCATCGCGGCAAGTCCATCGCCTCGCTGGAGGCGGTGGGCCAGGCGCGCCGGCTGCACCTGACCGACGGCACGATGATCGACAGCGAGCTGGTCTTCGCGGCAATGGGCCGCCAGGCCTACACCCAGGGGCTCGGCCTGGAGGCGGCCGGCGTCGAGACCGACGGCTTCGGCGCGATCCGGGTGAACGGCGAGAGCCAGACCAGCGCGCCCAACATCTACGCCATCGGCGACGTCACCGACCGTCTGAACCTCACCCCGGTCGCCATCGCCGAGGGCCATTCCCTGGCCGACCGCCTGTATGGTCCCGGCCCCCGCATCTGGCGGCTGGATGCGGTCGCCACCGCCGTCTTCTCCTCGCCGCCGATCGGCACGGTGGGCCTCACCGAGGCCGAGGCGGCCAAGCACGGCCCGGTGGACGTGTACCTGACCAAGTTCACCCCGATGCGCCACACGCTGTCCGGCCGCACCCGCAAGACGATCATGAAGCTCGTGGTGGACCAGGCGAGCCAGAAAGTGGTGGGCGCCCATATGCTCGGCGAGGACGCGCCGGAAATCCTGCAAGGCCTGTCGATCGCGCTCAACGCCGGTGCGACGAAGGCCGATTTTGACCGCACCGTGGGCATCCACCCGACGGCGGCGGAGGAGTTCGTGACGATGCGGACACGGACGCGGGTGAGCGGGGAGAACGTGGCGGCGGCGGCGGGGATGTAGTATTGTAGTCACATGTCCCACATCACGCTCACGAGCCGCGACTTCAACCAGCATGTCAGCCGCGCGAAGCGAGCGGCTGATGATGGTCCCGTCGTGATCACCGATCGTGGCAAGCCGGCCTACGTGCTGCTCAGCCATGACGAGTACAGGCGCCTGGCCGGAAAGAAGCGAAGCATCGTCGAGATGCTTCGCATGCCAGGTGTGGCAGACATTGAGCTCGACATCCCGAAGCGCGAGATCGATACCAGACCGCCCGTCGAATTCGATTGAGCTTTCTCGTCGATACGAATGTCCTGTCGGAATTGCGGCGGGATCCGCCCCATGCAGCGGTCGCGGCCTGGGCCGTGGCGCAGGATGCCGACCTGCTGTTCGTCTCGGCCGTGACGATCATGGAGATTGAGATCGGCATGTTGCGGCTGGCCCGGCGTGACGCGCCGCAGGCAGCCATTCTGCGGGAGTGGATCATCGGCTATGTGCTGCCAGGCTTTCAGGGACGCATCCTCCCGGTCGACACCGCCGTCGCCCGCCGTTGCGCTGGCCTCCACGTCCCCGACCCCCGCCCCGAGCGCGACGCGCTGATCGCCGCCACCGCCCTTGTCCACGGCCTCACCGTCGTCACCCGCAACACGGCTGACTTCGCCCGCATGGGCGTCCCGTTGCTCAACCCTTGGTTGCCGGCAGCGCAGTAGCCAATGCCCGGCTTTTCTGGGAATAGTGCCAGAACGGGCCGGCCTGGCATCGCGGCCCGAGGAATGCTGGAGCGAAACCCAATGACCGCATGGTCCCCGGAGTCCTGGCGCAGCCGCCCGTCGAAGCAGCTGCCGACCTATCCCGACCCGCAGAAGCTCGCCGATGTCGAGCAGAAGCTCCGCGCCTATCCGCCCCTGGTGTTTGCCGGCGAGGCCCGCCGGCTGAAGGCGGCACTCGCCCAGGTCGCGGACGGCAAGGCGATCGTGCTGCAGGGCGGCGACTGTGCCGAGAGCTTCCAGGACTTCACCGCCAACGTCATCCGCGACACGTTCCGCGTGCTGCTGCAGATGGCCGTGGTGCTGACCTTCGGCGCCTCCGTGCCGGTGGTGAAGCTCGGCCGCATGGCCGGCCAGTTCGCCAAGCCGCGCAGCAGCGACACCGAGACGATCGAGGGCGTGAGCCTGCCGAGCTACCGCGGCGACATCGTCAACGGCCCCGACTTCACGCCCGCGGCACGCATCCCCGACCCGTCGCGCATGGAGTTCGGCTATTTCCAGTCGGCCGGCACGCTGAACCTGCTGCGCGCCTTCGCCTCCGGCGGCTATGCCGACCTGCACGAGGTGCATCGCTGGAACCTCGGCTTCGTCGCCCGCTCGCCGCTGGCCGACCGCTACCAGGACCTCGCCACCCGCATCGACGAGACGCTGGCCTTCATGCAGGCCTGCGGCATCACCTCGGCCAGCACGGCGCAGATCCGAGAGACCGATTTCTACACCAGCCATGAGGCGCTGCTGCTGCCCTACGAGCAGGCGCTCACCCGGGTGGACAGCACCTCGGGCGATCACTACGCCTGCTCGGCGCATTTCCTGTGGATCGGCGACCGCACCCGCCAGCCCGATGGCGGGCATGTCGAGTTCCTGCGCGGGGTGAAGAACCCGCTTGGCATGAAGGTGGGGCCGACCAGCACGCCCGACGACCTGCTGCGCATCTTCGACACGCTGAACCCCGCCAACGAACCCGGCCGCATCACCTTCATCTCCCGCATGGGCGCCGACAAGGTGGAGAAGCTGCTGCCGCCGCTGCTGCGCGCCATGCAGCGCGAGGGCCGCAAGCTGGTGTGGATCTGCGATCCGATGCACGGCAATACCACCACCGCCTCCACCGGCCACAAGACCCGCAGCTTCGACGCCATCCTGTCCGAGGTGCGCCGCTTCTTCGACTGCCACGCGGCCGAAGGCAGCTGGGCCGGCGGCGTGCACGTGGAGATGACCGGCCAGCCGGTCACCGAGTGCATCGGCGGCGCCCACAAGCTGTCCGAAGCGGACCTCGCCAAGCGCTACGAGAGCTTCGTCGACCCGCGGCTGAACGCCGAGCAGTCGCTGGAGCTGGCCTTCCTCGTCGCCGAGGAGCTCAAGCGCCGCCGTGCGCCCGCGGTCGCCGCGGCGGCCGAGTAGGTGGACGCCAAGCTTTCCACTCTGGCCGCCGACATCGCGGCCCGGACGGACAGCTACTTCAACCGCACCCGCGCGGTGGTGACGCGCTTCGGCGACAAGCGCGTCACCTACGCGGTGTTCCTGCGCCGGCCGGTGATCTCGGCCCCTAGGCTGATGCTGGACTGGCTGGAAGCGGTGTCCGCCGAGCGCGGCACGGAATTCGACATCGAGGTAACGCACCCCGAGGGCGCCTGGGTCGGCGCCGGCGAGCCGCTGGTCTACATCACCGGCAGCATGGCGATGCTGTCGGACCTGGAGACGATCGCGCTGCAGAAGATCGGCCCCGCCTGCGTCGCCGCCCACAACGCCTACCAGATGTGCCTCGCTTTGCCCGGCGTCGATTTCCTCGCCATGGAGGCGCGGCACTGCGCGGGTGCCGAGATGCAGGAGATGATGGCCTATGCCGCCTCGGTCGGCAGCACGGCCGCCCGGGCCGAGGGGGCGAAGGGCTTCGTCGGCAACGCCAATGACGGCACCGCCCACTGGTTCGGCGCCGCCGCCGGCCGCGGTACCATGCCGCACGCGCTGATCGGCTATGCCGGCTCCACCGTGCGCGCGGCCGAGATGTTCCACGAAACCTTTCCCTCCGAGCCGCTGACCGTGCTGGTCGATTATTTCGGCCTTGAGATCACCGACGGGCTGGCCGTCTGCCGCCGCTTCCCCGACCTCGCCGCCGCCGGCCGCATGGCCGTCCGGCTCGACACCCATGGCGGCCGCTTCCTGGAGGGGCTGGACCCGGCCGGCAGCTACGCGGTGATCGAGCGCCACGCCCCCGGCGCCATCCGCCGCTACCGCAGCGACAGCGAGTTGCGCCACCTGGTCGGCACCGGCGTCTCGGCCGCCGCGATCTGGCGCATGCGCGAGGAATTGGACGCGGCCGGCTTCCCGAAGGTACGCATCGTCGCCAGCTCCGGCTTCGGCGTGGACAAGTGCCGGGTGATGGCCGAGGCCAAGGCCCCGATCGACGTCGTGGGCACCGGCAGTTTCATTCCCGACACCTGGAGCGAGACCTACGCCACCGCCGACATCGTCTCCTATGATGGGGTGCCGATGGTGAAGGTGGGACGCGAGTTCCTGCTCCGGAACGGCGGGCGCAAGCGCGGCGGCTAGTGTCCTGTCCCCGAAGTTCGCCATCCTTCATGGCGGACGTAGGGGTGAACAGGACACTGAAAACAAAGAGCTAGTGTCCCGATTCCGACCGCTACTCGCGGCAACGAACTTCGGAATCGGGACACTAGGGCAACAGCCGATCCGACTGAACCGCGGTCCGGCCATGCTTGCTCGCCGAAACGACACGACGGAACGGCCGCCATGCCTCGGATAGCGCGGCTTCCGCGCTATCCGAGGCAGGCCGCATTCAGTATGCCCGACACCACCGACCCGCAGGCCACGAAGATGGCCGAGGCCATGTCGCCGCGCCCGATGCTGGCGATAAGGTCGCGGCGATAGAGGTGCATCGCCGCGAAACACAGCAGTTGCAGCACCAGCGCCACCGCCGCCCACACCACCATGTCGGCGAAGTTGGCCGAATGGACGATCGACGAGGCGATCGGAAGGCTGAACCCGACCATCGAGCCGCCCAGGCTCAGTGCAGCGGCCGAATTGCCCGCCCGGATCTGCCCCCATTCGTCGCCCGGCAGGATCAGCGTGTAGAGCGCGAGGAACGCCGCCAGCAGCAGCACGGCGGCGCCGAAATAGGCCAGGAAGTTCGGCAGGGCGGCGAGGCTGGTCATGCCTGGAGTCCTTGAGCATGGTCGTTTGAGGCCGAGGGCCGGAAAGCGTGAATCACGCGATCAGACATTCATCGCGGGTCGAAGAAATGCGGCACGAAGCGGCTGGTGTCGCGGGTGATGGGCGTCGAATCCTCGCGGATGCCGATGCCGCGCGGCACGCCTTCGATCAGCCAGCTCCCGATCACGGCGTAGCGGCCGTCGGTGGCGGGGAGTTCGGCCCATTGCTGGTGGACGAACCCCTCGGCGCCGTAGGGCCCGCCCGTCGTCCAGCCCGGCGCGGCGACGTTCGCACCCTCCCGCCCCCAGAGCGGCTTGCGGATCTCCGCACCACCGCTGCGGCCGGGCTCGCGGAACGCCGGCAGCAGGTTCGGGTGGCCGGGAAACAGCTCCCACAGCAGCGCCAGCAGCCCCTTGCCTGACAGCAGCATGCGCCAGGCCGGCTCCAGCCAGCGCGTCTCGGCGCCGCCGATATGGCTGCCGAACTGGTCGCGCAGCAGGAACTCCCAGGGATAGAGCTTGAACAGGTTGCGGATCGGCCGCTCCTCCATGTCCAGGAAGCGCTCCCCATCCCAGCCGATCTCGTCCACATAGAGGAACGGCGCCTCGATGCCGGACTGCACCGCGGTGTCGCGCAGGTACTCCACCGTGCCGCGGTCCTCGTCGCTGTCGCGCTGGCAGGTGAAATGCAGCCCGCCGGGGAGCGGCACGTGCAGCCAGGCGGCCAGCAGCGCCTCGTGGATGCCGTTGAACTGGTCAGCCTCCGGGCGGGTGGTGACCAGCCACTCCCATTGCACGACGGCCGATTCGAACAGCGCGGTCGGCGTGTCGGCATTGTATTCCAGCAGCAGCGGCGGGCCGGACCCGTCCCAGCGCAGGTCCATCCGGCCGTACAGGCTCGGCTCCTGGCTCTCCCAGCTCTTCACCACCAGCGGCCAGATCGCGCGTGGAATGCCCAGCGTCTCGGCGCGGTCGTGGCGCACCGCATGGGCGGCCGCCTCCAGGCACAGGCGCTGGAGCTCGGCGGTCGCGTCGTCGAGCACGTCCACCTCGCCCGCGGTGAGCTCCCAGCAGGCGGTCTCGTCCCAATATGCCTCGCCGTCGATCTCGGCGAAGTCGAACCCGATCGACTTCGCGTGCTCCCGCCAGTCCTGGCGCGGCGTCAGCGGAATGCGCCGCACCGTTCAGCTTCCGCCGCTGCTGGCACGCGCGCCGCTGCCGCCGAAGCCGCCGCGGGAGACGGCGGCGGCCGTCGCCGCGGCGGCCCCCGCCACCGCGGCGGTGCGCACCGCGCTGCCGCCGCCGTAGTAGTGCGACGAGGAGGTCCGCGACGAAGAGGAGGACGAAGACGCGCAGACCGTCTCCGCGTCGGGCCGGTTGGCGGCGCGCGCCTCGGCGCAGGCGGCGCTGGGCGCGCGGTTCGTCGCGGCATAGCCGATCAGCCCGCCGCCCATCAGCACCAGCGAAATCGAAGCCGCCCGCAACATGGTGCTACGCTAGACCGGCGGATCGCGCAGTTCCAGGGTTGCGCCCGGAACAAACCCGTGTGCGTTGAAACCGCGGCCCGCTCCGCCTAGCTTGCGGCCATGTCCGACACGCTCAAGATCGCCCTGGCCCAGATCAACCCGCATGTCGGGCAGGTCGTGCGCAACCTGGAGCGCATCCGGCGCGCCCGTGCCGAGGCCGCGGCCATGGGCGCCGACCTGGTGGTGGCGCCCGAGATGTTCATCGCCGGCTACCCGACCGAGGACCTGATCCGCAAGCCCGCCTTCGTCGCCGCCTGCGAGCACGCGCTGGCCGACCTCGCCGCCGACACCGCCGATGGCGGCCCCGGCGTGCTGATCGGTGGCCCCTGGCGCGACGGCGACAGGCTGTACAACGCCGCCTACGTCATGGACGGCGGCAGGATCGTCGCGCGGCGCGCCAAGCACGAGCTGCCCAACTACGGCGTGTTCGACGAGAAGCGGGTCTTCGACGCCGGGCCTGCGCCCGGCCCCGTGTCCTTCCGCGGCTTTCGCCTGGGGGTCATGGTCTGCGAGGACTGGTGGTTCCCCGCCGTTGCCGAGACCCTGGCCGAGAGCGGCGCGGAAGTGCTGCTTTCGATCAACGGCTCCCCCTACGAGGTCGGCAAGCAGCAGGCACGCATCCAGCTCGCCGTGAAGCGCGTGGTGGAGACCGGCCTGCCCTTCGTCTTCTGCGCCCAGATCTGCGGCCAGGACGAGCTGGTGTTCGAGGGCGCCAGCTTCGTGCTCAACGCCGACCGCAGCCTCGCCGTGCAGATGCCGCTGTTCGAGGAGCAGGTGGCGTTGACCGTCTGGACCCGCCGGGGCGAGGCGCTGGAATGCGCGCCGCAGGACCTGTCGCCCGAGCCGGACCGCATGGAGTCGATCTATCGCGGCATGGTGCTGGGCCTGGCCGACTACGTGCGCAAGAACGGCTTCCCTGGCGTGATCCTGGGCCTCTCGGGCGGCATCGACAGCGCGCTGTCGGCGGCCGTCGCGGTGGACGCGCTGGGCGCGGCCAAGGTGCGCACCTTCATGATGCCCAGCCCCTACACCAGCCAGGACAGCCTGGACGACGCGGCCGAATGCGCCCGCCTGCTGGGCATCCAATGCGACAGCATCCCGATCTCGCCGGCGATGGACGCCTTCGAGGGCGCGCTCGCCCCCGTCTTCGCCGGCCGCCAGGCCGACATCACCGAGGAGAACATCCAGTCCCGCGCCCGCGGGCTGATCCTGATGGCGGTGTCCAACAAGCTCGGCCACATGGTGCTGACCACCGGCAACAAGTCGGAGATGTCGGTCGGCTACGCCACGCTCTACGGCGACATGTGCGGCGGCTACTCGGTGCTGAAGGACATCTACAAGACGACGGTGTTCGAGCTCTGCCGCTGGCGCAACCAGCACCGCCCCAGCGGCGCGCTCGGCCCCGCCGGCCGCGTGATGCCGGAACGCGTCATCACCAAGCCGCCCAGCGCCGAACTGCGCCCCAACCAGACCGACCAGGACTCGCTGCCGCCCTACGACGTGCTCGACGGCATCCTGGAAGGCCTGGTCGAAGGCGAGCAGAGCGTGGACGCGATGGTGGACCAGGGCTACGACCGCGCCACCGTGCTGCGGGTGTGGAAGATGCTGGACCGCGCCGAATACAAGCGCCGCCAGGCCCCGCCCGGGGTGAAGATCGGCACCCGCGCCTTCGGCCGCGACCGCCGCTACCCGATCACCAACGGCTTCACCAACCTGATCGCATGAGCGACATCTTCGCGCCCGAGGGCGGCTGGCGCGTGCGCATCCGCGACAATTCCGGCGGCGCCGAGGAAGGCCCCGACGGAACCAACGTCGTCGAGGAGATCGGCGGCTTCCCCACCCTGATGCAGGCCAACGAATTCGCCCGCCGCTACGTCCGCGACAGCCTGGAACGCTGCCGCGCGCCAGGCCTGTCCACCCACGAGGTGGTCGATGCCTGGCACGCCTTCGGCGAGGACGCCGAAGTGCTGGAGTCCGGCGAGTCAGGCTGGAAGAGCGCCGGCGAGCTGGAAAGCTTCGCGGAAAACCCCGCCTATCCCGAAGATCGGGACTGGCGCAGCCTCGATCCGCGGGCAGATGAAGACGAGGACGACGAAGAGTAAGGCAAGCGGCCTCCGGCGGCCAAATGCCGGGGGCCTTTGGAAACCGATTCCTGTGCGCGGCTGCATCGCCGGCCTTCGCCCATTGGCCGGAATGCCATCTTCCTTCCTTGCGCCGCAGGCAACGAAGCCATGCCTCCGCACGCAGCATCGTGCGGGGGCCGAGATGGAATGCCTGCGGCGCAAGGAAGAATGGCCGTACGGGGGTCGTGCCAATCGCCAAAGGTGGTGATGCAGCCGCCAGCATGGACCGGTTCCCAAAGGCCCCGGCCTTTGCCGCTGGAGGCCCTTCCCTTTCCCCTACCCCTTCACCGCCGCCGCCGTGAGCCCCTTCACGAAATACCGCTGGAAGAACACGAACAGCGCCGCGATCGGGATGGTGGCCACTGTCGAGGGGGGCCTGGCCGCCCCCCACAACGGCTGCCCCAGATAGGGCGGGGGGTAGGTGGGCAGCCCCCCCGTCAGCACCAGCAGCGACTTGTCCTGCACGATCACCAGCGGCCACAGGAAGTTCCCCCACGACCAGATGAAGACGATGATCGCCAGGCTCGCCAGCGCCGGCAGCAGCAGCGGCAGCACGATCTGCAGGAAGATGCGGAACTCGTGGGCGCCGTCCACCCGGGCCGCTTCCAGGAGTTCGTCCGGCAGGTCGGACGCGTACTGCCGCATCACGAACACGCCGAACGCGTTCATCATGCCGGGGATCAGCAGCCCGGCGTAACTGTTCTCCCAGCCGAAGGACTTGATCTCGATGAACAGCGGCACGACGAGCACCTGGAACGGCACCATGATGGTCGAGAGCACGGCGAGGAACAGCAAGGTGCGGCCGGGGAAGCGGTATTTGGCGAAGCCGAAGCCGGCGAGCGCGCCGAAGAACACCGTCACCGCCACATGGGACATGGCGTAGAGCCAGGAATTGGCGAAATAGCGCCACATCGGCGCGATCTTCGCCGCCAGGCGGAACTGCTCCAGCCCCTGGAAGTCGTGCGGCAGCACGTGCATCGGGATGGCCTGGATCTCGTGCTCCGCCTTGAAGGCGGAGGTCGCCATGAACCAGATCGGAAAGGCGAACAAAGCGGCCAGCGCCAGCGCGACCAGCAGGCGGACGGGCCTATGCACGGCGGTTGAACCACAGCTGGCACAGCGTCACCGCCATGATCAGCGCGAACATCACCATCGAGACGGCGGCGGCGTCGCCCATGCGGAAATACTGGAAGCCGTATTTGAGCACGAGCAGGCCCAGCACCAGCGTGGAATTGGCCGGTCCGCCCGGGTCGGTGGGCAGCACGTATTGCAGGGCGAAGGTCTGGAACGCGTTGATCGAGGACAGGGCGGCGACGAGCACCGCGGTGGAGCGCAGTTGCGGCAGGTCCACATGCCAGAAGGTGGCGACCGGGCCGGCCCCGTCGATCGACGCCGCCTCCCGGTACTCGGGCGGGATGGCGGCGAGGCCGGCGAGCCAGATCATCATGAAGAACGGGATCACCGCCCAGTCATGCACGGCGATCATCGAGATCGGGGCGAGCACGGCGTCGGCCAGCCAGCGGATTTCCGTCACCCCGAACCACCCGCCGGTCAGCGAGGTCATCACCCCGTTCGGGTGCAGCAGCACGCGCCAGACCACGGCCACCACCACCACCGGCGGCAGCACCGGCAGGAAGAACGCCGCCTTCAGCAGGTCCCGCCCGCGGAAGGCCTGGTCGAACACCAGCGCCGCCGCCAGCGACAGCACCCACACCGGCACGGTGGCGCCGAGCACGAAGACCAGCGTGTTGAGCAGCGCCTGGCGGAACATCCGATCCTGGGCGAGGGCGACGAAATTCGCCACCCCCACCCATTCCGGCGGGTTCAGCAGGTCGTATTCGGTGAGGCTCAGATACAGCCCGAACCCCATCGGAAACACGTTGAAGGCGAGGAAGAAGCCGACCGCCGGCAGCACGAAGACGAGGCCCCACCATTTGTAATGGAGCCTCATCTCCCGCCGGCTACTTCACCAGCGTCGCCGCGCGCGCGCGCTCGCGGGTCATGACGGCGTTCACCTCCTCGTTCATCACCGGCATCACGGCATCGATCGGCTGCCCCTGCACCAGCTTGTCGCGCCCGCGCAGGATGGCGTCGAGCACCTGGGCATAGCCGACGACGCGCGGCGAGAAGCGCGACTTGCCGAGCTCGGAGACGAAGAACGGCGCCGCGGTGTTGGCCTTGTAGGCGGGGCTTTCGACCACCTCGGCGCGGGGCACGAACAGCCCGGCGCCGGCGAACAGCTCCGCGCCGTGGTCGGTGTAGAACCGCGCGAGCTTCCACGCCGCCTTCTGCGCGGCGGGCGAGGAGCGGGCATTGACCATCATGTAGAAGGCGTAGATGTCGAGCCCGTTATCGGCCTTCGCATCGGCCCAGCGCGGCGCCGGCATCACCGTCCAGTCCACCTTGGCGGCCTGCATCTGCGGGATGCCCCAGATCCCGAAGCTGCAATCCGCCGCCAGCTTGCCGGCGAGGAACTCGGTGCGCGAGTCGGTGTATTGCGGGCCGCCGAGGCGCAGCTTCACCACCCAGTCCTGCACGAACTGGAAGGCGCGCCGCGCGGGCGCGGTGTCGAGCGCCGCCTTGTACGCCTCCTCGTCGATCATGTCGGCACCGAGCTGGTGGATCATGGTGTTGGGCATGAACCAGAAGGCGCCGGGAATGGCCCAGTTGAAATCGAAGCCGCGGCGAATGGGCACGCCATTCTGGTCGCGCTTGGTGAGCTTCTCGGCCAGCGCCGGCAGCGCCTCCCAGGTCTTCGGCCAGTCCTTCGCCGGATCGAGCCCGGCCTCCTTCCAGATCGCGTTGTTGGCGAAGCAGGCCCAGTTGCTGACCTCGGTGGGCACGCCGTACAGCTTGCCCTGGAAGCGGATGCCGTCGAACCCGCCCTGGTATTTCGCCAGCAGCGCGCGCTCGTCGGCATAGCCCATGGCCGCGTAGTCGATCGGCGCCAGGATGCGGGCGGCCTGGTATTGCGTGACCAGGGTGGAGCTGTTGTTGAACAGGTCCGGCCCCGAGCCGGCGGCGAAGGCGGTGAGCAGCTTGGTGCTGTATTCGGCGACGGGGATGACGTCGTACTGCACCTTGATATCGGGGTTGGCCTTCTCGAACGCGGCGATCAGCGCCTTGTCGATGGCGATGCGCGGCGGATGCTCGTGCATCCACATGCGGATGGTGACCGGCTGGGCGGCGGCGAGGCCGGCCCACAGCACGGCACCCAGCGTGGCCAGGATGAGTCGCATGGCATCGTCCTCCCGCTCGTTGTCGTTGCGCCGAGCATGGCATGGCGGCCGGTGCGCGGCTAGGCTCGCGCCGAAACACGGGGGATTCGCATGACCGGCATCTTCGCGCTCGACGGCAAGGTCGCGCTCGTCACCGGCGCCTCGCGCGGGCTGGGGCGGGCCATGGCGCTCGCACTGGCCGGGTGCGGCGCGCATGTGGTGGTGAACGGCCGCAACGCCGCCGGCATCGCCGCCACCTGCGCGGCCATCCGCGCGGCCGGCGGCCAGGCCACGGCGATGGAGTTCGACACCACCAACATCGCCGCCGCCGACGCGGCGGTGGACCGGATCGAGGCGGGGCTCGGCCACCTCGACATACTCGTGAACAACGCCGGCTACGGGAACGGCCGCACCGCCACCGAGGCGACCCATGACGAATGGAACGAGATCATCGAGGTCGATCTCAACGCCTGCTTCCGGCTGGCCAAACGCGCCTCGGTGGGCATGATCCGCCGCCGCTGGGGCCGCATCATCAACATCTCCTCCATCAACGCCCATATCGCGCGCGAGGCCAACGCCAACTACTGTGCCGCCAAGGCCGGGCTGGAGGGCATGACGCGGGCGCTGGCGGTGGAATGGGGCCCGCACGGGGTGACGGTGAACGCGATCGCGCCCGGCTACATGATGACGCCGGACAACATGGAAACCCCGCTGCGCGCCGACCCGGCGCAGCGCGCCCGCTTCGCCGAACGCACCGCACTGAAACGCTGGGGCCAGGGCGACGAACTCGACGGCGCCGTGGTCTATCTCGCCGGCAACGCCTCTTCCTACTGCACCGGCCATGTGCTGATCGTCGATGGCGGAATGAGCGTGAAGATCTGACGGCGCCTGTCCACCAGGACAAGGAAGAGCGGCTCCGCCGGCCAAGGGCCGCAGGCCCTTGGAACCCGTTCCCGCTGGCGGCTGCATTGCCAGCCTTCGGTGATCGGCCGAAGCCTGGACGCGGGATTCCCATCTTCCTTGCGCCGCAGGCATTCAATCGATCCCCGCACGATGTTTGCGACGGAGGGCATGTCTCGGGTGCCTGCGGCGCACGGAAGCAAATGACAGCAGGCGGGCCGCGCACCACGCTTCGGCCGATCACCGAAGGCCGGCGAAGCAGCCGCCAGCCCAAACGGGATGCAAGGGCCTGCGGCCCTTGCCCGGCGGAGCCTTGCTTGCCTCGGCCAGCACGCCCTGCATGCCGAATCGGGAAGGCGGCTAGGCTGACGCATGCTCGCCACCCCTGACTTCCTTGCCGAGGTCCGCGCCTTCGCCGCCTTCGGCGCCGCCACCCAGGCGGTGACCGAGGACGGCATCCCCTACCTCGTCAACGAATTCTGGACCGCCGCCCAGCGCCAGGCGCACAGCATTCACGAGATCAGCTACCGCGCCTGCTTCAAGCCGCAACTGCCGCAATTCTTCATCGCCCGGCTGACCCGTCCGGGAGAGGCGGTGCACGACCCGTTCATGGGCCGCGGCACCACGCCGATGCAGACGGCACTCATGGGCCGCCGTCCGGTGGGCAGCGACATCAACCCGCTCTCCGTGCTGCTGGTCCGCCCGCGCCTTGCGCCGCCGGCACCGGAGGCGGTGGCGGCGCGGCTGCGCACCATCCCATGGGACCGGGGCACACCCGACCGCGAAGACCTGCTCGCCTTCTACCACCCGGACACGCTGCGCCAGCTTGCCGCCCTGCACCTGGCTGCTGGAGCGCGCGCCACCCGGCGGCGCCGATCCCGATCCGGTGGATGACTGGATCCGCGCCGTCGCGCTGAACCGCCTGACCGGCCATTCCGCCGGCTTCTTCTCGGTCTACACCATGCCGCCGAACCAGGCCGTCAGCGTCGCGACCCAGCGCGCCATAAACGCCCGGCGCGGCCAGGTGCCCATGCGGCGCCAGGACGTGCCCGGCATCATCCTGCGCGCAAGACCCGCTCGCTGCTGAAGGATGGAACACCGCCGCCCCACCCGCCCGCCCTGCTCGGCACCGCGCCGGCTGCCGCCACGCCGTGGATCGCCGATGCCAGCGTGGCGCTGACCGTCACCTCGCCGCCGTTTCTCGACGTGGTGCAGTACGCCGCCGACAACTGGCTGCGCTGCTGGTTCGCCGGCATCGACGTGGCGCAGGTCCCGCTCGGTGTCCATCGCGGCGAGACCGCCTGGACCGCCATGGTGCGCGACGCGCTGGCCGAGCAGGCGCGGGTGCTGCGGCCCGGCGGGCACGTGGCCTTCGAAGTGGGCGAGGTGCGGCGTGGCAAGCTGCTGCTGGAGCGGCTGGTCTGGGCCGCGGCGGACGGGCTGCCATTCGACCGGCTGGCGGTCCTGGTCAACGCGCAGGCCTTCACCAAGACGGCGAATTGCTGGGGCGTGGCGAACAACGCGGGCGGGACGAACACCAACCGGATCGTCGTGTTGCGGCGGCGGTAGACCCTGGAGCTGGCTTCATTGCTGGCGGCTGGGGCATCGGCCTTCGGTGATTGGCCGAACACGCTTGCGTGCGGCGCAAGCAAGAAAGTCGGGCCAATCGGTGAACGCCGGTGACCCAAACTCCAAACGGAAGCCAGTCCAGGGTCGCCAGACCCTGGCCTCCGGAGGCCCTTGTCCTGCTCCCTACTTCGGCAGCAGCACGTATTGCGTGCCCTGGCCCCGCATCCGCCCCGCCCGTTCCTCGGCCGCCGGGCCCCAGCCGAAGAAGATGTCGGCCCGCACTGCCCCGCGGATCGCGCCGCCCAGATCCTGCGCCAGCATCAGCCGCTGCAGCTTGGTGCCGTCCAGCGGGTCCGTGGTGTCGATGAACACCGGCGCGCCCAGCGGCACATAGGCCTTGTCCACGGCGAGCGAGCGCATCGCCGCGAGCCGCACGCCGAACGCGCCGGGCGGGCCCTGATCGTCGGGAATGCCCGGCAGCTCGCGGAAGAACACGTAGGACGGGTTCTGGTTCATCACCGACCGCGCCTGGCGCGGATTGGCCTTGAGCCAGGCGCGGATCGTCTGCATCGAGACCTGGTCCAGCGTCATCTCGCCGCGATCAACCAGCACCCTGCCGATCGGCATGTAGGGCTGGCCGTTCTGGCCGTCGTAGGAGACGCGGACGACGGCCCCGCTGGGCAGCACCACGCGGCCGGCGCCCTGGATCTGCAGGAAGAAGGCGTCGATCGGGTCGTCGATCCACAGCAGCTCCAGCCGCTTGCGCCGCAGCGCGCCGTTCTCGATCTGGGTGCGGGTGTAGTAGGGGCGGCCGCCGGGGCGCAGGTCGGGTGGGCGGCGATACAGGGCCACGTCGTATTGGCGGTTCGGCACCCGGGCACCGCGCAGCTCCGGGTCGTAGTAGCCGGTGAACAGCCCCTTGGCGCTGCCGTCCGCCGACAGCCCGTAGGGCTGGAAATTGGCCTCGAAGAAGGCGCGCGCGGCGGCGTCGTCCCCGGCCGTCACCCGCTCCGCCGCCTCGCAGGCGCGGCGCCACTGCCCGCCGGTGCCGCCGCGCAGCCCGGCCTCCAGACTGCCGCCGAGCGCGAGCGAAGGGTTGGCCAGCATGCGCACGCAATTGGCCCTGAAGCCGGGCAGCGCCTCGCTCGCCCGGTCCTGCGACCAGCCGGGCAGGTGGTCGAAGTTCACGGCGGTCATCGCCGGGCCGGGACCCTGCGGCACGTTCCACGCCGGCGTGCCGGCCGGTGCGCTGACGGGCAGCGGCGGCGGTTCGCGGGCGCACCCGGCCAGCACCGCAAGGGCGGCGAGCACCGCCGCGGCAGGGATCCGCATCAGGCGCTGCGTGCGGCCACCAGCCGCCAGGTGGGATCGGGGGCGTTCAGGTCGCGCTCGAAGGTCCACAGGTCGGTGATCTCGGTCACCGCATCGGTGCCGGCCACCGGATTGCCGTCGCGGCCGAGGGTGATGTTCACCTGGTCGGACACGAAGCGCACGGTGATGCTGGCGATGCTGCCGCGCAGGTCGGCCTGCTCGATGGCGGCATGGTTGATGCTGCGGATCTCGGTGCGCTGCGATTCGCCCGCCGCCTCGCGGGCGGAGATGGCGCCCTCGAAGGCGCGGAACGTGTCGTCGGACAGCAGCGGGCGCAGCCCGGCGCGGTCGCCGGCGGCGAAGGCGGCGACGATGATGCGGAACGCGGCCTCGGCGCCGTCGAGGAAGCGGGCAGGGTGGAAGCCGCCGTCGACGCGGGTCATGCGCATCAGCGCCTGGCCCGGCGGGCTGGCCGGGTCGGGCAGGTCGCGGCTGCGGTCGGGATCGGCGGTTCCGTCGATGACCGGGCCGGCGGCGGCAACCGGGCGGACGGCATCGGCCTGCACGGGCTCGGCCGGCGGCTGCTCGAAGCCCTGGCGGCGGCCGAGCACGCTGCGCAGGCGCAGCACCAGGAAGGCAGCGACCATGCCGAACAGGATGATGTCGATCGGGAAGCTTCCGCTGCCGCCCATGTCCGTCCGTCTCCACAACACGCGAACCCCACACATAGGGCGGTCTGGCCCCCGGCACAACAAAACCGGGTGGGATTGCGCGGCTGTCATCGCCCGGCCAATCTGGCGCCATGATCCTGCTGCGCCACGGCCAGAGCGAGTTCAACCTGCTGTTCACCCAGACGCGGCGGGATCCGGGCATCATCGACCCGAAGCTGACGCCGCTGGGCCACGCCCAGGCGCGGGCAGCGGCGGCGGAGCTGGCGGGCGCCGGCATCAGGCGCATCATCGCCTCTCCCTACACCCGGGCGCTGGAGACGGCGGCGCCCATCGCGGCGGCGCTGCGGGTGCCGGTGGTGATCAACCCGATCGTGCGCGAGCGCTACGCCTTCGCCTGCGACGTCGGCTCGCCGCGGACCGAGCTCGAGCGTGCCTGGCCGCAGCACGACTTCTCGGCCATCGAGGAGGTCTGGTGGCCCGAGATCGAGGAGCCGGTGGACCAGCTCGCCGGGCGCGCATCCCTGTTCCGCGCCGAGATGGCCGCACTGCCCGACTGGTCGGACACGCTGGTGGTCAGCCACTGGGGGTTCATCCTGGCGGTGACCGGGCAGAAGGTGGTGAACGGGCAGATCCTGCGCCACGACCCGACCGGGCCGGCGGCCGAGGGGTTCTCCTGGCACCATTGACTTTGCGGGTAGCCGCAGAGCCGTCGCTTTCGTTCCCTACGGGCCTGTGCTACCGCGCCCCCGCGCCCGCCTCTTTTGCCCGCCTCTTTTGCCCGCCTCTTTTGATTGACACGGAGATGACGATGTCCGGAACCACCCCCGCTGCCACCCCGCCGGCCGGCGGCACCCCCGCCGCGCCGCCGCTCACGGTCAACATCCAGTACATCAAGGACCTGTCCTTCGAGGTGCCGGGCGCGCCGATGATCTACTCCACGCTGAAGGGGCCGCCGCGGGTGGACATCAACCTCGACGTCCAGGCCCGCCGGCTCCAGGAGGGCCAGAACGTCTTCGAGGTCACCCTGGCCATCCGCGCCGAAGCCACCGAGACCCCCGCCGCCGGCGCCACCAACGGCGGCACCCCCGGCCCGCGGGTGTTCCTGGCCGAGCTGGCCTATTCCGGCGTCTTCACGCTCCAGGGCATTCCCGACAACACCGTCGAGCCGGTGCTGCTGGTGGAGTGCCCCCGCATCCTGTTCCCCTATGCCCGTTCCATCCTGTCGGACGTCACCCGCGATGGCGGCTTCCCCCCGGTGCTGCTGCAGCCGATCGACTTCCTGGCGCTGTGGCAGAGCCGCCGCCAGCAGCAGGGCGGCGTCACCGTCTCCTGACCAACCCGCAAGGGGCGTGCCGGTCAGCCCGGGACCGGCAGGGGCCGAACGTTCGCCGAAGGCGCGGTGGAGTTGCATCCGCCGCGCTTGACCCCCGGGCCATTCCGCCGGACAAACCGGGCCCCTCCCCGCAACGGACCCTTGCGACATGCAGCGCATCTTCTCGGGCATCCAGCCCTCCGGCATCCCCCATCTCGGCAACTACCTGGGCGCGGTGCGGAACTGGGTGGCGCTGCAGGCGAGCCACGAATGCCTCTATTGCGTCGTCGACCTGCACGCCATCACCGTCTGGCAGGACCCGGCCGCGCTCGCCCGCCAGACCCGCGAGCTCGCCGCCAGCCTGCTCGCCTGCGGCATCGACCCGAAGGCCCACATCCTGTTCAACCAGTCCCAGGTGCACGCCCATCTGCGGCTGGCCTGGATCTTCAACTGCGTCGCCCGCATGGGCTGGCTCAACCGGATGACCCAGTTCAAGGAAAAGGCCGGCAAGGACCGCGAGAACGTCTCCACCGGCCTGTTCACCTACCCGAACCTGATGGCCGCCGACATCCTCGTCTACCACGCGACGCGCGTCCCGGTGGGCGACGACCAGCGCCAGCACCTGGAACTGGCCAACGACATCGCCCAGAAGTTCAACCACGACTACGGCGTGGATTTCTTCCCGCTGATCGAGCCGATGATCATGGGCCCCGCCGCCCGCGTGATGAGCCTGCGCGACGGCACCAAGAAGATGAGCAAGTCCGACGCCTCGGCGCAGGCCGTCATCAACATGACCGACAGCCCGGACGAGATCGCCCTCAAGCTGCGCCGCGCCAAGACCGACCCGGAGCCGCTGCCGTCGGAGCCGCAGGGGCTGGAGAACCGGCCCGAGGCGCGCAACCTGGTCGGCATCTACGCGGCGCTGACCGACACCGACCACGCCGCGGTGCTGCGCGAGCACGGCGGCAAGGGCTTCGGTGACTTCAAGGCGGCGCTGACCGACCTCGTGGTCTCGAAGCTCGCGCCGATCTCGACCGAGACCAACCGGCTGCTCGCCGACCCGGGCGCCATCGACTCCGTGCTGCGCGACGGCGCGCGGCGGGCTGAGGCGCTGGCCATCCCGATCGTGGAGGAGGCGGAGCGGCTGGTGGGCTTCCTGAAGGTTTGACCGGCCGGGAAGCGGTTCCTTCTTGAAAGAGGGAACCAAAGACCGTTGATCCGTCTGGGGTGGAGGCGTACCTATCCCGTTCAGCATCGCGCTGCTGTGCAACGCCCGCCCCCCGGCACCCCCGGACGATGACGCGTTCGAGGAGTTCGACAGCCCCGCCACCATCGCCGCCATCGCCGCGGCCCTCGCCGCACCCGGCCACGCCGTCACCCCGATCGAGGCCGACCGCGACCTGCCTCGCCGCCTGGCCGCAGGCGGCTTCGACATCGCCTTCAACATCGCCGAGGGCACCGGCGGGCGCAGCCGCGAGGCCGTTCCCGCCGCGCTGTGCGACCTGCTCGGCCTGCCCTGCACCGGCTCGGACGCCGTCACCCTCGGCCTGACGCTCGACAAGTTCCTCGCCCGCCGGGTCGTCGCGCCCGACCTGCCGGTGGCGCCGGGCCTGCTGCTGCAGGACACGGGCGACGCCGCCGGCCTTGCCCGGCTGCGCTACCCGGTGATCGTCAAGCCGAACCACGAGGGGTCCAGCAAGGGCATCCACGGCATCGCCGCCACCCCGGACGAGGCCCGCGCCCAGGCCGCCGGGCTGCATGCCCGCTATGGCGGCCCGGCCCTGGTCGAGGAATTCCTGCCCGGCCCCGAGGTCACCATCGGCATCGCCGGCAACGGCGTATCGGCCCGTGTCCTCGGCCTGATGGAAATCGCGCCCGCCGCGCCCGAGCCGGACTTCGTCTATTCGCTCGCCGCCAAGCGCGATTTCCGCCGCCGCATCCGCTACCACAACCCGCCCCGCCTGCCGCGGGCCACCCGCGACCGCCTCGCCGCCATGGCGCTGACGGGCTTTCGCCTGCTCGGCTGCCGCGACGTCGCGCGCATGGACTTCCGGCTCGATGCCGCCGGCCAGCCGCATTTCCTCGAATGCAACCCGCTCCCCGGCCTCGATCCCGAAACCGGCGACCTCGTCATCCTCGCCCGCCCCATCCTGGCCCATGCCCCGCTCGTCCAGGGCATCCTCGCCGCCGCCGCCAGCCGCTGCGGGCTCGTGCCGTGAGCATCCTCATCCTGCACACCCTGCCGCCCGAACGGGTCGGAGCCGGCCGCATCGACGGCGAATTCGATCTCGGCGAGGCCGCCACCGCCATCGCCGCCGCCCTGCCCGGTGCCCTTGCCCTCGCCGTCGAGGGCACGCCCGGCGAACTGGTCGCCCTGCTCGACGCGCACCGCCCGTCGGTGGTCTTCAACCTCTGCGAGGCGCCGCTCGGCCGCCCGGCGCTCGAGCCGCACGCCGCCGCCCTGTTCGAATGGCGCCGCCAGCGCTTCACCGGGGCCGGCAGCGAGACGCTCGCGCTTTGCCGCAACAAGCCGCGCGCCAATGCCGTGCTTGCCGCCGCGGGCCTGCGCGTGCCCGGCGCCGGCGGCTTTCCCTGCGTTGTCAAGCCCGCCTGCGAGGACGGCTCCGCCGGCATCGACGCGCTGTCGCTCTGCGCCGACGCCGCGGCGCGCGATGCCGCCATCGCCCGGCTCGGCGGCCCGGCCCTGGTGCAGGACTTCCTGCCTGGGCGCGAGTTCGCCGTCTCGCTCTGGGGCCGCGATGCGCCGGACCATGCCAGCATCGGCGAATCGGGCTTTCTCAACGGTCTGCGCCTGCTCACCTATGCCGCGAAATGGGACCCCGACAGCGCCGACTTCGCCAATTCCCCGCTCGACTACGACACCGACATCGCGCCCGCGCTGCGCGCCGCGATCCTGGCCGCCGCCCGTGCCACCTGGGCGGCAGTGGGCGCCCGCCACTACCTCCGCGTCGACATCCGTCTCGACGGCGCGGGCCGGCCCTGCGTGCTCGACGTCAATCCCAACCCCGAGATCGGCCCCGGCCGCGGCATCAGTCGCGCGGTGGAGGAGGCCGGCTGGGCCTGGCCCGATTTTGTCGCCAGTCTCGCCGCATGGGCGTGACCCTCCGCCCCCTCCGCCGCACCGACCGCCCGGCCCTGCGCGCCCTGCTCACCGCCTCCCGTGCCTTCACCGCCGAGGAGGTCGTGGTCGCCGACGCCCTGCTCGCCGAAACCCTCGCCGCCGGCGAGGCGGCCTACCATGTCATCGTCGCCGCCGAGGGCCGCCGGCCGCGCGGCTATGCCTGCCTCGCCCCCGTCGCGCTCACGCGCGGCACCTGGCACCTCTACTGGATCTGCGTCCATCCCCGCGCCCAGGGCGCCGGCATCGGCCGGGCGCTGCAGCTTGCCGCCGAGGCCCGCGCCGCCAGCCATGGCGGCCGGCGCCTGGTGCTGGAGACCAGCGCGCGCGCGAGCTACGCCCGCGCCCGCCGCTTCTACGAGGCGGCCGGCTACCGCGTCGTCGGCCGCATCGCCGACTACTACGCCCCCGGCGACGACTGCATCACCTATTGCAAG
>JBGAIK010000031.1:0-27235 GCA_044225615.1 Acetobacteraceae bacterium | reverse complement strand
CAGCGCCGCCCGCTCGGCCGCGACCGCCGCGCGCACCGCCTGGGCCGCCGCCGGCTGGCCGAAGCGGGCCACCGCCATTGCCCCCTGCGGATCGCGCAGTACCCGGTCGACGGAGGGCGGGCGGGCCGCCATCAGTAGCCGGCCAGGAAGGCGTTCATTGCGCCGCGCTTCCATTGCGTCTCGGCAAGCTTGAGGTCGAGCGCCAGCGAGGCCACGTCATCCGCCACCGGGTCCAGCTCAGGATGCTCGCTCTGGGCCATGATCTTGGCGTACAGGCCGCAGCGGTCGCAGGTCTCGGCCTCGATGCCGTCGAACGCGCCCTCGATGGCGTGATAGGCGATGCCCTCGGTGCTGCCGCACAGCGTGCACTTCACCCGCACCACGTTCCACAGCGCGGCACAGGCGGCGCAGGCGGCGAAGCGGGCGCCGTGCGCCCCGGGCCGGTCCACCACCAGCGAGGCGACCGGCGGGCCGCCGCAGCAGGGGCATACGCCGTCGCCCACCGGCTGCAGCGCCGCGGCCGGCAGGCCGGCCGCCAGCCAGGCGAGTGTCAGCTGCACGCCGGCCGCGGCGAACACGAAACCGGCCACGTCGTCCATCGGGACCGCATCCTCGAGCGCGTCGCCGATCCGCGCCGCCAGCCGGTCAGGGTCGGCAAGCAGCGCCGTGCGCGCCGCCGCGGCACCCTCCGGCATATCGATGCCGGCGCAGCCATCCAGGAAATGCCGCACCGCGCCGTTCAGGCCGGCATCCTGCTTGAGCCGGACGCGGTCGATCGGCGGCATGCCGTGCTCGATGGCGCGCCGCACCTCATCCTCCGGAAGCGGTGCCGGCCGGTCGACACAGGCCGCCTGCGCGCCCGCCAGGCCGGCAAGGAAGCCCATATAGCCCGCCAGCTCCCCCTCCGCCCGCGCGGCGAAGCGGGCGGCGCGGCGGGCGAACAGGGCCGGCGGGTCGGGCAGCAGCACGAAAGGCGGGCGCGATTCCGCGCCGATGCCGATCGGGCTGAAGCCCGGGCGAGGCGGGGTGCCGCTCACCGCTAGGGCAGCAGGCCCATCGCCTTCAGCCGGGCCTCGAGGCGCGGGGTGCCCCAGCCATGCTCCAGCGCGTCGGTCAGGTCCATGATCTTGGGCAGCGCGTCGGCGAACATCTCCGGTGTCACCGGCTCGGTCGGGTTGAACTGGAAGCCCTGGCTCTCGACGTATTTCACGCGCTTGTAGAACCCGGCATTGGCGCCGATGATCTCGCCCGAGACGTTGCACTGCTCGCTCGCCATCCAGGCGACCGCGGGCGAGACCAGCTCCGGCTTCATGTAGTCCAGCATCGCCTCGGGGATCAGGCCCTCGGTCATGCGCGTCTTGGCCGAGGGCGAGATGGCGTTGCACAGGATGTTGTACTTGGCGCCCTCGTGGCGCAGGCAGTTGATCAGCCCGTTCACCGCCATCTTGGCCGCCCCGTAGTTGGACTGGCCGAAATTGCCGACGGTGCCGGAGCCGGAGGTGGTGACCACCACGCGGCCGTATTTCTGCTCGCGCATGACCGGCCAGGCCGCCATGGTGCAATACACGGTGCCCATCAGGTGGACCTGCACGACGAACTCGAAATCCCCCGGCTCCATCTTGTGGAAGGACTTGTCGCGCAGGATGCCGGCGTTGTTGACCAGGATGTCGAGCCGGCCATAGGTGTCGGTCGCGGTCTTGACGATGGCGGCGGCACTCGCCGCATCGGCCACCGAGTTGTAGTTGGCGACGGCCTCGCCGCCGGCGGCCTTGATCTGCTCCACCACCCGGTCGGCCACCGCGTTCTCGGTGCCGCGCCCGTCCACCGCCCCGCCCGGATCGTTCACCACCACCTTGGCGCCGCGGCTGGCCAGCAGCAGCGCGTGTTCGCGGCCCAGCCCGGCACCGGCGCCGGTGACGATGGCGACGCGCCCGTCGAAGCGGATTGTCATGCGGCTCTTCTCCCTCGCGGCGGCCGGGCGGCCGCCTTCGCGGGCGAGGGTATCGCGGCCTAGAGCCGCGATCCAGCCACCCGCGCGAGCGGCACCGGCGCGGCGCGGTAGGCGTCGAGCGTGCGGCCCGGGGTGCCGGCCGGTGCCGCGATCACGCGGGCGCTGCCGGCGCGGTTGGACAGCATGTAGCCGCCGCCGGTGGCCGGGATGGGCGGCTGGCGGGGAATGCCGCGCTCCTGCGGCCAGGCGCTGCCGCGCGTATTCCAGACGTTCTGCGACCAGACGTTCTGCGACCAGACATTGCCGGGCGCGCCGCCGGTGCCCGAGCCGCCCAGCCGCCGGCGCTGCTCGTCCGGCAGGACGGCGAAGACCTTGCGCTGGTAGCCCTCGCCACGCTCGGGCGTGGCCGAGTGGTAGAAGGCGGTGGCCTTCACCCAGTCCCGCGTCTGCCCGTACAGGTCGGTGAGATATTTCGCGGCGTAGCGCGCATTGGCCATCGGGTCGAACGCCTCGTCGAGGCTGGCGAAGGCGTTGGGGTGGTACATCAGGTTGACCTGCATGCACCCGACGTCGATCGACTTCGCGCCGCGCAGCTGGTGGTCCCGCACGGCGGCGATGGCGGCGGCCTTGGTCTCGAACGTGTAGCCCGCGCCCTCGACATTGATGGTCCAGGGCCAGGGCGAGATGCCGCCCCGGCCGTCAGCGCGCCCGCTCTCAATTCGTGCAATCGCGGCCATGAGTTGAGACGGAATGTTGGCCGCGCGCTCCATGTAAGCGACCGCGGCGCGGCATTCCTGGCCGGGATCGGGCGGCGCCGGCAGGTGGATCTGGGCCACCGCGGGCGCCGACGCGACAAGCGCGGCAAGGAGAGGGAGCAGGCGGAGAGAACTGCGCATCGCCGTCCACATATAGGCGAAAACGTTAATCGTGCGTGAGTCCCGATTGCTATTTTTACGCGGATTGCTGCGCCGCGACATCGTCCGCAGCCAGCCGGGAAAAAATCGTGCTGCGATGCAAAATAGCCCTTGCCAGACAGGGCGGGTAACGCTAACGTCCCTCTCGCAGCAGGGCAACCTCGTTGTCCTCCTGCTTCTTGGACGTTTCCTCCCTAAACTTGGCGGCGCTGCAAGGCGCCGCCACTTTTTTTCATGCCGGGTCCAGCACCGGCAAGGCGGCGGCCAGCCCGGCGATCATCGCGCCGATCCGGCCCTGGATGTCGAAGAAATCACCCGATCTCTCCATCCGAGACTCGTCCATATAAAGCGGCCGACTGATCTCGATCTGCACCGCATGCACCGACTCGCGCGGGCGCCCGTAGTGGCGCGTGATATAGCCGCCGGCATAGGGGTCGTTGCGCCGCACCACGAAGCCCTGGTCGCGCAGCAGCCCCTCAACGAGGCGCATGATCCGCGGCGCGCAGGTCGTCCCGTGCCCGTCCCCCAGCACGATGTCGGCCGGCGGGCGCGGCGCCATGCAGCCCCCGGGCATCGAATGGCAGTCGATCACCAGGCAGGCGCCGAACGCATCGCGCGTCGCCCCGATCTCGCCGCGCAACGCCGCATGGAACGGATGCCACAGCCCGCGGATCCGCGCCTCCGCCTCCGCCAGCGGCAGCTTGTCGCGGTAGATCTGCTCCCCCGACGCCACCACCCGCGCAATCGTCCCCAGCCCCGCCAGCACCCGCGGGCTGCCGCTGTTCACCCAGGGCGGCAGCGCGTCGGCGAACATCGCCGGATCGAGCTCCCACGCCTCGCGGTTCGCGTCGCAATAGGCGCGCGGAAACGTCGCCGCCACCAGCGGCGCGCCGTGCTCGGGCGCGGCGGCGAACAGCTCCTCCACGAACCCATCCTCGCTGCGCCGCAACCGCAGCGGATCGAGCCGCGACGCCGCCACGAAAGCCGCCGGATAGGCCCGCCCCGAATGCGGCGAGCAATAGACGATCGCCGCCGTCTGCCGCGCCGGCCGGCGGACGATCACGGGCGGCGGCATCGCAAGCTGCGCTTCGGGAGGCAACGGCAGGTCCATCCCCCATTCAACCGCGCTCCTCCGCCGTCAGCAACTGATACCGCGCGGCAGGGGAGCCAGGCCGCGCGAAGGCGCGGCGAGAATCAGCGCGGCGGCAGGCCGTGCCTGCCGCCGCGCCCAGCCGGCCGCCGTGCTCAGCGGGTCTGCTGGATCGCCGAGAGCACCCAGCGCCCGCCGGGGGCGCGCAGGAAGGTCCACAGCTCGGTCGCCTGGGTGCGCAGCGCGGCGTCGCCCTCCACCACCCGGCCACCGGCGTCGCGGGTGACGTCGGTCATCGAGAAGCGCATCGCGACGGTGGCGTATTCGCGCCCCGGCTCGGCCCAGGCCTCGGCCAGGTCGCCCTGTTCCAGCCGCACGTCGGCAACCACGTTGCGCACGCCGCGGCTGGCCTGCTCGGCCATCTGCTCGGCGAAGTAGCTGACCATCTCCGGGCTCGCCACCTGGCGCATGGCGCCGAGGTCATGCGACGACCACGCGGCCTGCACGCGCTGCAGGATCTCCTCGAACGCATGGTAGTCGGCCGCGGCGATGGCCACGCTGTCACTGACCGGCGCGCCCCCATAGCCGCCGCGCGGCGGGCTCATGCCGGCGAAATCCGCCTCGCGCGCCGACATCTGCGGCCCGCCGGCCATGGCATGCTGCTGCTGCTGGCGGCGGCGGGCGAAGAAGCCCCACAGCAGGCGCGCGACGATCACCACCAGCGCGATCTGCAGCAGGAAGCCGAGGAAGCCGGCAAAGCCGTGCATGCCGCCGAACATGCCGCCGCCGAACAGCAGCCCGCCGATGCCCGCGCCGATCAGCCCGCCCATCAGGCCGGACATGAAGGGCGACCGGCCGAAGAAGCTGCCGGAAGCGGCAGCCGCCGGCGCGCCGAACCCGGGCGATGGCGTCGGCGCGGCTTGCGGCTGCATGCTGCGCTGCATCGGCGCGACGGTGCCGGGTGCGGTGTTGGTGCTCGGCGGCGCCGACTAGGTGCGGCTGCCGCGGCTGCCGCTGGACGAGCTGCCGCCGGCACGCGCCAGCGCCAGATCCGGCGCGACGGTCATCGTCACCAGAAGCGCCGCGGCGGCGAGATAGGACAGACGGCGGAACATGGGCTTGGGTCCTCCCGAGACGGCGTAGGATATAGTGCAGGCTGGCGCTGATTCGAGTTCGTGGCGATCAGGGATTATCCCTAGACGGATTAACTCGCCGAAACCTTTCCCTTGCGCTCGTTGCGGTTTGCGTCAAGGCTTCGCTGTTCCTGGCAGGAGTGGCGCCATGCCCCGCAACGCCTCGATGCTGGTGCTTGCCGCCGGCCTGCTCGCCATCGGCGGCTGCCGCAAGCAGAACGCCTACGTTCCGCCGCCCCCGCCGCCGGTGGGGGTGGCCCAGCCGCTGCAGATGAAAGTGACCCCGGCGCTGGTCGCCACCGGCAACGCCAAGGCCTTCAACCAGGTGGACCTGGTCGCCCGGGTGGAGGGCTTCCTCCAGGAGATCGGCTACCGCGACGGCGCGATGGCCAGGCGCGGCGACATGCTGTTCGTGATCGAGCCCTCGCCCTACCGGCTCAGGCTCCAGCAGGCGGAGGCGGCGCAGGCTGCCGCGGAAGCGAGCCTGCTGGCATCGAGCGCCGATTTCGATCGCCAGGCGGCGCTGGGCCGCAGCGACTTCGCCTCCCGTGCCGCGGTGGACCTCGCCCGCCAGAAGCGCGACACCGACAAGGCCAACCTCGCCAGCCAGCAGGCAGCGGTGACGCTGGCCGCCATCAACCTCGCCTACACCAACGTCGCCGCCCCGTTCGACGGGCTGGTCAGCGCCCATGAGGTCGCCGTCGGCGGGCTGGTCGGCGTGGGCTCTGCCACCAGGCTCGCCACGCTGACCCAGATCGACCCGATCAACGTCTCCTTCACCGTCAGCGAGCAGGATGTGCTGCGGATCAAGGCCGGGATCGAGAAGCGCAGTGCGGGGCCGCCCGACTTCTCGAACATCCGCGTCGAGGTCGGCCGCATGGACGAGGTCGGGTTCCCCCATGCCGGCAAGGTGGACTACGTGGCCCCGGCGCTCGACCCGGCCACCGGCACGCTCGCGGTGCGCGCGGTGCTGGACAATCCGAAGCGGACGCTGCTGCCAGGCCTGTTCGTGCGCATCCGCATCCCGATGGAGGAGGAGGAGACGGCCTCGCTGCTGGTGCCGGACACGGCGCTCGGCGCCAACCAGGCCGGCAGCTACCTGCTGGTAGTGGACAAGGACAATGTGGTGCAGCAGCGCGGCGTGCGCATCGGCGCGCTGCAGGGCCGGCTGCGGGTGATCGCCGAGGGACTGAAGCCGGATGACCTTGTGGTGGTGAGCGGGTTGCAGAAGGCGATCCCGGGCCAGAAAGTGGCGCCCCAGCCGGTCACGCTCGACGCCGCGACGGCGAAGCCGTGATCTCCCGCTTCTTCATCGACCGGCCGGTGCTGGCCAATGTGCTCGCCATCGTCATGGTGCTGGTCGGGCTGGTGGCGCTGGCCGCGCTGCCGGTCGCGCAATACCCGAACGTCGTGCCGCCGACGGTGCTGGTCTCCACCCGCTACCCGGGCGCCAGCGCCGAGACGGTGATGAAGACCATCGCCCTGCCGATCGAGCAGCAGGTGAACGGCGTGCAGGGCATGCTCTACATGCAGTCCACCAGCGCCGATGATGGCAGCTACGCGCTGACCGTCACCTTCGAGATCGGCACCGACCTCAACTTCGCGCAGATCCTGGTGCAGAACCGCGTCTCCGCCGCGCAGGCCTCGCTGCCGCAATCGGTGCAGGCCCAGGGCGTCACGGTGCAGAAGAAATCGACCTCGATCCTGCAGATCGTGACGCTGACCTCCACCGATCCGCGCTACGACAGCCTGTATCTGAGCAACTACGCCACCATCAACCTCGTCAGCGAGCTGTCGCGCGTGCCCGGCGTCGGCAGCGTCAGCGTGCTGGGCGTGGGCCAGTACGCGATGCGCGTCTGGCTCGATCCCGAGCGCCTGTTCGCCCGCGGCCTCGTGCCGGCCGACGTGGTGCAGGCGATCCAGCAGCAGAGCCAGCGCGTCACCGCCGGCCAGATCGGCGCCCCGCCGGCGCCCGATGGGACCGACTTCCAGTACACGATCAACGTCGAGGGGGCACTGGCCGACCCCGAGGCGTTCGGCCGCATCATCGTCAAGGTGGACAGCGCCAATGGCGGGCAGATCATCCGCGTCCGCGACGTCGCCCGCGTCGAGCTCGGCTCGCAGACCTACGGCCAGACCACGAAGCTCGACGGCCGGCCCGCCGCCGGCGTCGCCATCTTCCAGCTCCCGGAGGCCAACGCGCTCGACGTGGCCACCAGGGTCAACGCGCGGATGACCGACCTCGCGCGGCAATTCCCGCAGGGGCTGAGCTATGTCGTGCCGTTCGACACCACCAAGTTCGTCGAGGCCTCGGTGGAGGAAGTCTACCACACGCTGGTCGAGGCGGCGGTGCTGGTGCTGCTGGTGATCCTGGTCTTCCTGCAGGACTGGCGCGCCACGCTGGTGCCGGCCACCACCGTGCCGGTCACCATCATCGGCGCCTTCGCGGCCATGTGGGCGCTGGGCTTCACCGTGAACCTGTCCACCCTGTTCGCCATCGTGCTGGCCATCGGCATCGTGGTGGACGACGCGATCGTGGTGGTGGAGGGCGCGACCCATCACATGGAGCGCGGCCTGTCGGGCCGCGACGCCGCGGTGAAGGCGATGGACGAGCTGTTCGGCCCGATCATCGGCATCACGCTGGTATTGATGGCGGTGTTCATCCCGGCTGCCTTCCTGCCCGGGCTGACCGGCAAGATGTTCGCCCAGTTCGCGCTGGTGATCGCCGCCACCGCGCTGATCAGCGCCATCAATGCCGCGACGCTGAAGCCCACCCAGTGCGCGCTGTGGCTGCGCCCGCCGGTGCCGCCGGAAAAGCGCAACATCGTCTTCCGCGCCTTCAACCGCGCCTACGACCCCGTGGAACGCGGCTATGTCCGCCTGGTCGGCGCCATGACGCGGCGCAGCACCGCGATGGTTGCGATCGCGCTGGTCATGGCCGGGCTCGGCGGCTGGGGCCTCACCCGCGTGCCCACCTCCTTCATCCCGATCGAGGACCAGGGCTACGTGCTGATCGCGGTCCAGCTGCCCGACGGCGCCGCGCTCGGCCGCACCGCCCGGGTGATGGACGAGGTGACGCGCATCGCCAAGGCCACCCCCGGGGTGGACCACGTGATCGCCATCAGCGGCATGTCGCTGATGGACAACAGCGCCTCGCTGCCCAATGCCGGCGCCGCCTATGTGATCCTGAAGGACTGGGCCGCGCGCGGGGCGGGGAGCGGGGCCGACCTGCGCGCGCTCTATTTCGGCCTGTCCGCGGCGCTGGACCGGCTTGCCGATGCGTCCGCCTTCGTGATCATCCCGCCGCCGATCCAGGGCATCGGCAACGCAAGCGGCTTCACCATGCAGGTGGAGCTGCGCGACGGCAGCTTCGACTACGCCAGGCTCCAGGCCGTTACCCAGGCGATCGTCGCCGCCGGCAACAGCCAGTCCGGCCTGCAACGGCTCAATTCCTCGTTCCGCGCCGGCGTGCCGCAGCTCCGCATCGACGTGGACCGGGTGAAGGCCGAGACGCTGAAGGTAAACGTGGGTGACATCTTCACCGCGTTGTCCGGCTATGTCGGCTCCAGCTATGTCAACCAGTTCGACAAGTTCGGCCGCGTCTTCCAGGTCTACGTCCAGGCCGACGCGCCCCACCGCCTCCAGCCGCGCGACATCGAGGCGCTGAACGTCCGCAACCGGGACGGGAAGATGGTGCCGCTGGGCGCGCTGGTGCAGCTGAAGCAGGAGGTCGGGCCCTCGCTGATCAGCCTCTACAACCTCTACCCCACCGCCGCCATCGTCGGCGCCGCCGCCACCGGCTTCAGCTCCGGCGAGGCGCTGGAGCTGATGGAGGACATCGCGCGGGCCAACCTGCCGCCTGGCGCCGACTATGACTGGACCGCGATGTCGTTCCAGGAGAAGGCGGTGGGCACGCAGATCCTGTGGGCCTTCGGGCTCGGCCTGCTGCTGGTCTACCTCTGCCTGGCCGGCCAGTACGAAAGCTGGATCGCGCCGCTGGCGGTGATCCTGGCGGTGCCGCTGGCGCTGCTCGGCCCGGTGATCGCGCTCTCCGCGCTCGGCCTGTCGAACAGCCTCTACACCCAGATCGGCCTGGTGCTGCTGATCGCGCTCGGCGCCAAGAACGCGATCCTGATCGTGGAGGTGGCGCGCGAGCGCCGGCACCGGGGCGAGGAGATCGTCGCCGCCGCGGTCGGCGCGGCCCAGGCGCGCTTCCGTGCCATCGTGATGACCTCGCTGGCCTTCATCCTGGGCGTGCTTCCGCTGCTGACGGCGACCGGCGCCGGCGCCAGCGCGCGCGCCTCGCTGGGGCTGAGCGTCGCCACCGGCATGCTCGCCTCCACCTGCCTCGCGGTGCTGTTCGTGCCGGCGTTCTTCGTCGTGCTGCAGCGGATCGAGGAACGCGGGAAGGCAGGCAAGGCCAGGGCCTCCGGCGGGCAAGGGGCTGGGAGCCCCTTGCACCCCCCGTGATTTTGCGCCGACGCTACCCGGTCTGGAGCAGGATCTGCTTCAAGATCGCGGTCTCGTCGATCAGCATGCATTCGCGCCCGCAGCCCAGGGCCGAACTCGGCGTGGCTCATGCCCATCACGTGCACGCGCGGTGGGCGGGCCGAAGCTGCCCCAGCCGTCATGCGTCCCGGTCAGCGACCAGCGAAGCGCGGCGCGCGGCGGCATCGACGGGTCCTCGCGCCCGATGCGGTGGTGGATGGCGAAGCGGGCCGAAGGGAAGGCCGCGCGCAGGCCGAGCCAGAACGCGTCGGCCGCCGCATGGCTGTGGGCGGTCACGCCGCCCGGCAGCTCGAGCTGGGCCGCGCGGTCATACTCGCGCGGGATGACGGCGAACTCGGCGCCCATGATGGCGGACAGGATGGCGGCATAGCGCTGGCCCGCCGCGTGATCGTTGCCGGTGCCGTCATAGCCGCCCTGCACGTCGGTCTCCGGCGTCAGCGGCCGCACGCAGCGTTCCGGCCCGCCCTCGCGCACGATCTGGTCGGCAGCGAACTGCTTGGGGTCCCAGCCCATCTGCCGCACGATCGCGCCCTGGTCGCGGATCAGCCACTCGTCGTAGATCTGGTCGTGCCGCGCGGCGCAGTCGGCGATGATCCGGTAGGCGAGCTTCGCCCCGGTCGCCTTGCCGTAGGCGCCGTCATGCGCGTGGGTCGCGGTGGAAAGCAGCCGGTGCGACGACAGGAAGCCGCCGCCGGCATGGGGCGACCAGATCACGTCCTCGCCCAGCAGCGTGCGGTCGGGGAACTCGGCCAGCGTCGCCATGGTGGCGGCGATCACGCCCTGGTTGCCCAGCACCAGCGACGCCGGCGAGCGGACCGGCATGTCGGGCGCGTAGTTCCGGTGCAGCGAGGCGATGTCGCGGTCTTCCCAGATCTGCCGGGTGATGCCGATGATGAAATGCGCCGGGTCGCGCCATTTCGGGTCGAATCCGTCCATCGCCATGACTGTCAGCCCTTCACTGCGCCCTGGGTCAGCCCGGCGACGATCTGCCGCTGGAACACCATCACCAGGACGAAAAGCGGTGCCGTGATCGAGACCGCCGCCGCGATCGCCTCGATCTGGTCGGAGGCGCGGGTGTCGCGGTTGAGGAACTGGGTGATCGCCGGCACCATCGTCATCGACTGCGCATCCAGCAGCAGCGCGGTCACCAGGTAGTCGTTGTAGGCCAGCAGGAAGCTGAACAGCCCGGTGGTCACCACGCCGGGCCACATCACCGGCATGATGGCGCGCCAGAACGCCTCGAAATGCGAGCAGCCATCCACGCGCGCGGCCTCGTCGAGCTCGGCCGGGATGTTCATGAAGAAGCTGCGCAGCATCCAGATGGTGAACGGCTGGTTGATCGAGACCAGCACGATGATGATGGCCAGCGGCTGGCCGTAGAGCAGCGGCGGGCCGGCGGAGAACAGATGCAGGAAGCTGCCCAGCACCGGCGCGTTCCACAGCGGCGCCAGCAGCTCGCGCGAGTTCAGGAAGGCCGGCACGTAGCCCGCGGCCAGCACCGAATGCGGCAGGGCGCGGAAGATCAGCGCCGCGATCAGCAGCCAGAACGCCACCTGGCTGCGCGAACGCGCCAGCCCGTAGCCCGCCAGCGTGCCGCAGGTCAGCGATACGGCCACCACCCCGATCGTGACCACCATCGAGTTCCAGAAATTGCGGGTGAAGCCCTGGGTGATCCACACCGCGCGATAGTGGTCGAGGGTCATGCCGATCCACGGCGCGGCCAGCCGCCCGAACACCGGCACCGGCAGCAGCCAGCTGTCGAGCAGCATGGCGACCGTCGGCAGCAGCCACAGCAGCACCAGGCCGCCGATCAGCGCGAACAGCACGAAGGTCGCGAGCCACCCGAGCCGCGCGGCCGCATCCCGCGCATGCCGCCGCCCAAGCCGCACCAGCAGGGCAATGGCAAGCCCGCCCAGCAGCAGGTCCAGCGTGGACAGCCCGCCCGCAACCTCCAGCGTGCGCGGGCCCAGCAGCACCGTGCCCGGGTTGGAGGACAGCGCATCCACCGGCGCACGGAACGACATCACCGCGATCCACAGCAGCGGGAACATCGCCACGATGCACCAGCCGGCCAGGAACAGCGCCAGCAGCGCCTTCAGCCCGGGATGCAGCCGCAGCGCGGCGGGGGTGCTGTCTTCGGTCATGGCCGCTTCCGAAAGGCGTAAGGCAAGCAAGGCTCCGCCGGCCAAGGGCCATTGGCCCTTGGAACCCATTCCTGCTGGCGGCTGGGGCGCCGGCCTTCGGTGATTGGCACGACCTTCGGAGCGCCTTCCTTGCGCCGCAGGCAATGGACCCGGCCACCGCACGCGGCCTTGTGCGGCCAGGGATTTGTTGCGCTGCGGCGCAAGGAAGCAAGAAGATGCCCCGCTTTCACGGCGTTTCGGCCAATCCCAGAAGGCCATCGATGCAGCCGCGAGCAAGGATGGGTTCCAAGGGCCAATGGCCCTTGGCCGGCGGAGCCCTGCCTTTCCCATCTGCCCGGACGTGCTCATCGCGGCTTGTGATCCCGCCACACGCGGATCACCAGCGGCACCAGCAGGATCACGATGCCGATCATCGTCAGCATCGAGGACGCCGAGGCGCGCGAGATCGAGCGGTTGCCGGTCTCGTCCGGCATCAGGAAGCTGAAGGTCAGCCATTGCAGCGAGATGCGGTGTGCCTGGCTGGTGAAGCCCACCACCTCCTCGAACACGCGGTAGGCGTCCATCAGGTGGATCAGGGCCACGAACACGATCAGCGGCATCAGGTGCGGCACCACCACGTACCACAGCCGGGCGATGCGCGAGGCGCCGTCGATGATGGCCGATTCCAGCGTGTCCTGATCGACGGTCTGCAGGCCGGCGTAGAAGATGATGAAGGCGAAGGGTGCCGTGTGCCAGACGCGGTAGAGCAGCATCAGCAGCTCGATCGTCCAGCCCTGGGCGAACAGCGAGATGTCGTGGCCCGTCATCCAGCGCAGCCCGGCGGTCAGGATGCCGTCGCCCACGAACAGCCAGCGGATTGCCAGCGCGCCGATCACCGGCGTCACGATGTACGGCAGCAGGGAGATGAACACGAGCGGCCCGCGGATGCGCCGCAGTGCCGCGTTCACCGCCAGCGCGACCACCAGGCCGAAGCCCAGCACCAGCGGCAGGGTGATCAGCGTGAAGGTCAGCGTGAAGCGCAGCGCCCGCCAGAAGTCGATCTGCATCACCGCGTCCCAGCCACCGCCGCCGGGCGCCAGGGCGGCAGCGAACTGGTCCAGCCGCAGCACCAGGCGGTAGGGGTCGAGCCCGACGAATTCGGTGCGCGTCACCGGCTTGCCGGCCTCGTCGAGCTTCACCTGGGAGCGTTCGGTGGTGGTGCAGACCGGTGCCAGGAAGCCGGGCGAGCAGGTCTCCACCTTCACCTGCTCGCGCACCACCGTCGTTGCGTAGAGGCTCTGCACCGCCACCGACACCAGGGGTGCGGCGATGAACACCAGCATCAGCACGGCCGAGGGGGCCGTGAACAGCAGGAGGGTGCGGAGCCTCACGGCACGGGTGCTACTTCACCAGCCCCTGCTCGCGGGCGCGCAGCAGGTATTTCTCCTCCATCTCGGCCAGCGTCTGGGCGGCGGTCTTCTTGCCGGAGATGAAGTCGGCCACCGTCTCGCCGGCGGCCGCCGAGACCAGCCCCATCGCGCTGGTGGACGGATAGGCGGGGGCCCCGCCCATGGCCGAGGCGATGGCGCCGGCCGAGAAGGCGCTGGGCTGGTAGCCCTTGATCAGCCAGACGGCGGCATTGTTGTTGGCCTTCACCATCTCCTCGTCGATCCCCTCCATGGCGACGCGGAAGGCGGTCTCGGCATCGGCGTCGGGCATGTTCCTGGCGATCACCCAGCCGTCCCACCACAGCGTGGTTGCCGGCTTGCCGCCCTTCACCGCGGCGGGTGCCGCGGCCATGATGATCTTGCCGGCGAACTGGCTGTCGTTCGGGTTGTTCACCGACCCCGCGCGCGTGGCCCACAGGTTCGCCATCGCGATCTTGCCCTGCTGGAACTGCCGCGCGACGAAGGTCGATTCGGAGGTCAGTATCTCCGGGTCCATGTAGGCGGCCAGCGCCTTCATCATGTTCAGCGACTTGATGCCGGCCTCGCTGTTGAAGTTCGGCATGTTGTCCGGCTTCACGAAGGTGCCGCCGTAGCCGAGGAACAGGTTGATGAATTCCTGGCTGATGTCGAAGCCCGGCTTGTAGGTGCCGCCGAGCGGATACTGCACCTTGCCCGAGGCCTTGATCTTCGCCGCAGCCTCCAGCACCGCGTCCCAGTCGGCGGGCACCGCGATGCCCAGCTCCTGCAGGATGTCGGCGCGGTACATGAAGTGCTGGGTGTTCACCATCATCGCGATGGCCATGATCTTGCCGTCCACCTTGATCAGCTGGTTCGGCGACAGGCCCTGGCCATACTTGGCGACATAGGCGTCGAGCGGGCGGATCGTGCCGGCGTTCAGCAGCGGCACCACCGTGTTGTTGGCGACACCGCCGATCTGGTACAGCGACGGATTGGCCGCGAAGGCGGTCGGCTGCTTGCGGCGGAACTCCTGGTCCAGCTCCGACTGCACGTTGCCGCATTCGGCCCAGGCGGCGGTCACCGCCTTCCAGGCGTCGAACCCGGCCGACAGCGTCTTGATCGGCAGCGTGTTCTGGAAGGCGCAGCTTGCGGCGGCGGGACCGGCAAGGCCCGCGGTCAGGGTTGCGGCCAGCAGCACTCGGGCGAGCATGGCATGTCTCCGTTGGGGGTGGGTCACAGGCGGCGACCGCTGGCGCGGTCGAACAGGTGGCAGGCTTCGGCCGGCACGCTGCAGGCAAACGGGGCGCCGATCTCGACGCGGAACAGCTTCGGCGCCTTCACGGTCACCAGCGCCTCGCCCGAGCGGACGGTCACCAGCGTCGCGTCGCCCAGCAGCTCCACCGTGTAGACGGGGGCCGCGATCGGGGCGCCCTCGGGCGCGCAGGGTGTGGCATCCTCGGCGCGGAAGCCGAGCGTGACCGGCCCGTCGGGGGCCGCGAGGCCGGCGATGCGGATGCCGGGCGCGGTGAACACGCCGCCCGCGATCGCGCCTTCCACCAGGTTCATCGCCGGCGCGCCGATGAAGCCGGCGACGAAGGTGTTGGCCGGCCGGTCGTAGATCTCGATCGGCGTGCCGACCTGCTGGATCTCGCCCTTCTGCATCACCACAACCCGGTCGGCCAGCGTCATCGCCTCCACCTGGTCGTGGGTGACGTAGATCGTGGTCACCTTCAGCTCGTGCTGCAGGTTCTTGATCTGCGCCCTGGTCGAGACGCGCAGCTTCGCGTCGAGGTTGGACAGCGGCTCGTCCATCAGGAACACCGCGGGCTCCCGCACCACCGCGCGCGCCAGCGCCACGCGCTGGCGCTGCCCGCCCGACAGCTCGCGCGGCCGCCGGTCGAGCAGATTGCCCAGCTCCACCATGGCGGCGGCCTTGCGCACCCGCGCGTCGTGCGTCGCCTTGTCCACGCCGCGCACCTTCAGCGGGAAGCGGATGTTCTCGTAGACGGTCAGGTTCGGGTACAGCCCGTAGTTCTGGAACACCATCGCAACGTCGCGATCCTTCGGCTCCAGCCGGTTGACCACGCGCCCGCCGATCAGGATCTCGCCCTCGGTCGGATCCTCGAGCCCCGCGATCATCCGCATCGTGGTGGTCTTGCCGCAGCCCGACGGGCCCAGGAACACGATGAACTCGCGATCGGCGATGGCGAGGTCCACCGCGCGCACGCCGACATTGGCGCCCCAGCGCTTGGTCACGCCCTTCAGCGTCACCTCGACCATCCGGCCCCGCCTCCGTTCCCCGACCGGGCAGGTTTGACAGAAACCGACTACGTATGCAACACGCCAGGCGCGGGGCGCCGAGGAATTCCAGCACCGCGGGAGGCGATGCCATGACCCCAGCCGCCACGCTCGTCGCCAACCGGCGCTTCGTCCGCGACGCGCTCTCCCGCCTCGCCGAGGCCACGCCCGCCACGCTCGATGCCGCGCTCGCCGCCGCCTACCACCCCGACGCCGCCTGGCGCGGCTCCCACCCGATGGACGAGATGGCCGGCACCGACGCCATCGCCGCCCGCGTCTGGCGCCCGCTGCTGCACGCCTTCCCCGACCTCGAGCGCCGCGACGAGATCCTGCTCGCCGGCAGCTATCTCGACGCCGACCTCGTCGCCGCCATGGGCCATTATTGCGGCACCTTCCGCGAGGACTGGCTCGGCATCCCCGCCACCGGCCGGCCGATCTTCCTGCGCTACGGCGAGGTCCACCGCCTCGCCGCCGGCCGCATCGTCCAGAGCACGGTGCTGATCGACGTGCTCGACGTGATCCGCCAGGCCGGCTTCTGGCCGCTGGCCCCCAGCCTCGGCACCGAAGGCGCCTGGCCCGGCCCGATCACCGCCGACGGCACCCTGATGATCGAGCGCGACCCGGCCGAGGGCGCCGCCAACCTGGCCCAGATGCGCGCCATGCAGAACGCCCTCGCCGAACACGGCGACTGGCGGACGATGGGCCGCGACGCCTTCCTGATCCCGTCCCAGCTCGCCCACTGGCACCCGAAGATGATGTGGTACGGCCCCTCCGGCATCGGCACCACACGCGGCATGCAGGGCTTCGTGGACTGGCACCGCCATCCCTGGCGCACCGCCTTCGACAACCTCGTCGGCGGCCAGCACTATGTCCGCCTCGGCGACGGCGCCTACACCGCCACCGGCGGCTGGCCCAGCGTCACCGCCGACCACACCGGCCCCGGCTTCCTCGGCATCGGCCCCACCGGACGCAGCATCAGGATGCGGGTGATGGATTTCTACCTCCACCACGAGGGCATGATCCGCGAGAACTGGGTCCCCATCGACATCATCGACATGCTGCGCCAGATGGACGTGGACGTGTTCGCCCGCCTGCGCAGCTTCTTCAGGCGCGGACGCTGACGCCCCGCGTCGAGCCGCGCACCACCAGCCGCGACGGCAGCACCACCGCGCGGCGGCTGACCGTCTGCTTCTCGATCTGCTCCAGCAGCAGCGACACCGTGGCGGCCACCATCTCCGCGCCCGGCTGGGCCACCGTGGTCAGCGCATACCCGCCCCACGCCGCCTCCGGCACGTCGTCGTAGCCCGCCACCGCGACGTCCTGCGGTATCCTCAGCCCGAACTCGCCGCGCAGCACGTCCATCACCGCGAACGCCATGTGGTCGTTGGCCACGAACACCGCGTCGGGCCGATCGGGCCCGGCGAAAACCTGCCGCGCCGCCGCCGCCGCCCCGTCCATCGTGTAGCCGCCGACCGCCCGGGCCGCGAGCGCCACGCCGCGCGCCGCCAGGCCGCGCAGGAACCCGGCCTCGCGGTCGCGGCTGGTGGACGAATCCTCCTGCCCGGCGATGAAGGCGATGCGCCGGTGCCCGCCCTGCGCCAGCAGCCGGCCCACCTCGAACCCGCCCGCCTCGTTGTCCGAGGTCACGCTGCTCGCCGGCAGCGACGGCACGTAGCGGTTGAACAGCACCACCGGCACCCCGGTCCGCGCGCATTCCCGCGCCAGCGTGGACGACATCCCGGCCGAGGCCATCACGATCCCGTCCGGCTGGTACTGGAGCATCTTCTGCACCACCCGGTCCTGCTTGCCGACATCGGTCATGAACAGCAGGATCTGGTAGTCCCGCTCCTGCAGCGCGCGCGACAGCTGCTCCACCACCAGCGGGTAGAAATGGTTGTCCAGATAGGCGACCAGCAGCGCGATCAGCCGCGACCGCCCGCTGATCATCGCCCGCGCCAGCGCGTTCGGCCGGTAGCCCAGCTCCCGCGCCGCCGCCAGCACCCGCGCCCGCATCGCCTCCGACACCGACCCGTCGGGCGAGAAGGTCCGGCTCACCGCCGATTGCGACACCTTGGCCAGCCGGGCGACGTCGCCCGAGGTGACGGCGTTGCGGGCCATGCTGCGCCGCGTCAGCCCTGCCGGCCCGGCGCGCGGGGCCGGCCCTTGCCGCTACCCTGGCCGGCATGCCACAGCTTCGTGCCGGGCCGGGCCGCGGCGCCACGATCGGACATGGATGATCCTTGCATACGGTGTCACGATCCTAGCGGCGTCCTTCCTTCCAGGCCAGACGCGCACGCCAGACACGGACGCGAGACACGCAGGAGCGGCGGCACCATGCCGATGGCCGACAACGCCGGGATCCGCATCCACTACCAGGTGATGGGCGACGGCCCGCCGCTGATCCTCCAGCACGGCTTCACCCAGTGCCTGCAGGACTGGATCGAGTGCGGCTACACCGCCGCCCTCGCCCCGCGCTTCCGCCTGATCCTGATCGACGCCCGCGGCCACGGCGAGAGCGACAAGCCGCACGACCCCGCGGCCTACGCGCTGGCGCATCGCGCCGCCGACGTCACCGCCGTGCTCGACGCGCTCGGCATCCGCCGGGCCGACTGCTGGGGCTACTCGATGGGCGGCTTCATCGGCTTCGGCCTGGCCCGCCATGCACCGCACCGCATCCGCCGCCTGGTCATCGGCGGCAGCCATGCCGGCGCGCGCGATCCCGAGCTCCTGCGCCCCTGGCTCCGCCACGCCATGGCCGAGCGCGGCGACACGCTGGTCGAAAGCATCGAGGAAATCGCCGGCCCCGTCAGCCAGTCCTACGCCGACCGCCTGCGCGCCGCCGACGTCGCCGCCCTGGTGGCCGCGGCGCCCGCCTCGCCCGCGCTCGACGACCAGCTCCCCGGCATGGCCATGCCCTGCCTGCTCTACGCCGGCGACGCCGATCCGGTCCTCCCCGGCGCAAGGGCCGCGGCCGCGGCCATTCCCGGCGCCCGCTTCCTGTCCCTCCCCGGCCTCGCCCACCTGCCGGCCTTCACCCGCAGCGAGGCGATCCTGCCGGCGGTGACGGCATTCCTGTCGGCAGACGGCTGAGCGCGCCGCGCGCGACGGCCGCTACCCCTCCGCCACCGGCCGGATGCCGGACTGCCCGTCCCAGCCCGCCTTGCGCAGCGCATCCTGCATGCGCCGGGTATCCTCCGGCCGCTGCCAGGGCAACCGTTCGTTGGCATAGCGCGCCAGCGCCTTCGGATTGGCGTCGATCGCCTTGCGCAGGGCCGCCCGCGCCTCATCGATCCGCCCGAGGGCGGCGAGTGTCGCGGCGATGTGGCGGTAGGCCCACAGCTCACCCTCAGGCGCGACGCTGATTGCGCGATGCGCAAACGCGAGCACGTCCTGATACTTGCCGTCCTGGAACAGCGACCAGCTGTAGTTCGCGCGCGAATTCCTGTTCATTGGGTTCAGCGGGTCGCGCCGCATTGCGTCGTCCAGCAATGCGCGTCCAGCCTCGCGCCGGCCGGAGAAAATCTCGATCAGGCCCAGTACCCGTTCCACGCTCGGCGATCCTGGCGCCAACCGTTCCGCCTCCCTGACCGAGATGCGCGCATCCTCCCATTCGCCGACCGTGAGATGTGCGGTGGCCTTGGACAGATGTGCCTCGGGGTCCGAGGCGTCGCAGGCCACCGCCCGCCGGGCCAGGACAGACACTTCGCCCGCACCTGCCACGATGTCGCCCTCGCCGAAGGCGCCGTAGAGAGCGAACAGCGCCTGCGACCAGCCGATCCACGCACCTGCAAACGTCGGATCGATTTCGGTGCTGCGTCTGAAATGACCGATCGCGAGATGCGTATCGGCCTGCGTCAGCCGTAGCAGGTGCCACAGTCCACGCTGACAGGCCTCCCATGCGGTCAGGTCCGCCGGCGGCTTGCGCCGCGCCCGCTGCTGCTCGGCTTCCGCCACCGCCAGCCCGACCGCCTGCGTCACCGCCTGCGCGATCGCGTCCTGGATGGCGAAGATGTCTTCCATTTCCAGGTCGTAGCGCTCGGACCACAGCGTGGCCCCCGTCGCCGCCTCGTTCAGCCGCGCCGCGATGCGCAGCCGCGCCCCTGCCCGTCGCACGCTGCCATCGACCACGTAGCGCACGCCGAGCGCACGCCCCACCTCCCGCAGATCGACCGCCCCGCCCCTGAAGGTGAAGCTCGATGCCCGCCCGATCAGGAACAGCCGCCGGTCGCGCGACAGCTCGGTCAGGATTTCCTCGGCCACCCCGTCCGAAAAGAACTCCTGCCCCGGATCGCCGCTGAGGTTGGCGAAGGGCAGCACCGCGATCGACGGCCGGTCCGGCAGCGGATACGCCTCCACTGCCGGCGCCGGCGGAACCGCCGCCGCCATGCCCAGGCGATAGCCCCGCCCGGCAACGGTCACGATCCACCCCTCGCCCAGCAGCTTGCGCAGGGCCGAGATCTGCACCTGGAGGTTGTTCTCCTCCACCACCAGCCCCGGCCAGGCCGCCGCCAGCAGCGCGTCCTTGCTCAGCGTCTCCCCGCCGGCCGCGGCAAGCGCGGCGAGCACGGCAAACGCCCGCCCGCCGGGCGCCAGCGCCACCCCGTCGCGGGTCAGCCGCCGCGCCGCCGGGTCAAGCCGGAACGGGCCAAAGGCCACGGCCTGCCCGCCGTCCTGCGCCATCGCCCCTCCCTGAATCAGAATAAATCAGCGTCGGGACAAAGACCTTAAGCCAGCGTCCCGCCTAGGGTCCAGCCATCGCCAACACGAAACGGGAGGGACCCCATGCACCACGACATCAGCAGCCGTCGCCAGCGCATCCTGGAGGCGAACGCCATGCTCCGCCTGCCCGTCGCGCCCGAGGTCTGGGGCTTCGCCGGCCCGCACCAGATCCACGCCCTGCCGCCCCTCGGCGTCGCAGCCCTCTGCCGCTGGCTTGCCGCCGCGGCCGGCACCGCCGGCTCCTGGCTCATCGCCCGCCTCCGCCGCCGCGCCGCCACCCCGCCGGTCGCGGCGGCCTCCGGGACGCACCCGTTGCGCAACGATGCCGCCATCATCTAGGCTCCGCGCACAAGACGGCAACGATCCGCAGCGGAGGGAGATCCGATGTATTCGGGCAGCTACGCGACGACGCACGCGGATCGTCCGGCGCTGATCATGGGCACGAGCGGCGAGACCCTCACCCATGGCCAGCTCGAAGCCCGCAGCAACCGGCTCGCCCGCCTGCTCCGCGCCCACGGGCTCCGCCGGCTCGACCACTACGCCGTCTTCATGGAGAACAACGCCCGCTACCTCGAGGCCTGCGGCGCCGGCGAGCGGGCCGGGCTCTACTACACCTGCGTCAATTCCTATCTCACCGCCGACGAGCTCGCCTATATCCTGGCCAACAGCGAGGCGAAGCTGCTCATCACCTCGGAGGCCCGGCGCGCGGTGGCGCTGGCGGCCCTGGCGCAGTGCCCGCAGGTGGCGCTGTGCCTCGTCGTCGGCGGGCCGGGCGACGGCGCGCGCGTGCGCAACTACGAGGCGGCGGTGGCGGACTTCCCGCCCACCCCGATCGCCGACGAGGCGCTGGGCGTCGCCATGCTCTACTCGTCCGGCACCACCGGGCGCCCCAAGGGCGTGCAGCGCCCGCTGCCGGCGCAGGGGCCGGGCCAGCTCCTGCCGCTCTACGCCTTCCTCGGCAAGCTGTGGAAGTTCGAGCCGGGTCAGACCTATCTCTCGCCCGCGCCGCTGTACCACGCCGCCCCGAACCTCGGCGTCAACCTCACCATCCGCAACGGCGGCACCGCCATCATCATGGAGCGGTTCGATGCCGAGCAGTCGCTCATGCTGCTGGAGCGGCACCGGGTGACGCATGCGCAATACGTGCCCACCATGTTCTCGCGCCTGCTCAAGCTGCCGGAGGCGGTGCGCAACCGCTACGACCGCGCCAGCCTGCGGGTTGCCATCCACGCCGCCGCACCCTGCCCGGTGCAGGTGAAGGAACAGATGATCGCCTGGTGGGGCCCGATCATCTTCGAATACTACGGCATGACCGAGGGAATGGGCTTCACCGCCTGCGACAGCGCGGAATGGCTGGCGCACCGCGGCACGGTGGGCAGGCCGCTGTTCGGCGAGCTCCACATCCTCGATGCGGAAATGCGGCCCTGCCCGACCGGCGCCACCGGCACCGTGTGGTTCAGGCTCGGCTCGCCCTTCGCCTATTTCAACGATGCCCGGCGCACCGCCGAGGTCCTGTCGCCGGACGGCACGATGGGCACCGCCGGCGATGTCGGCCATGTCGATGCCGACGGCTACCTCTATCTGACCGACCGGGCCAGCTTCATGATCATTTCCGGCGGCGTGAACATCTATCCGCAGGAATGCGAGGACCTGCTGATCGGCCATCCCAAGGTGGCCGACGCGGCGGTATTCGGCATTCCCAACCCCGATCTCGGCGAGGAGGTGAAGGCCGCGGTGCAGCTCATGCCCGAAGTGGAGGAGGGGCCGGAGGTGGAAGCCGAGCTGATCGCCTTCTGCGCCCGGCACCTGGCACGGCACAAGGTGCCGCGCTCGGTGGATTTCGAGGCCGAGTTGCCGCGCCTGCCCACCGGCAAGCTCTACAAGCGCATCCTGCGCGACCGCTACTGGGCCGGCCACGCCAGCCGGATCGTGTGACCCGAGGCCGCGGCCCGGGCACCGGCGGACCGACAGGCCTCTCCTCCAGAGAAATCCATCTTATCAACCCCGGCAAAGACGGACTTTTCTTCCCCCCTCCCCTTGTGGGAGGGGACGGGGGAGGGGTGGCAACCGCACCAAGTCCGGGTGTTCGGCAACCAGGCATACGAAGATCCCGGCTGAACGGGATGCATGAATGCCGTAGGCGGGAGGCGCGAGGGAGGGGGCAACCATGTCGATCTTGCCCATTCGCTGGACAGTCAGCATTTCTGCCTGGAATTGGATGAATTTCCTTGACAAGGACCTACGACTTATCGTAAGCCTCGCTCGTGAACCACGCGCCACCCGCCCCGAGCCATGCCGTGACTGCCCACCCACCGGGTGACGCTGCGTCCCGGCTCGTCGCGCTGCTGGCCGCGCTCCGCGCCACCCATTTTCTGGCCTGGTTTCTGCTCGCCCCCCTTCTGCACCCACTCTGCGCCATCCTGCGCAAGGCCGCTGCCCAGGCGGCGCGCTGCGCCGCCCAGGCGGCTCCGCCCACCATCGCGCCCGGCCCGGCCGTCGGCGCGTCGGCGCCCGCCGCAACCCCGCACACACCCTCCCGCGCCACCCCGCCGCTGACCTGCGACGCCTGTCGCCCGGCCGCCCTCAGCCATGCCCCGCGGCCGGCCGGCGCCGCTCTCCCCCCATCCGGGCACCGCGCTCGCCGCGCCCCGTTCCGCCATGCCAGCCGCATGCCGGCGTCGCTCCGCCGCCGCCGGCCCTTGCCACTGCGAAGAATCCAGCCCGGCGCACAGTGCCGAACCGTGCCGTAAACATTACGATATCATAACTATGCAGCAGATCCGCCGAAACCTGCCGGGTCGCCAGGCAAGCCCCGCTGAGCAGCGCGTATCCGGCAAACCCGGCCAGCGCCGCAACGCTACCCCCGCCGCTTCCGCGTCGAGCCCCCGCCCGGCCGGTGCCGGAACGGCGCCCGCGCCGGCATCCGCCGCTCGCCGGCCGGCGTGATCCGCGGCTCGTTGGCGGGCATCCCCGCCACCGCCGCGGCGAAGCCGGCGCTCGCCTCGCTGCGGATCTCGAACCGCGTGTCGGTGTCGAACACCCGGATCGCCCCGATGTCCTGCTTCGTCACCCCGCCCACCCGGCACAGCAACGGCACGATCCATTTCGGATCGGCGCGGTTGTTCCGCCCCACCGAGATGCGGTACTGCACGAAGTCCGCGACGTCCGCGCGCGGCCGCTCCTCGCGGGGCCGCGCCGCCGGCGTCTCGGCCTCCCGGCTGAAATTCTCCACCGCCGGCAGCCCGCGCCGGTGCAGCACCAGCAACGCCGCCGCCACCGCGAGCGGGCCCTGCGCGGCGAGCAGCGCCTCCGCCTCCGCCCGCGCCGCCCCTTCCGGCTGGGCGAACATCGGGTCGGCCAGCAGCCGCGCATGGTCCTGTGCCGCGATCTCCTCGGCCGCGGGCACCGGCCCCCACGCCGCCGCCACCCGCGCCGCCCGCAGCACGCCCTCGGCGCGCCGGCGCTTCATATGCGGCACGATCAGCACGGAGACGCCCTTGCGCCCCGCCCGCCCGGTCCGCCCGCTGCGATGGGTCAGCGTCTCCGGGTTGGTCGGCAGGTCGGCATGCACCACCAGGTCCAGCGCCGGCAGGTCGAGCCCGCGCGCCGCGACGTCGGTGCACACCCCCACCCGCGCCCGCCCGGCGCGCAGCGCATCCAGCGCCGCCCCGCGCTCCGACTGGCTCAGCTCGCCCGACAGCATCACGGCGGCGAAGCCGCGCTGCACCAGCATCTGGTGCACGCGGCGCGTGCCCTCGCGCGTCGCGCAGAACACCAGCGCCCCCGGCGCCTCGTGCCAGCGCAGCACGTTCACCAGCGCCGCATCGGCCTCGAACGGCGCCACCGCATGCGCGCGGTACTCGATGTCGGCATGCGGCGCCGCGCGGTCGATCGTGTCGATCCGCAGCGCGTCGCGCTGGTATTTCCGCGCCAGCGCGGCGATGTCGTGCGGGATGGTCGCCGAGAACAGCAGCGTCCGCCGCCCCTCCGGCGTCGCCTGCAAGATGAACTCCAGCTCCTCCTGGAACCCCAGGTCCAGCATCTCGTCCGCCTCGTCCAGCACCGCCACGCGCAGCGCCGAAAGGTCGAGGTTGCCGCGCCGCAGATGGTCGCCCAGCCGCCCCGGCGTGCCCACCACGATGTGGCAGCCGCGCGCCAGCGCCCGCTCCTCGCGCCTGATGTCCATCCCGCCCACGCAGGACGCGATCCGCGCCTCGGCGTACAGCCAGGCGAGCTCCGCCTACACCTGCAGGGCAAGCTCGCGCGTCGGCGCCACCACCAGCGCGGCCGGCGCGCCGGGGGCGGGCAGGGCGCCATCGGGCATCAGCGTCGCCGCCGCGGCCAGGCCGAACGCCACCGTCTTGCCCGAGCCGGTGCGCGCCGAGACCAGCAGGTCGCGCCCCGCCGCCTCGGGGGCCAGCACCGCCAGTTGCACCTGCGTCGGCTCAAGGTATTCGCGCGCGGCAAGCGCCGCGTCGAGCACCGGATGTACTTGTGGGAAGCTCATTGCGGGCGTCTACGCCGATTGCGTGCCCGGCACCAATGCCTGTAGCACGTGGCAGATGAACGTTTCGCCCCGACCGCAGCTCACGCCGCTGATGATCATCACGCTGGCCCTGCTCACCGCCTTCGCCCCCATGTCGATCGACATGTACCTGCCCGCCTTCCCCACCATCCGCGCCGAGTTCCGGGCCACCACCTCCGAGGTCCAGCTCAGCCTCTCCGCCTTCATGCTCGCCTTCGGCTTCGGCCAGGTCATCTACGGCCCGCTCGGCGACCATTTCGGCCGCCGCCCGGTGCTGATCGCGGGTGTCCTGCTCTACATCCTGGTCTCCGCCCTGTGCCTGCTCGCCCACACCGCGCCGCAGCTCATCGCGCTGCGCTTCATCCAGGGCCTCGCCGCCTGCGCGCCCCCGGTCATGGCCCGCACCATGGTCCGCGACATGGCCGAGCGCGACCGCGCCGCCCAGGTCATGTCGATCCTGATGGCCACCAGCAGCATGGCCCCGATGCTGGCCCCGTTCATCGGCAGCCAGGTCATGGGCCTGTTCGGCTGGCGCGCCATCTTCACCACGCTCGCCTTGTTCGGCGTGCTCTCGCTCGGCATGGCGCTGCTCGTGGTGAAGGAAACGCTGCGGCCCGAGCTGCGCGGCCCGCTCGCCTTCGCCGGCATCGTGGCCCGGTTCTGGGAATTGCTGCGCTCCGCCACCTTCCTTGGCTACGCGCTCAGCACCGGGTTCCTGTTCGGCGCGATGTTCTCCTACGTCTCGCTGTCCTCCTTCGTGCTGATCGGCATCTACGGCCTGTCGCCCTTCGCCTACTCGCTGGTCTTCGGCGCCACGGTGGTGACGATGACCGTCGGCGCCTCGCTCAACAGCCGCCTCACCCGCCGCTACGGCGCCGACGCGATGCTGCGCCGCGCCAGCTGGGTCCCCGGCATCGCCGGCGTGCTGCTGGTCGTGGCCGGCTTCACCGAGGCCCATACCGGCGCGCTCGGCTGGCCGCCCTTCGTCGCGCTTGCCGCCATGCTGCTGTTCGGCATGGCCTTCATCGCCCCCAACAGCACAGCCTGCGCCCTGCAGCGCTACCCCCACATGGCCGGCACCGCCGCCTCGCTGCTCGGCGTCATCCAGTTCGGCTGCGGCGCCCTGTTCGGCGCCGCAGCCGGCGCCCTGCTCGGCGGCACCGTGCTGCCGATGGCCCTGTTCATGGGCGCCGGCGGCCTGTCGAGCTTCCTCGCCTACCGCCTGCTGGTCCGCCCGGGTTGACAGCCGCCCCGCCCGGACCGAAGCCTGCCGCCAAAGCCCCGGAGGATCACGCCATGACGCCCCAGCCCCTGACCGGCCGCGCCGTCTGGACCGGTGCCGCGCTCGACGCGTCGGGCGACTGGATCCGCACCCTCGATGCCGCCCAGCTCGCCGAGATCGACACTGCCCTGCGCAACCTCCGCCGCCCCGGCCTCGATTTCGCCAGGGACGACTTCCCCCTGCCCCTTACCGCCCCGCTGCTGGCCGACATTTCCGACGAGCTGGAAAACGGCCGCGGCTGCGTCCGCCTGCGCGGCCTGCCCGTCCGCCGCTATTCCGAGGACGAGCTGCGCCGGATCTTCTGGGGCATCGGCCGTCATCTCGGCACCGCGATCTACCAGAACGCCAAGGGCGAGATCATGGGCGAGGTGCGCGACGAGACGAAGCGCGCCGTCCAGACCTTCACCCCCACCGAGGAAGGCCGCGTCGCCTCCGCCCGCGCCCGCTCCCGCTCCACCGGCCCGCTGCGCTGGCACACCGACCGCTGCGACGTCATCGCCCTGCTCTGCGTGCGCAACGCGCAGGAGGGCGGGCTGTCCAAGCTCGCCTCGATCCCCGCCATCCACAACGCGATCCTCGCCCGCCGCCCCGACCTGCTGGCGCTGCTCTGCCAGGACTACTGGCGCGCCCGCCCCGCCGACGAGGACGGTCTGTCGCCCGACAACGTCTTCGCCATGCCGGTCTTCGGCTTCGCCGACGGCAAGATCACCAGCCAGTATTCCCGCACCTATGTCGAGCAGGCGCAGGAAGTCGCCCGCGTCCCCCGGCTCACGGCCGCCCAGAACGAGGCGCTGGACATGCTGGCCGCCGTCGCCGACGAGCTCTGCCTGCTCTCCGCCTTCGAGGAAGGGGACATCCAGCTCCTCAACAACCACGTCATCTACCATGGCCGCACCGGCTATGCGGACGATGCCGCCACCCGGCAGGAGCGTCTGCTGTTCCGCCTCTGGCTCAGCACCCCCAACAGCCGCCGCCTGCCCGACGGGTTCGAGAATTTGTGGGGCGCCACTGCCCCCGGCGCGCTGCGCGGCGGCGTGGTCCAGCCGGAGACGGCGTTGCGCATCCCCGCCTGACGCCCATCTCTCTGCGGCAAACGAACAAGGAGACCGGCCATGTCCGCCAAGCTCGCCCCCAACATGCCGCAATGGATGATCGACCACGTCGCCCGCTACCAGTCCAGCGGCGGCACCGACGGCCACATGTACACGGTGAAGCCCGCCGTCTATGACGAGCTGGTGGTGCCGTCCCTGCTGATGACCACGGTCGGCCGCAAGTCGGGCGAGAA
>JBGAIK010000030.1:8978-27184 GCA_044225615.1 Acetobacteraceae bacterium | reverse complement strand
CTAGTCCCGCACCTCGGCCGTCACGGTGGTCGGGTCGGCGATACAGGCGTCAGCGTAGCAGGCGCGGATCGCGGTCAATGCCATGTGGATGGCCTTGGGGCGCACGTTGCGCCCGAAGAACCGGCCGCTCGCACTGCCTGTGGGGCGGCAGCCCGAGCTGCTGCCACTCCAGGCACCCGTCAATCGCTCATTGCAGGATACCGGGCCACTCGACCTTGAGCTTCTCCTGCAAGTCCTTGTCGAGCTCGGCCGGCAGAATGCGCACGTCGAACGGGATCATGGTGAAGCGCCGGCGGATGGCCTCGTCGATGTTGCGGAGCGCCGGCTTGTGGCTGCCGGCGTCGACCGCGCAGTCCGGGGGCAGGGAGGGGGCCAGCGATCATGCGCCGGCTTCGGTGCTCCTGAGGTAGCGGAGCGAATCCCGGGCGCGCGCCGCGATCGGAGTGAGGGACATGCCCCGATTGGCTCTGTTGCCGCGGATACGCTATCCAGCTCTTGCGGCGCCCCGCTGAGCGGCTCCAGCCGCCTCCCGCATGATCCCCTCCAGCGTGCGAAGATACTTGGCCCCAGCGATTGTGCGGACGGCGAAGACGCTCCGCCGGTCCTTCGGGTCGACCTTCCGCCTGAGGAAGTCGAACTCGCCGAGCCGATCCAGCGCGCGCGTGATCGCCGGCTTGGACACGTTCAGCGCCGCCGCCAAGCCACGCACTGTCTGAGGCTCGTCGGTCAGGTAGCAGGTGAGGAGCACACCCAACTGGCGCGCGCTCAGGTCCGTCTGCTCCTGCCGGCACAGCCCCACGACGGTGGCGCAGAGCAGGTCGACGAGGTTGTTCTCAGTCGGTGCAACGCGGGCCATTCTCCCTCCGGAGCAGATCACGAGCCTGTGTACGATGCCGCAGATGCGGCAGTCCATCGGGAAGTGAAGGCGCCAGAGCGCAGCTAGCCATGACGGCGGCGCCCTTCGTTGTTGCACCACACCTCATCGCCGAGGCACCATAACACCGGCCCGGAAACGAGGGGGCATGGGCGCCTACCGCGCGCCGAAGTAGGGGACAAGGTAGGGGACAGCCGATGGGAAGCGGCTCCAAGGCCAGCAATTCTGCGATTGTCGGCGGACATTCCCTTCCGCCAGTGCCCGAGGGCGGCGCCCATGTCGGGCTTTGACGCCTGGCTGGCGCTGGCGCTGGCCGAGCAGGGGCCCTTCACCGCCCATGCCGTGCTGCTGCGCGACGACCCTGACGGGCTGGTGCCCCTGTGCGGCACCTGGGTCGAGCTCGACGACGCGGCGGAGTGGGGCGCGATGCTGATCGCCTTCGCGGGCGCGGGCCTGGCGTGGGATGCGGTGGCGTTCTTCCCGGCCGAGGGCCTGCTCGACAACCCCGATGCGCACGCCCGCATGCAGGCGCTCCAGGCGGAACTCGATGCCGAGCCGCGGCTGCTCGGCGCCGCCGCCCTGTTCGGGCCGGACGGCGCGCGGCGCACGCACGCATGATACCAAATCCCACGGAGCGCGCGCCTTCCGCGCGGAGGGATTTGGTATCGCGCGCCGGGTTGGCGGGCGGCGGCGCGCCAAACAAAGACTCATGCCAAAGGTCGCGAACAGCGAGCCTTGGCATGATCGCCGGCGAGCTCGACGGGCCGGACGTCGACCAGGGATTGCTCGCGCGGCTGCACGCGGTGGGCGCGCCCTTCGCGGGCCGCCCGCTGCACGCCGCCGCCCCCAGCTTCCGCGCCTATGCCGCCGACGACTTCCCCTGCCAGGGCGCGGCCGCCTTTCCCGCCTTCTCCATCACCGGCGCCGCCTGCGCGCTCGGCTGCGCCCATTGCGGCGGCCGCATCCTGGCGCCGATGCGCCCGGCCGGGCGGCCTGACCGGTTCGAGGCGACGGTGCGCACGCTTGCAGCCAGGGGCACCCTGCGCGGCTTCCTGCTCTCCGGCGGCTCCGACCGCCGCAACGAAGTGCGCTACGAGCCCTACATGCCGGCGGTGCGACGGCTGAAGCGGGATTTCCCCGCACTGGAGGTCGCCGTGCATACCGGCCTCGTCGATGCCGGCCGGGCCGCCGCGCTGGCGGGCGCGGACGTCGCCATGCTCGACATCATCGGCGATGCCGACACCGTCCGGCAGGTCTACCGCCTGGACCGACCGGTCGCCGATTTCGAGGCGTCGCTCGCCCATCTCGTCGCCGCCGGGCTGCGGGTGGTGCCGCATGTGGTGGTCGGGCTGCATTTCGGCACGATCCGCGGCGAGGCAGCGGCGCTCGACATCATCGCGCGGCACGCCACGCCGGCGGCGATCCTGGTCGTGGTGATGCCGCATCTGACCGGGCCGGGCTTCGCCCCCGTCGCGCCCGCGGCGGCGGCGGAGCTCTTCGCCCTGGCGCGGGAGAAGCTCGCCGACCGGATGCTGCTGCTCGGCTGCGCCCGCCCGCCCGGCCGGGCGCGGGCGCTGCTCGACCTCTATGCGCTTGCCGCCGGCTTCGACGGCATCGCCCATCCGGCGCAGGGGGTGCTGACCCTCGCCCGCGCCCTCGGCCGCCCGGTGGCCCCGACGCCAAGGTGCTGCGGGCTGTGAGCTGCCTGTCGGAAACCCGACCGCGCCTGCGCCCCGCCCCGCCCGGCGGCCGCTCGCCCGAATTCGTCCAGGTCTCCACCGCCGCCGCCATCACCCTCGGCATGCTCCCCGGCCGCATGCACCGCTGCGCCGGCACCCAGTGCCTGAACCTGCTGCTGACCTATCCCGAGGGCTGCCGCGCCAACTGCGCCTATTGCGGCCTGGCCCGCCACCGCGACGCCGACCGCGCCTATGCCGACCGCAACTTCATCCGCGTCGACTGGCCGACATTGCGGCTCGACGCGCTGATCGAAGCCGCCGCCCACGCCCCGTTCGAGCGCATGTGCATCTCCATGATCACCCACCCGCGCGCCGAGGCGGACACGCTCGCCGTGCTCAGGGCCTGGCGCGCCGCGAGCCGCGTGCCGGTCTCGATCCTGTCCAACCCCACCACCATGACCCGGGCCGACGTGCAGGCCCTGCACGACGCCGGCGCCGAGTTCTTCACCGTCGCGCTCGACGCCGCCACCGAGCCCCTGTTCGCCGAACACCGCGGCAAGGGCCGCGAAAGTCCGCACCGCTGGGCGAAATACTGGGAGGTGTTCGGCCATGCGCGCGACATCTTCGGCCCCGGCCGGATCGGCATGCACGTGATCGTCGGCCTCGGCGAGACCGACCACGATGTGCTGTCGCTCTGCCGCGACCTGCACGTCATGGGCGGGCACTCGCACCTGTTCTGCTTCTTCCCCGAGCGCGGCTCGCTGCTGTCGCACCTGCCGGCCCCGCCCCGCGCGCGCTGGCGGCGCCTGCAGCTCGCCCGCTACCTGCTGGAATACGCCAACCTGCCCTTCGCCGCCCTGCGCTTCGACGCCCGCGGCACGCTGGTCGATTTCGGCACCGACACCGCGGCGCTCGTCGCCACCGGCATCCCCTTCCGCACCTCCGGCTGCCCCGGCGCCACGCGCGACGACGTCTCCGCCTGCAACCGGCCCTATGGCGACAGCCCGCCATCGGACATCGCCTCCTTCCCCTATGCGCCGTGGGCCGACGACATGGACAGGATCAAGGCGCAGCTTCAGGGGAAGTGAGGGCGCCGCCCGCTTCCCCCGCCCGCGGGCGGGGGAAGACAGGCCGGATGTGCGGCGGCGGGGACTACCCCACGAACATCCCGCGCGCGCGCAGCGCCTCCACCACCCGCTCCGCCAGCTCCTCGGCGGGGGCCGAGGTCGTGTCGAGCCGCAGTTCCGGGTTTTCCGGCGCCTCGTAGGGCGCGGAGACGCCGGTGAAGTTCGCGATCTGGCCGGCGTCGGCGCGCTTGTACAGGCCCTTGGGATCGCGCCGGCGGCATTCGTCCACCGGCGTGTCGACGAAGACCTCCAGGAACTCGCCGGGATCGTAGAGCTCGCGCGCGGCCTGGCGGTCGGAGCGGTAGGGGGAGATGAAGCTGACCAGCACGATCAGCCCCGCCTCCACCATCAGCTTCGCGGCCTCGGCGGCGCGGCGGATGTTCTCGATGCGGTCGGCCTCGGAGAAGCTGAGGTCCTTGTTGAGTCCGTGGCGCACGTTGTCGCCGTCGAGCATGGCGGTGTGGCGGCCGAGCGCGTGCAGCTTCTGCTCCACCAGGTTGGCGATGGTGGACTTGCCGGCGCCCGACAGGCCGGTGAACCACAGCGCCGCGGGGTGCTGGCCCTTCAGCGCGCCGCGGGCCGCCTTGTCGATCACCTGCTTCTGCCAGATCACCCCGCCATGCGCGGCCGCGACCTTGGTGACCATGCCGACCGCGACGGTGGAGTTGGTCATCCGGTCGATCAGGATGAACCCGCCCAGATCCTTGTCGGCGCCGTAGGGTTCCACCGCGACGGCGGTGCCCAGCGACAGCGTGACATGGGCGACGTCGTTCATGTTGAGCGTGTCGGCCTGGACTTCCTCGTAGGTGTTGATGTCCACCCGGTTGAGGATGCGGGTCACGGTGGCCGTGACCGTCGCCGCGCCGAGTTTCATCAGATAGCCGCGGCTGGGATAGAGCGGCGCCTCGCTGAGCCAGACCAGGTTGGCGTCGAACCGGTCGGTGACCGGCACGGCGTCGTCGCGGGTCAGCACGTCGCCGCGGGAGATGTCCACCTCCTCGGCCAGCACCAGTGTCACCGCATCGCCGGCGCGGGCCACCGGCTGGTCGCCGTCCATGGTGACGATGCGGCGGATGGTGGCGTTCATGCCGGAGCTGGCCACCGCGATGCGGTCGCCGGGCGACACGCTGCCGGTGGCCACCGTGCCGGCATAGCCGCGGAAGGTGTGGTCGGGCCGGCTGACCCACTGCACCGGCATGCGGAACGGCAGCGCGCGGGTCTCCGACACGTCGACCGATTCGAGGTAGTCGAGCATGGTCGGCCCGTCGTACCAGGGAGTCTTCGGCGAGGGCGCCGTGATGTTGTGGCCGAAGCGGGCCGAGATCGGGATCGCCTGGATCGAGGCGAAGCCGAGCTCCTTGGCCATGGCGTGGAAGTCGCGGCGGATCTCCTCGAAGCGGTCGAGGCTGAAATCGACCAGGTCGATCTTGTTCACCGCGAGCACCACGTGGCGGATGCCCATCAGCGAGACCACGAAGGCGTGCCTCCGCGTCTGCGTCATCAGCCCGTTGCGCGCATCGACCAGCAGCACGGCGAGGTCGGCGTTGGCGGCACCGGTGGCCATGTTGCGGGTGTACTGCTCGTGGCCGGGCGTGTCGGCGACCATGAAGCGGCGGCGGTCGGTGGTGAAGAAACGGTAGGCGACATCGATGGTGATGCCCTGCTCGCGCTCGGCCTCGAGGCCGTCCACCAGCAGCGCGAAGTCGATATCCTCGCCGGTGGTGCCGTGGCGCACGCTGTCCTTGGCGAGCGTGGCGAGCTGGTCGTCGAGGATCTGTCCGGCCTCGTGCAGCAGGCGGCCGATCAGGGTGGACTTGCCGTCATCCACGCTGCCGCAGGTGAGGAAGCGCAGCAGGCCGAGCTTGGCCTGGTCGGCGAGGAAGGATTCGAGCTCCGCGGCCCCGATTTCGGCGTTCATCAGAAATACCCCTCGCGCTTCTTCTTCTCCATCGAGTCGGACGCATCCTTGTCGATCAGCCGCCCGCCGCGCTCGCTGACGCGGGTGGCCAGCATCTCGGCCACGATCTCCTGCAGGTTGGTCGCGGTGGATTCGATCGCGCCCGAGAGCGGCCAGCAGCCGAGCGAGCGAAAGCGGACGGTGCGCATCACCGGCTGCTCGCCCGGCTGGTACTGCATGCGGTCGTCATCGACCACGATGATGGTGCCGTCGCGCATGACCGTGGGCCGCTCGGCGGAGAAATACAGGGGCACCACGTCGAGCCCCTCCTGCATGATATAGGTCCAGATATCGAGCTCGGTCCAGTTCGACAGCGGGAAGACGCGGACCGATTCGCCCTTGTTCACCCGGCCGTTGTAGAGGTGCCAGAACTCGGGACGCTGGTTCTTCGGGTCCCATTCATGGGCGGCGGTGCGGAAGGAGAAGACGCGCTCCTTGGCGCGGGACTTCTCCTCGTCGCGCCGCGCGCCGCCGAAGGCCGCGTCGTAGCCGCCGGCGGTCAGCGCCGCCTTCAGCGCCAGCGTCTTCATCGCCAGCGTGTAGTAGCCGCCATGCTCGAACGGGTTGACGCCCTGGGCGCGCGCCTCCTCGTTGGTCCAGGTGAGCAGCTTGATGCCGAGCCGTTCCGCGGTCTGGTCGCGGAAGGTGATCATGTCGCGGAACTTCCACTTCGTGTCGATATGCAACAACGGGAAGGGCGGCCTGGCCGGATAGAAGGCCTTCATCGCCAGGTGCAGCATCACCGTCGAATCCTTGCCGATCGAATACAGCATCACCGGATTGCGGCACTCGGCGGCGACTTCGCGGATGATGTGGATGCTCTCGGCCTCAAGCCGGCGGAGATGCGGCGTCTGGTAGGTCATGGTCCGGTCAGGTTCCTGCATTTATGCGGCGGATCGTATTGGTCGTACTGAAGCCCTCTTCAAGCGGAATCAACTCCACGCGACCGCCGCGGCGCATCACGAATTCGCCGCCGACCACCTGGTCGAGCGTGTAGTCGGCTCCCTTGAACAGCAGATCGGGAATGATCGCCTCGATCAGGCGCTGGGGCGTGTCCTCCTCGAACAGCACCACGAGGTCGGCCGAGGCCATCGAGGCCATCACCGTGGCCCGCGCCGTCTCCGACTGCACCGGCCGGTCCGGCCCCTTGAGGCGGCGCACCGAGGCGTCGGAGTTGAGCCCCACCACGAGGCGGTCGCAGCGGGCGCGGGCGCGGGCCAGCAGGCGGACATGGCCGGGATGGATCAGGTCGAAGCACCCATTGGTGAAGCCGATGCGCAGGCCGGCGGCACGCCAGGCGGCGATGCGGGCCAGCGCGCCGTCGAGCTCCATCACCTTGTCGTCGATGGCGAGCAGCTCGGTGCGGTGGAGCGCCTCGGCGAGCTCGGCATGGGTGACGGCGGCGGTGCCGGGCTTGCCGACGACGATGCCGGCGGCGACGTTGCCGATGGCCGCGGCGCGAGGGCGAAGGCGGTGACGAGCGTGTCGCCGGCGCCGGAGACGTCGGCCACCGCCTGCGCGCGGGTGGGGATGTGCAGCGGGGCGGCATCGCCCTCGACCAGGGTGAGGCCCTTCTCCGACCGCTTGACCAGAACGGCACCGCAGGCCGACTGCGCGCGCGTGGCCAGCGCCGCGCGGGCGGCGCCGGCATCGTCGGCGCAGTCGATGCCGGTCGCGCGCGCCGCTTCCATCGCATTGGGGGTCAGCACGTCGGCGCCGGCATAGGCGGCGAAGGTGGGGCGCTTGGGATCCACCACCACCGGCTTGCCGGCGGCCCGCGCCGCGGCGATGGCGCCCCTGAGCACCGCATCGGTCAGCACGCCCTTGGCGTAGTCCGACACGACGACGACATCGGCTTCGGGCAGGGCGGCAGCGAAGGCAGCCAGGATCGCATCCTCCATCGCCGGGGCGAGCGGCGTCGTCACCTCCTCGTCGAGGCGGAGAAGCTGATGCCCGCCCGACATGAACCGAGTCTTGACGGTGGTGGGCCGCCCCGCCACCGCCACCAGCCGGCTGGCGATGCGGCGGTCGGCGGCCAGGATCGTCGCCGCCTCGTCGGCCGGGCCGTCCGTGCCCACCGCGCCCACCAGCACCACCCGCGCGCCCAGCGCCGCGGCATTCTGGGCCACGTTGCCCGCCCCGCCCAGCACCGCGCGGCGGGACTGCGCGTGCAGCACCGGGATCGGCGCCTCCGACGATATGCGCCGCACGTCGCCCAGGACGTAGCGGTCCAGCATCACGTCGCCCAGCACCAGCAGGGTGCGCGCCGGGAAGCGGGCCAGATGCTGGGCCAGCGCATGCTCCGACCCGCTGCCGGCTACGGGGCCGCCGCTGGTGGGGCCGCCGATCGAAGGCTGTTGGGTCACGCTGCTCCGCCTGGCAGTCCGGAAAGGCCGGCTTATAGAAGAATGGCCGGCCGCGGGAAAGTGCGCGGCCGGCCGAGTTTGGGCCAGGCATAGGGGGAACAGACCGCCTGGCCGGATCCGGCCCTGTGGGGCCGGGATGCGATCGTTCGGCGTGCAGTCTGCGCGGCGGGCCGGAATCGCGCGTTGACCTGGATCAAGGATCGCCGCCCGGCGCTGCGGGAAGCTGGGACATGGACATGATCGACAGGCTGCCGGCCTATGACCGGCCGGTGCCGCGCTACACCAGCTACCCGACCGCGCCGCATTTCTCCCCGGCGGTGGATGCCGCCACCTATCGCGGCTGGCTCGCCGGGCTCGGCGAGGAGACGGTCTCGCTCTACCTGCACGTGCCGTTCTGCGCGCGGCTGTGCTGGTTCTGCGGCTGCCACACCACGGCCACCACGCGCCTCGCGCCGGTCGCGGCCTACGCCGAGACGCTGCTGGCGGAGATCGACCTGGTGGCGGCGGCGATCGGCCGCAGGCTGCCGGTCGGCCATGTGCACTGGGGTGGCGGGACGCCGACGGCGATGCCGCCGGCGCTGCTCGCGGCGGTGATGGACCGGCTGCGGACGCGGTTCGACCTGCGCCCGGATGCCGAGATCGCCGTCGAGCTCGATCCGCGCACGGCCGACGCGGCGGCGCTGGACGGGCTGGCCGCGATCGCCTGCACCCGGGCCAGCCTGGGGGTGCAGGATTTCGACCCGCAGGTGCAGCGCGCGGTGAACCGCATCCAGGATTTCGCCACGACCGCGGCCTGCGCCGAGGGGCTGCGGGCGCGCGGGATCGCGGCCTTGAACCTCGACCTGATCTACGGGCTGCCGCACCAGACCGAGGAATCGGTGCGGCGAACGGCGGCGCAGGCGATGGCGCTCGCGCCCGACCGGATCGCGGTGTTCGGCTATGCGCACGTGCCCTGGATGAAGAAGCACCAGGCGCTGCTGCCGGAAGCGGCGCTGCCGGACGCGGCCGCGCGCTGGCGCCAGCGCGCGGCGATCGAGGCCGAGATCCTGGCCCAGGGATGGGAGGCGATCGGGCTCGACCACTATGCCCGTCCCGGCGATCCGATGGCGGCGGCGGCACGCGGCCGCCGGCTGCGGCGCAACTTCCAGGGCTACACCACGGATGCCGCGCCGGTGCTGCTGGGCCTTGGCGCCTCGGCGATCGGCGCGCTGCCGCAGGGCTATGTGCAGAACGCGACGCCGATTCCCGCGCATCGCGACCGCGTGCGGGCCGGGGAGCTGCCGGTGGTGCGCGGGATCGCGCTGACGGCGGAGGACCGGATGCGCCGGGAGGTGATCGAGCAGATCATGTGCCACGGCGAGGCCGACCTGGACGTGGTGGCGGCCCGGCATGGACAGGACCCATGCGGCCTGCGCGCGGCCGGGCCGGCGCTGGACGCAATGGCGCTGGACGGGGTGGTGGAATGGGACGGACGGTCGGTGCGGGTGCCGGCCCGGTCACGCCCCCTGCTGCGCAACGTGGCGGCAGCCTTCGACGCCTATCTGCGGCCGGCGGAAGGGCGGCACGCCCGGGCGGTGTGACGCCCTGGCGTGCCGTTCCCGGGCAGGCTCAGGCCAGCTTGAGGTTGGTGGCGGCGGCCTTGCCGCGCTCCATGGCCACGTCGTAGGTGACCTTCTGGCCGTCATTGAGGCCACGCAGGCCGGCCGCCTGCACGGCGGTGATGTGGACGAACACGTCCTTGCCGCCGTCCTGCGGCATGATGAAGCCGTAGCCTTTTGTGGTGTTGAACCACTTCACGGTGCCGATGGCCACTGTGGTTGTGCTCCTGGAATTTCGGGATGGGGTGGGGTGTCAGGTGGGTGTGGCCAAGCCGCCCTGCGCCACATGCGAAAACGGCTTCCGGAAGCCGCGATCTCGATCACGGTCACCGGAAGCCGATCGCACCTGGTGCTGGTCTGGCGGCTGAGCCCAGGCTCAGGCGAGCTTGAGGTTGGTGGCCGCGGCCTTGCCGCGCTCCATCGCAACGTCGTAGCTGACCTTCTGCCCGTCGTTCAGGCCGCGCAGGCCGGCTGCCTGGACTGCCGTGATGTGCACGAACACGTCCTTGCCGCCATCCTGGGGCATGATGAAGCCGTAGCCTTTGGTGGTGTTGAACCACTTCACGGTACCGATAGCCATAGCTGCGTCACTTTCTCCGTCTCAGGCACCGCGCAACAGCGCGCGGCACGTCAGACAACCGGGCCTTTGGAGTGTCTTGAAGGCACCTGGCCCCGGAGACGGGAACCGACGGAGAGCGCAGCAAGCCTAGCCGAAATTCCGATTGCAACCGGGAGTTGGCCAGAAATATGGCGGGGAGTCAATGACAACCCGTTTGCGCATTGATAGCAGCGTAGCGTGGTAGGGAATTTGGGCAAAAAAGGGGCGGGCCGCCAGGGCCCGCCCCTTCACATCGTGCAACTGATCGTAACCGGGCCGCCAGGCCGGGCGCCTGCCCGGCAAGCCGGCCCGGTTGGCCGATCAGAAGTCCATGTCGCCCATGCCGCCCATGCCGCCGCCCGGGGGGCCACCAGCCGGCGCCTTCTTCTCCGGCCGGTCGGCGATCATCGCCTCGGTGGTGATCAGCAGGCCGGCGACCGAGGCCGCGTCCTGCAGGGCGGTGCGGACAACCTTGGTCGGGTCGATGATGCCGGCCTTGACCATGTCCTTGAACTCGCCGCTCTGCGCGTCGAAGCCCCAGTTGTACTCGTCCTTCTCCAGCACCTTGCCGGCGATGACCGCACCGTCCTCGCCCGCGTTCTCGGAGATCTGGCGCAGTGGGGTCTGGAGCGCCTTGCGGACGATCTCGACGCCGTGCTTCTGGTCCTCGTTCTCCACCTTCAGCTTGGCCAGGATCAGGCTGGCACGGGCGAGCGCGACGCCGCCGCCCGGGACGATGCCTTCCTCGACCGCCGCACGGGTCGCGTGCAGCGCGTCATCGACGCGGTCCTTGCGCTCCTTCACCTCGACCTCGGTGCTGCCGCCGACGCGGATGACGGCCACGCCGCCGGCCAGCTTCGCCAGGCGCTCCTGCAGCTTCTCGCGGTCGTAGTCGGAGGTGGTCTCCTCGACCTGGGCGCGGATCTGGTTGCAGCGGCCGGTGATGTCGGCCTTCTTGCCGGCGCCCTCGACGATGGTGGTGTTCTCCTTCTCGATCAGGACCTTCTTGGCCTTGCCGAGCATGGCGAGCGTCACCGACTCGAGCTTGATGCCGAGATCGTCGCTGATGACCTGGCCACCGGTCAGGATCGCGATGTCCTCCAGCATCGCCTTGCGGCGATCGCCGAAGCCCGGCGCCTTCACGGCGGCAACCTTCAGCCCGCCGCGCAGCTTGTTCACCACCAGGGTGGCAAGGGCCTCGCCCTCGACGTCCTCGGCGATGATCAGCAGCGGACGGCCCGACTGCACGATGCTCTCGAGCAGCGGCAGCATCGGCTGCAGGCCCGACAGCTTCTTCTCATGGATCAGGATGTAGGGCTGGTCCATGTCGGCGACCATCTTCTCCGCATTCGTGATGAAATACGGGGAGACGTAGCCGCGGTCGAACTGCATGCCCTCGACGACGTCGAGCTCGGTCTGGATGCCCTTGGCCTCCTCGACCGTGATCACGCCCTCGTTGCCGACCTTCTGCATGGCCTCGGAGATCATCTTGCCGATCTCGGTCTCGCCATTGGCGGAGATCGAGCCCACCTGCGCCGTCTCGGCCTGGGTGGTGATCTTCTTGGAGCGCTTCTTGAGCTCCTCGACGACCGCGGTCACGGCCTTGTCGACGCCGCGCTTGAGGTCCATCGGGTTCATGCCGGCGGCGACGCCCTTGGCGCCCTCGCGGACGATCGACTGGGCCAGCACGGTCGCGGTGGTGGTGCCGTCACCGGCGATGTCGTTGGTCTTCGAGGCCACTTCGCGCACCATCTGGGCGCCCATGTTCTCGAACTTGTCCGCCAGCTCGATCTCCTTGGCGACGGTCACGCCGTCCTTGGTGATCCGCGGGGCGCCGAAGCTCTTGTCGATCACCACGTTGCGGCCCTTCGGCCCCAGGGTGACCTTCACGGCGTCGGCCAGGATGTCCACGCCGCGCAGCATGCGAGCGCGGGCATCGCCGCCGAAGCGGACGTCTTTTGCAGCCATGTGTGTGTCTTCCTTGATTGAATCGGGTCAGAAGGTGAGGCTGTCGCTATCGGCAAGCAGGCGCTTGCCTGTCGCGACGCGAACGCAAGATGCGTTCGCTGTCAGGCGGCCTTCTTCTTCGACGCGGTCGCCTCGATGATGCCCATGATGTCGGACTCCTTCATGATCAGCAGCTCCTCGCCGTCGATCTTGACTTCGGTGCCCGACCACTTGCCGAACAGCACGCGGTCGCCCGCCTTCACGTCGAGCGCGACGATCGCGCCCTGCTCGTTGCGCGCGCCGGCACCGGCGGCCACAACCTCGCCCTCCATCGGCTTCTCGGCGGCGGTGTCGGGGATGATGATGCCGCCCGCGGTCTTTTCCTCGGCCTTGAGCCGACGGACCACGACCCGGTCATGCAGGGGACGGAACTTCATTCGGATCGCTCCATGAGTGGTGCTTCTGGGGAAGGCGCGTTGCCGCGCTTCCCCGGTTTCTGGTTGTTAGCACTCCCCCGTAGGGAGTGCCAGCGATCTAGGAGCTTCGGCGGACCAAGTCAAGGGATCGGCAGCACTTTCCGCAGGTGAGTGCTAAAGTGCTGATAACACGCATTTTATGCTTCAACTGCCGCGCCCGCGCGTTGCATGCTTCGGGCCGGCCGCAGCAATGGCGGCATTCAGGGAGCCATTCACCGCGGCCCACAGGAGCAACCCGACCGCAGACGGAGACGCAGGTGCAGACCACGACGACACTCGGACGCCAGCTTGACGGCTACCGGCTGACCACCGCCGAAATCCTCTACCACCTCCCGGACCATCCCGGCGTCCTGCAATCCTATCTCTGGCAGGATCTCGACATGGCGCCCCGCTTCCCCGTCCTGCACAAATTCCTCGATTTCTGGAGCCGCGAGCTCGACGGCAAGCTGCATTCGGTGCGCGTCGCCGCCGCCCCGCTGATCACCCCCGGGCACTGGCGCCACGCCGGCACGGTGATGCGCCTGCACTGAGCCGGCGCCGCCTGCCGCAGCCATTGCATGTTGCGGCGGATGATGTCGGTGCCGGAGAGCCGCCCTGGTGGCGCCGCGGCCGGCCGACAGGCGGCGCGCAGCAGCGCCGGCGCAACGCCGGCGAGCCGGCGCATCAGCCCGCCCGCCGCAGCGCCGCGGGAATTTCCGACAGCCCACCGAACTGCGGCACCGCCTGCGGGTCCGCCGGCCAGGCCCACAGCGCGGCCGGAAACAGCTCTCGCATCCGCGAGAGCGCGCAATGGAATGGCGGCCCGCCCTCGCGCCCGGTCTGCAGGAACAGCGCGCCCAGCACGCCGCCCGGCCGCACCCAGCCGGCCAGGCGCGCCGCGTAGCGCTCCCACAATTCCGGTGGCAGGGCGCACAGGCAGGTCTGCTCGTACACCGCATCCAGCGGCGCATCCGGCCCCCAGGCGAACAGGTCCGCCTGCACCGCCACGCCCCCGAACGGCGCCAGCAGTGCCGTCTGGAAATCGACGGCGCTCTCGGCCACGTCCACCACCGTCACCGCGTATCCCGCCTGGGCCAGCGCCAGCGGCTCCGCGCTGCGCCCCGCGCCCGGCACCAGCACCCGCCCCTTCGGCAGCGTCCCGTCGGCGATCCAGGCCAGGCATTGCGGGTTGACCGCCTCCCGCTGCCAGCCGGTCCGCCCGCTGCGGTAGCGCTCCTCCCAGTCCAGCAGCGTCGTGCTCATGGCAGCCGCATCCAGCCCGGCACCGCCGGCGTCAGCCGCGCCTCGCCCGCAACCAGCCCTCCCGCCGCGATCGCCTCCAGCCGCAGCGTCGCCAGCCCCTGCCCGTCGCGCCCGGACCGCATCGTGCCCACCTCGGCCCCGTCGCGCAGCACCGGCGTGCCCGGCGGCGGCAGCGGCCCGTCCACCGCCACCGGCACGAGGCGACGCTTCACCAGCCCGCGATACTTGGTCCGCGCCGTCAGCTCCTGGCCCATGTAGCAGCCCTTCGACCACGACACGCCGTTCAGCTCGTCAAACCCCGCCTCCAGCAGCACCGACTTCTCCGCCTCCAGGTCCGCCGAGGATGGCAGCCCCAGTGCCAGCCGATGCGCGTCATACCGATCGGCCGAGGCATCCGCCGGCAGCGCCGCCGGCGCCAGCACCCGCCACCCCGCCGCCGGCAGCCGCGGATCGGCCGCCACGATCGCCCCCGCTGGCAGGTCCGGCAGCCCATCCCACGCCGCATGCACCGCCAGCGCCTCGGACACATCGGTCAGCGCCACCTTCGCCCGCAGCCGGAATTTCGCCAGGCGCGGCAGGATCATCCCCGCCTGCGCCCGCTCCACGTCCAGCAGCTGCCGCTCGCCAGCGGCGATGACGAAGTAATCCGCCAGCCACTTGCCCTGCGGCGTCAGCAGCGCCGTCCACACCGCCGCACCCGGCTGCGCCGCCGCCACGTCGTTCGACACGAGGCCTTGCAGGAACCCGACACGGTCGGCCCCGGTCAGCTCGATCACGCCACGCTCAGGCAGGATGGCAAGGTGCGACATGGCATCAGAGTTGGGCGCATGCCGCGAACTGCGCAAGACACGGCGCCTGCGCCGATGCTACACGCGCCCCATGACCGATCGGAACCCCGCCTGATGTGCGGCATCGCCGGCCTGATCGCCGCCCCCGACGCGCCGCCGCCCGACCCGGCGGCGATCGAGGCGCTGACCCGTGCCATCGCCCATCGCGGCCCCGACGGCAGCGGCCACACTTTGTCCGGCCGTGTCGCGCTGGTCCACAACCGGCTCTCGATCATCGACCTCGTCACCGGCGACCAGCCGATCTATGCCGGCTCGGCCGCCATCGTCGAGAACGGCGAGGTCTACAACTACCGCGAGTTGCGCAAGCTGCTGCACGGCGTCAACTTCGCCACCAGCTCCGACGGCGAGCCGCCGCTGCATCTGTGGCTGCGCGAGGGCGCCGACTATGCCCGCCATCTGCGCGGCATGTACGGCATCGCCATCCACGAGCGGACGTCGCGGACCGTCACCCTCACCCGCGACCCGTTCGGCATCAAGCCGCTCTACTACGCGCAGACCGATGCCGGGATCGCCTTCGCCTCGGAGGCGCAGGCCCTGCTCAACGCCGGCGTGGTGCCCCGCGGCGTGCGCCCCGGCGCCCGCGACGAGCTGCTCCAGATCCAGTTCACCACCGGGGCCGAGACCATCTTCCCCGGTATCCACCGCGTGCTGCCCGGCGAGACCCTGGTCTGCGCCGACGGCCGCATCCTCGAGCGCCGCCGCATCGAGGCGCTGCCCGACGGCCCGCCCGAGGAGATCGGCGAGGACGCGGCCCTCGCCCGGCTCGACCGCGCGCTGGAGGAAAGCGTCGACCTGCACCAGCGCAGCGACGTGCCCTACGGCATGTTCCTCTCCGGCGGCATCGACAGCGCCACCATCCTCACCCTGATGGCGCGCCTCAACGACAAGCCGGTGCTCGCCTTCACCGCCGGCTTCGCCCATCCCGGTGCGGCCGACGAGCGCGCGAACGCCGCCACCGTCGCCCGCGCGCTCGGCGCCCGGCACGAGACCATCGAGGTCACCGAGGCGATGGTCTGGCGCCACCTGCCCGAGATCGTCGCCTGCCTCGACGACCCCACCGCCGACTACGCCATCATCCCCACCTGGTTCCTGGCCCGCCGCGCCCGGCAGGACGTGAAGGTGGTGCTCTCGGGCGAGGGCGGCGACGAGATCTTCGCCGGCTACGGCCGCTACCGCTCGGCCATGCGCCCCTGGTGGCTCGGCGGCAAGGCGATGCGCGCCCGCGGCAATTTCGACCGCGTGCCGGTCCTGCGCACGCTGCCCACCGGCTGGCGCGACGGGCTGGAAGCGGCCGAGGCCCGGGCCGCCCGCCCCGGCCGCACGCGCCTGATGGTCGCGCAGGAAACCGACATCGCCGACTGGCTGCCCAACGACCTGCTGCTCAAGATCGACCGCGGCCTGCTGGCCCATGCGGTCGAGGGCCGCACCCCGTTCCTGGATTCCGGCGTCGCCGCGGCCGCGTTCCGCCTGCCCGACGGGCTGAAGGTGAACAAGGGCATGGGCAAGTGGCTGCTGCGCCGCTGGCTGGAGAAGCACTGCCCGGCGGCCCGCCCCTTTGCCCCCAAGCAGGGCTTCACCGTGCCGATCGGCCAGTGGATCGGCAACCAGGGCGCCCGGCTCGGCAGGCTCGTGGCCCAGCAGCCCGGCATTGCCGAGATCGCCCATCCCGACAAGGTGGAGGCGCTGTTCGCCCGCGCCAACGGCCGCCGCCATGGCTTCGCGGCCTGGATCCTGCTGTTCTATGCCCTCTGGCACCGCGCCCACGTGCTCGGACACCCCCCGTCCGGCGACGTTTTCGAGACGCTCGCGACGGTGTAGCGTCGTGCCCGCTGACGTGTAACGGCGCACCGCCTGCCGGGTCCCGTCCGCGTCCGCGATCACCTGCCCCGCGTAACATCGTCGTCAGCCAGGAGACCTGCCATGATCGGCCCCGTGATCGGAATGTCCCGCCGTGCCCTGCTGCTCGCCGCCGCGATGACCGCCGCACGCGCCGCCGGCGCCGCCGAGACGCTTGCCTGGACCTTCAGCTTTCCCGACATCGATGGCGGCACGCTCGACCTCGCGAAGTTCAGGGGGCGCGCCCTGATGGTGGTCAACACCGCCAGCTTCTGCGGCTTCACCTACCAGTACGAGGGGCTGGAGAAGGTCTCGAAGGCGCGCGCCGGCGCCGGCCTCACGGTCATCGGCGTGCCCAGCCAGGACTTCAACCAGGAGTCCGACAGCAACGCCAAGGTGAAGGCATTCTGCGACACGTCGTTCGGCATCGACTTCCCGCTGACCGCGATCTCCAGGGTGAAGGGCGAGGACGCCGCGCCCTTCTACCGCTGGGTGAAGCAGGAGCGGAACTGGGAGCCGTCGTGGAATTTCAACAAGGTGATCATCGGCCGCGACGGCCGCATCGTCGCCTGTTTCGGCTCGGGCGACGAGCCGGACGGGCTGCGGGTGCAGAATGCGATCAACGCCGCGCTCGGCGCGGCCGGCTGACGGTTCGGGCAAGGGGGGAAGCAATGTCAGCATTCATCCGGCCGGCAGCCGCGCTGCTGGCCCTTGCGCTGCTCGCGGCGCCGGGCAGGACGCAGGCGCAGGACCCGTCCGACATCTCGGACCTCGTGGCGCGGCTGCTGCCCACCGTGGTCTCGATCTCCGCCGTGCGGGTGACCGAGACCCCGGCGCAGGAGGGGCGGGCAGCCACCACCGAGCGCAAGAGCAGCACCGGCACCGGCTTCGTGATCGACCCGCAGGGGCTGATCGTGACCAACAATCACGTCATCGACGGCGCCTCGGAAGTGACCGTCACCTTCTCGAACGGCCGCAAGCTTGCCGCCAACATCCTCAGCCGCGCGATCATCGACATCGCGCTGCTGCAGGTGCAGCCCGAGAGCCCGCTGCCGGCGGTGAAATGGGGCGATTCGGGCAAGCTGCGCCAGGGCCAGCCGGTGATCGTGATCGGCAGCCCGCTGGGCTACACCTTCTCGGTGACCTCCGGCATCGTCAGCGCGCTGGAGCGCGACATCAGCACCTCGCCGGTGGACGACTACATCCAGACCGATGCCTCCATCAACCAGGGCAACTCGGGCGGCCCGCTGTTCAACCTCGCCGGCGAGGTGATCGGCGTGAACACCGCGCTGCAGTCGCGCGGCGGCGGCGGCTCCATCGGCATCGGCTTCTCGATCCCGTCCAACGATGCCCAGTTCGTGGTCAAGCGGCTGCAGCAGTTCGGCCGGGTCAAGCCGGGCTGGGTCGGGCTGCGGGTGCAGGCGCTGACGCCGCTGCTGGCCGACGGCGTCGGCCTGCCGCGCAAGGAGCGCAACGCCGAGGGCGTGATCGTGACCGGCTTCGAGCCCGAGGCGACGGCGGCCGGCAAGCTGCGCGTGGGCGACGTGCTGTTCGGCGTCAACGACGCCACCTTCCGCGATTCGCGCACCTACAACCGCTCGGTCGGCGTGCTCGACGTGGGCAGCACGGCGCGGTTCGACGCCTGGCGCGGCGGCCAG
>JBGAIK010000030.1:0-8938 GCA_044225615.1 Acetobacteraceae bacterium | reverse complement strand
CTGGCCCGACGACGTCAAGGCCGGCCGCGGCCGCACCATGGCCGACATGACGGCCAGTTTCACCGACCCGCCCGATCTCGGGCTCGGCCTGTCGCCGATCACGCCCGACGTGCGCAGCCGCCACAAGATCGCCCGCGACATCAGCGGGGTGGCCGTGGTCTCGGTCGACCAGCGCAGCAAGGCCTCAGAGGCGGGGATCGAGCCGGGCGACGTGATCCTGCGGGTGCAGACCCAGACGGTTGGCTCGGTGCGGGAATTCTGGCAGCAGGTGGATTCCGCGCGGATGGAGCGGCGCACGCGGCTGCTGCTGCTGCTGCACGGCCCTTCCGGCGAGCGCTGGGTCACCCTGCCGAGCGCATAAGGAGAGTCATGCGGAACGAACTCTGCGCCGTCATCGGCCTCGGCAACATGGGCATCGAGGTCGCGGGCCGGCTTGCCCAGGCCGGCCCCGTCACCGGTTTCGACCTGGCCGAGCCCCGCCGCGCGCTTGCCGCCGCGCGCGGCATCGCGGTGTCGGCCACGCTGGAAGCGGCGGTTTCCGGCGCCGCCGCCGTGGTGCTGAGCCTGCCCAGCCCGGCCGCCTGCCGCGCCACCGTGGCCGCCCTGGCGAAGCTGCTGCCCGCGGGAGGCCTGGTGATCGAGACCAGCACCGTGACGCCCGCCGACATCGCCATCATGCAGGCCGACTGCGCGGCAGCGGGGCTCGGCTTCGTCGATGCCGCGATCCAGTCGGGCGTCGAGATCATGGCCCGCGGCGACAGCGTCCTGCTGGTCGGCGCCAGCCCCGAGACGCTGGCCCGCGCGAAGCCCTGGCTCGACGCGCTCTCGCCGCTGCAATCGGTGATGGGCGCACCCGGCGCCGGTGCCGCCGCCAAGGTGATCAACAACGCCATCGCCCATGCCGTCTATGTCGTGCTGGCCGAGGCGCTGGCGATGGCGCGGGCCAACGGCATCGCCACCGCGGACTTCGTCGCCATGATGCGGGGCGCCGATGCCGGGCTGATGCGCCCCCTCACCCACCGCATCGGCGAGCGCGTGGCCGGGCGCAACTTCGCCCCCGGCATGCCGCTCGACGCCGCGCGCAAGGACTCGGTGCTCGCCCTCGAGGTGGCCCAGCGCGACGGCATCCCGCTCTTCGCGATCCAGGGCGCGCACACCGCCTACGAGCTCGCCTGCGCCCAGGGCCTCGGCCGCGAGGACTATGCCGCGCTGGCCAAGCTGTGGGATGCGTGGATCGAAGGCAGCTAGTGTCCTGTTCACCCCTACGTCCGCCATGAAGGATGGCGAACTTCGGGGACAGGACACTAGGACGCGATTGGTCGCGCCGGCGGCCGGCCGGGCGGACTTGCGGCACCGTGCCGCGGCGGCGAAAGCTGCGCCATGGCAAACCCACCCCGCCCACCGCTCGGCCCGCTCTTCGCGCTGCTCGCCATCCGCGCCACCGGCGCCTTCCAGCTGCAGGCCGCCGCCGTCGCCGCACCCTCGCTGATCGCCGATCGCGGCATCAGCTTCGCCGAGGCCGGCACCCTGATGGGGGCATACATGCTGCCGGGCATCGTCGTGACCGTGCTGGGCGGCCTGCTCGCCGCGCGCATCGGCGACCGGCCGGTGCTCCGCGGCGCCATGCTGCTGATGGCGGCCGGGGCCGCGGTGTCCGCCCTGGCCGACGGCTTCTACGGCATCCTCGCCGGGCGCCTGGTTTCGGGCTGCGGCGGGGTGGTGATGCTGATGCTGATCATCAAGATGACCACCGACCGCTATGCCGGCCCGATGCTGGCCACCGCGTCCTCGACGGTGATCATCTCCTGGCCGGTCGGCTTCGCCGCCTCGCTGGTGGCGCTGGGGCCGGTCGGCGAGGCGCTCGGCTGGCGCTGGGTGCTCGGCCTGTCGGGTGTCCCGGTGGCGCTGGCGCTCGGCCTGACATTCCTGGTCGGCGAGGCGCCCAGGGTGGCGCCGCTGCCCGCCGGCACGGTCGCGCGCCGCATCACCTGGCGCTTCATCGCCGCGGCCACCGGCAACTGGACCCTCTACAACGCCGCCTTCGCCGTCATGGCCGGCTTCCTGCCTGCCTACCTGATCGCCGCCGGCCATGCGGCCGCGCCCGCCGCGGCGCTCGCCAGCATCGTCACCTGGGCCTTCGCCGCCGCCATGCCGTTCTGCGGCCTGGCCGCCGACCGGCTGACCGGGCGCCCCGCCGCGGTCCATCTCGGTGCCGTCGCCACCGGCCTGCTGATGTTCGCCATTGCACCCGCCGGCGGCGCGGCCTGGCTGCTGATCCCGCTGGGCATCGCCTATGCGATCCCGCCCGGCGCGCTGACCTCGCTGGTGGGCGACGCGACGCCGCAGCCGCAGCGGGCGCTGGTGTTCGGGTGGTACAGCGCGGGATCCTATCTCGGCGTCACGGTGGCGCTGTGGCTGGCCGGGCACCTGCGCGACACGACCGGCTCCGCCAACGCGCCCCTGGTCTTCGCCGGGGCGATGATGCTGGCGATGGTGCCGTGCTTCCTGTGGTTCCGGGCCGAGGCGCGGCGCTGACCGCGGCCGGCACTAGCGCCCGGTCAGGATGCGATCGACCAGCTGGCGCACCGTCGGGATGAAGCCGTTGCCGTAGAACGGGTCCGACGCGAAGCGGTAGGCGTTGTGGCCGGAGAACATCAGGCTGTTCTCCAGCACCTGGTCGCTGTCCTGGTGGGCGATGTCCTGCAGCGTCTTCTGGATGCAGAAGCTGCGCGGATCGGCCTTCTTGCCGTTGGTGAAGTCCGGCTCGTGCTGCGACCAGTTGGAGAAGCGGCACTGGCTGAGGCAGCCCATGCACGCCACCTGGTCGGCAAGGATTTCCTGCGCCTTGTCCGGGGTGACGAAAATCAGCGTGCTGTCGGGCGTGCGCAGCGCCTCGGTGAAGCCCTGGGTTTCCCAGGCCAGCACGTGCTCCAGGTCAGGCGGCGTGAGGTAGACGGCGCGCTTGCGCGGGCCGACGCCATAGACCGACTGGTGCTCGCCGATCGGCTCGGGCGTGTAGGCCACCTGGCGGTCGTTGCGGGCACGCAGCTCGCCGATGAAGGCGTTGTTCACCGCGGACGAGTAGAAGCCGGTGGGGCTGAAGCGGTTGAGGAAGACGTCGCCCTCCTTCAGCGTCAGCAGGCGGCGCTTCCAGCTGTCGCTGATCGGCGATTCCTTCGTCAGCAGCGGCCGGGTGCCGAACTGGAAGGCGATCGGGCCGAGTTCCGGGTTGTCGATCCAGTGCTCCCAGTCCTCGAGCCACCAGACACCGCCGGCCATGATGATCGGCGTCTCGCCCAGGCCGAACTCGCGCATGAGCTTGCGCAGCGCGAGCACGCGGGGGAACGGGTCTTCCGGCTGTGTCGGGTCCTCGCTGTTGGACAGGCCGTTATGCCCGCCGGCGAGCCACGGATCCTCGTAGACCACGCCGCCCAGCAGGCCGGCCGCCTTGTGGTAGGCGCGCTTCCAGAGGGCGCCGAAGGCGCGCGAGGAGGAGACGATCGGGTAGTAGTGGACGTTGAACTTCGCCGCGATGTCGGCCAGGCGATAGGGCATGCCGGCGCCGCAGGTGATGCCGTTGATCAGCCCCTTGGCGCTTTCGAGGATGCCCGTGATCACGCGCTCGGCGCCGCCCATCTCCCACAATATGTTGGCATGGATGCGGCCGCGCCCGCCGGCGATGTCGTGCGCGCGCTGGGCCTGGGCGATGCCGCCCTTGATGGCATAGGCGATCAGCTCCTCGTGCCGCTCGCGGCGGGTCTTGGCGTGGTAGACCTGCGGGATCGGATTGCCTTCGGCGTCGTAGCTGTCGGCGTTGACGGCCGAGAGCGTGCCGGCGCCGCCGCCGGCGGCCCAGTGCCCGGCCGTGGTGCCGTTCGAGATCGCAACACCCTTGCCGCCCTCGACGAGCGGCAGGACGTCCACCCCGCCCATGCGGATCGCATTGATCGCCTTCATGGCCACCCCGCCCCACGCGTCGCGCCGTTGTCGGGCACGCCGTCATATCAGTGAAATGGAATCGGCCCCCGCGCAAGCCGCAGGCTGCTCCGGCAGCGCGGGGGCCGCATCGTTCAGCCGCCCGCCGCGGCCTCGTCCTCGCGCGGCTGGCGGTCGCCGCGCTCGCGCCGGCCGCCGTCGCGCCCTCCGCCCTCGCGATCGCCGCGCTCGCCACGGTCGCCGCCCTTGGGGCCGACCTTCTCGGTGATGTCCTCGCCGGTGGCCTGGTCCACCACGCGCATCGACAGCTTCACCTTGCCGCGGTCGTCGAAGCCGATGACCTTCACCTTCACCGCGTCGCCCTGGTTGACGATGTCGGTGGTCTTGGCCACCCGGCCCTGGGCGAGCTCGGAGATGTGCACCAGGCCGTCGCGGCTGCCGAGGAAGTTCACGAATGCGCCGAACTCGGCGGTCTTGACCACCTTGCCGGTGTAGATCACGCCGATCTCGGGCTCGGCCACGATGCCGCGGATCCAGTCGATCGCCGCCTGCGCCTTGGTCGCGTCGTTGCTGGCGATCTTGATCGTGCCGTCGTCGTTGATGTCGATCTTGCAGCCGGTGTTCTCGACGATCTCGCGGATCACCTTGCCGCCGGTGCCGATGACCTCGCGGATCTTCTCCTTCGGCACGTTGATCACGGTGATGCGCGGCGCCGTCGCGGCCACCTCGCCGCGGTTGCCGGACAGGCCCTTGGCCATCTCGCCCAGGATGTGCAGCCGCCCGTCCTTGGCCTGGCCGAGCGCCACTTCCATGATCGCCGGGGTGATGGAGGTGATCTTGATGTCCATCTGCAGCGAGGTGATGCCAAGCTCGGTGCCGGCCACCTTGAAGTCCATGTCGCCGAGATGGTCCTCGTCGCCGAGGATGTCGGACAGCACGGCGAAGCCCTTCTCCTCCTTGATCAGGCCCATGGCGATGCCCGCCACCGGGCGGGCCAGCGGCACGCCGGCATCCATCAGCGACAGCGAGGTGCCGCAGACGGTCGCCATCGAGGACGAGCCGTTCGACTCGGTGATCTCGGAGACCACGCGCAGCGTGTAGGGGAACCTGTCCTTCGCCGGCAGCACCGGGTGGATGGCGCGCCAGGCCAGCTTGCCGTGGCCGATCTCACGCCGGCCGGGGCTGCCCATGCGGCCCGCCTCGCCCACCGAGTAGGGGGGGAAGTTGTAGTGCAGCATGAAATGCTCGCGGTACTCGCCCTCGAGCGCGTCGATGATCTGCTCGTCCTGGCCGGTGCCCAGCGTGGCGACGCACAGCGCCTGGGTCTCGCCGCGGGTGAACAGCGCCGAGCCATGGGCGCGCGGCAGCACGCCGACCTCGGCCACGATCGGGCGCACGGTCTTGGTGTCGCGGCCGTCGATGCGCAGGCCGGTGTCGAGGATCGAGTTGCGGACGATGTCCGCCTCCAGCTCCTTGAACAGCCCCTTGGCCTTGTCGGCATCCAGGCCCTCGGCCACCAGCGCGGCGGCGGCGGCCTTCTTGGCGGCCGAGACCTTGTCCTGGCGGGCCTGCTTGATCGGCTCCTTGTAGGCCTCGGTGATGCCGGCGCGGCCCAGCGCGTCGACGCGGGCGGACAGCGCCTTCTCCTCCTCGGAGGGCTCGGGCAGCGGCCAGGGGTCCTTGGCGGCGACCTCGGCGAGCTCGATGATCGCCTGGATCACCGGCTGGAAGGCGGCGTGGCCGAAATTCACCGCGCCGAGCATGACCTCCTCAGACAGTTCCTGCGCCTCGGATTCCACCATCAGCACGCCCTCGGTGGTGCCGGCGAGCACCAGGTCGAGCTTCGTGTTCTTCATCTGGTCGGCGGTCGGGTTCAGCACGTACTGGCCGTCGACATAGGCGACGCGGGCCGCGCCCACCGGGCCGAAGAACGGGATGCCGGACAGGGTCAGCGCCGCCGAGCAGCCGACCATGGCGACCACGTCGGGGTCGTTCTCCAGGTCATGGCTCAGCACGGTCGCCACCACCTGGACCTCGTTGCGGAACCCGTGCGGGAACAGCGGCCGGATCGGCCGGTCGATCAGGCGGGAGACCAGCGTCTCCTTCTCGCTCGGGCGGCCTTCGCGCTTGAAGAACCCGCCCGGAATCTTGCCGGCGGCGAAGGCCTTCTCCTGGTAGTTCACGGTCAGCGGGAAGAAATCCTGTCCGGCCTTGGCGGACTTCACGCCCACGGCGGTGCACAGCACGATCGTGTCGCCATAGCTGACCATGACGGCGCCGTCGGCCTGGCGGGCGATCTTGCCGGTTTCGAGGACGAGCTTGCGCCCGCCCCAGTCGAGTTCCTTGCGGAAGTAGTTGAACATCGCGTCTTCCTTCTATGGGCGACGCGGCGGAAGTGAGGGGTCGATCCGCTCCGTTTGCGGATACGGCGTCTCGGGCGGCATGGGGCGGCGGGCTTGCGCCCGGCGCGGTGTGGCGGGTAGGCGGCCACGACCATGTTGCCGGAAACGCCGTGACGGCGCCCACGCAGGGGTGCCGGATCGGCCTTCTGTCGTTCCGCCGCATCAGCGGCTGCCGGCGGTTTCGCCGGCCTTGCCCCGTGCCACCATGGCAAGGGGGAACGCGCCGGCGTGCCGCACCATATGGGGCGGCACGCCGGCGGAACCAGAGTCTAGCGGCGCAGGCTCAGGCGCCCGATCAGCGCCTCGTAGCGGCGCTGGTCCTTTTTCTTGAGGTAGTCGAGCAGGCCGCGCCGCGCGCCGACCATCATCAGCAGGCCGCGCCGGCTGTGAAAATCCTTGGCATGGGCCTTCTGGTGCTCGGTGAGGTTGTTGATGCGCTCGGTGAGCAGGGCGACCTGCACTTCCGGGCTGCCGGTATCGCCGGCCTTGGTCGCATATTCCTTGATGAGCGCCGTGCGGCGCTCCGCCGTGATCGACATCGTGCTACTCCTGACTGGGGTGGAAGAAGCGCGCGAGGAGCTAGAGAAGGCGCTCCGGCTTGAGCAGCCCGTCCTCGAGACGGCACAGCCCGATCACGCGGTTCCCCGCCATGGCGCGCGCCAGCCCCCCATCGGGATTGGCGGCCCCTGGAATGCGGCCCATCAGCGCCACCAGGCTGATCGCCTGGCCGTGCCTGAGGCCGAAGGCTTCCGCCTCGGTCAGGGCCAGCGCCGGGATGTCGGCCAGCGCGGTCATGACCGGGAGCAGGAAGTCCGGGGAGACGGGCGCGGTATCCTCCGCCCGTTGCAGTTTGTCCAGCGGAATCGCCTGGGCCTCGGTGAAGGGGCCGACCCGCAGCCGGCGCAGGGCGGCGACATGGCCGAGCGTGCCGCAGGCCAGCGCCAGGTCGCGGGCGAGGCTGCGCATGTAGACGCCCTTGCCGGACTGGACCTCGAAGATGGCGGTGTCGGCATCGGGGCGCTCGACCAGCTCGAACCGGTCCACGCGGGCCGGCCGCGCCTCCAGCACCGGCGCATTGCCGGCCCGCGCCAGGTCGTAGGCGCGCTCGCCGGCCACCTTGATGGCGGAGAACACCGGCGGCACCTGCATGATGTCGCCCTGGAAGCGCGGCAGGGCGGCACGGATGGCGGCGTCCGTCGGGCGTGCATCGGTGGTACCGGTCGGCTGGCCGTCGGCATCGTCCGAGTCGCGCGATTCGCCCATGCGCAGGGTGAAGCGGTACACCTTGGTGCCGTCCATGATGTAGGGCACCGTCTTGGTCGCCGCCCCGAACGCCACCGGCAGCAGCCCGGTGGCCAGCGGATCGAGCGTGCCGCCATGCCCGGCCTTCTGCGCGTCGAACCAGCGGCGCACCCGGTTGACCACGTCGGTCGAGGTGAGGCCCTGCGGCTTGTCGACGATCAGCCAGCCGTCGAGGGCACGGCCGCGGGGTTTGCGTTGGCGCATTGGCAAATGACCATTCGGAAGGAAGCGGCCGGGGTCATAAGGCTGCGGCTTCGATGCGGCAACCGCCGTCACAACAGGTCAGCGCCGCGCGGCCGCGCGCAGAAAGCGGAAGTTCTCGACCGGCCGGCCTGACCGGGCCGCTGCGATATACAAGTCAGCATCCGCAGTCAGGAGCACAGCGGATGGATGCTCCATTGCCAGCAAGGCCGCGTCGGTGATGCCCAGGCGAACGAAGCCGGCGTGCGACTGGGCCAAGTGGGCCGGAACATGCTGTTCGGTCGCGTCTCGAATGACTCGGCCGAAAGTGGCCATGATCGCCGACCGGGCCGGATCGCCGATCTGCCGCAGATGGTTCGACGCCTCGGCCAGAACATGCGGGGTGACTATCGCCCGACTCGCCCGGCGCACCGCACGATCGAGAAGGTCGAAATCCGCGGCTGAGTAGTCGGTCAGCCGCCTGTGGATCCGGATGTAGTCTGGGGAAGTCAGCCCAACGACTAGCAACACAAGCAACTGGGTGTCGACGATGATCTCGTCCGGCACCGCTAGTCGGACTCGCGATCCTTGATCGAAACAACAACGCTGGTGGCATTGTTGATCTTGATGACCTTGCGAGCTCGTCTTGGAATATCGAAAGCGAAACCACCCCGACGGGCTGTCGCATCACCCTCCTGGGCTTCCACCAGCATGCGTTCAGGCAAGAGCAGGAAACCGATCGTCACGATCCATATGCCAAGCACACCATCGAACTCGACCTCCTCGAGCTGAGGTGCCGAGGAGAGCTGATCGCCGAACAGTTCACGGACCGAGGCCTTAGCAAGCTCGATCGCCTCCTTCACGTCCATCGCTACCCCTCCCCGTCCAGGTCGCGCTTCACCTCCGGCGCCCGCAGCAAAGCGTCGATATGCATCGCATAGTCCACGCTGGTATCGGCCTGGAAATGCAGCTCCGGCGCGTGGCGCAGCCGCAGCGCATGGGCCACCTGCCCGCGCAGGAAGGCCGCGCAGCGCCGCAGCGCCGGCAGCTTCTCGGCGATGTCGGAGCGCCCAAGCCGCGAGACGAACACCGTCGCATGCTTCAGGTCCGGGCTGATC
>JBGAIK010000360.1:0-3337 GCA_044225615.1 Acetobacteraceae bacterium | reverse complement strand
CGAACAGGAACGGCAGCACGTAATAGCCGTCGGTGCGCTGGTCCTTCGGCGTGTAGAGGCCGATGCGGTAGTGGAAATCGAGCAGCCGCAGGGCCCGGTCGCGCTCCCACAGCAGCGGATCGAACGGGGACACCAGGGCATGCGCCGCCACGCGGCGCGGCAGCCTCGCGGCATGCCACAGGAACGCCGGCTGCTTCCAGCCCTGCACCCTCACCGGCAGCAATTCGCCGGCCTCGACCAGCTCGTCCACCCGCGGCCTGGCCTCGGGCTTCAGCCGCCAGTAGGCGCGCAGGTCGATCTCGGTGGCCACCCCCATCGCGGCGGCGGCGATGCGCAGCAGGGCGCGCTGGGCCTCGGCGGCCGGCGGCGCCGGCGCGGCCAGGATCGCCGCCGGCAGCACCCGTTCCGGCAGGTCGTAGACCCGCTCGAACGCGCCGCGGCGGGTGGCCACGGTCACCTGGCCGGTGGCGAACAGGTATTCCATGGCGCGCTTGCCGTCGCTCCAGCCCCACCACTTGCCGGCGGCGCGGCCGGCCTCGCTGAGGTCGGCGGCGGCCAGCGGGCCACGGTCGCGCAGCTCGGCGAGCACCGCGGCGATGTACTCCGGGCGCTCGGCGGCAAAGGCGGCCTCGCTGCCGGTGGCGAACTTGGCCCGCGCGCGCGCCTCCATCCGCCAGCGCAGCAGCGGCCAGCAGGCTAGCGGAATCAGGCACGCCTCGTGGCCCCAGTATTCGAACCAGGCGCGCCGGCGGCCGCCCCAGGCGGCGGCCTCGAAATCGGCCAGGGCATAGGGGCCCAGGCGGGCGAAGGCCGGCATGGTGTGGGCGCGGGCGAGCACGTTCACCGAATCGATCTGGTACATGCCCAGCCGCGCGGCCAGCGCGGTCAGGTGCCGGCGTCCGGGCGCCTCCGGCCGCGGCGCGCCGAACCCCTGCGCCGCCAGCCCGATGCGGCGCGCCTGCCGCGCGGAAAGCTGCTCAGGCCGCGCCATCGCCGATCCTCGTCCCTGTGTTGCGCCGGTATATCCGCCCGCTAGAGTCGCGTCCCCTTCCCTCGCGCGGCAGGCCGGCGGGGCAGAACAGACCGAACAGGACGCCCATGACCGCATCCGCGCCCTGCCCCTGTGGCGCGGACGGATCGACATCGCGCCGCTCTCCGGCGGCATCACCAACCGCAACTATCTGGTGCGCGACGGGTCCCGCCGCTTCGTGGCGCGGCTCGGCGGCGACATTCCGCTGCACGGGGTGATGCGGTTCAACGAGCATGCGGCCAGCCGCGCGGCGGCGGCGGCCGGCGTGTCGCCGGCGGTGCGCCATGCCGCGCCCGGGCTGCTGCTGATCGACTACATCGAAGGCGGCAGCCTGACGCAGGCGGACGTGCGCGCGGACCGAAGTCGGTGCGTGGCGCTGGTGAAGCAGGCGCATGCCGCCGTCGGCCGGCACCTGCGCGGCCCGGCGCTGGCCTTCGACGTGTTCCACATCATCCGCGACTACCTCCACACCCTGGCCGCCCATCCCTGCCGCCACGCCGCCGCCCTTGCCGGGCTGGGCGACGCGGCGGAAAGCCTGCGACGGCTGGTCGGCCCGATCGACCTCGTGTTCGCCCACAACGACCTGCTGGCGGGCAACTTCATCGACGACGGGCGCCGCCTGTGGCTGATCGACTGGGACTATGCCGGCTTCAACACGCCGCTGTTCGACCTGGGTGGCCTTTCCTCCAACAACGGCTTCGGCCCGGAGGACGACGAGGCCATGCTGCACGCCTATTTCGGCGCCCCTCCCGACGCCGCGCTGCGCCGGCGCCTCGCCGCCCTCGCCTGCGCCTCGCTGCTGCGCGAGGCGCTGTGGAGCATGGTCTCGGAGTTCGCTTCCGCGACCGATTTCGACTATGCGGCCTATGCCGACGCCAGCCTGGCGGCGTTCCGGGCCGCCCGCGCCGGGCTCGGCGCATGACCGGAGGCGGCGGGCGCGAAGGCGCCAGCGCGGGTCGCGCGCACGCCGCTCCACGATCAGCAAGCGCCGCGGATCAGGGGTAGCTGATCGCCACCACCTCGATCTCGTCCGGCCCGGCCGGCGTGTGCAGCACCACCGCCTCGCCCACCCGCCGCCGCAGCAGCGCACGGGCGATCGGCGAATGCAGGCTGACCTCGCCGCGGGCGAAATCGGCCTCGTCCACACCCAGGATCGTCACCGTGCGCTCCTCGTCGCGGCCGTTCACGTAGGTCACGGTGGCGCCGAAGAACACCTGTGCCCGGTTGGTCTGCGCGCCCGGGTCCACCACCTCGGCGATCTCCAGCCGCTTGCCCAGGAAGCGCAGCCGGCGGTCGATCTCGCGCAGGCGCTTCTTGCCGTAGAGATAGTCGCCGTTCTCCGAGCGGTCGCCGTTGCCGGCCGCCCAGGATACGATCTCGACCACCTTCGGCCGCTCCTCGCGGGCCAGCCGGTTGCGCTCGGCCACCAGCCGGGCGTGGCCGGCGGGGGTCATGTAGTTCTTCGCACCCGGCGGCAAGGGCGGGCCGTCCTCCTCCGCGTCGCTCATGCCACGGCGAGCCGGCGGCCCTCGGCGTCGGACCGGAAGCACAGGTCGAGCACCTTCTGCACCTCGGCGGCGCGGCGGAAGGCGGGTTCGCCGTTGCGGCCTTCTGCCAGCGCCGCGGCGAACCGCGCGGCATTGGACGGGGCGGGCGCGATCTCGACCCGCGTCCAGGCCTGGGTATGGATGTCGGCGCCGAGACACACGTCGAGCGTGGAGGCCGCCGAATCGGCCCAGATGCGCAGCGCCCCCTGGGTGCCGGCGATCTCCAGCGACAGGTCGTTGCGGTGGCCGGTGGCGAAGCGCGACATGTGGATCACGCCCAGCGCGCCGCCGGCGAATTCCACGTTCATCACGCAGGAATCGTTGGCGTCCAGCACGTAGGGGCCGATCGCGCCGCCCGGCGCCTTGTCGAAGGTGTGGATGCGGGCCGACAGGGCAGCGATGTCGAGCGCGCAGCCATAGGTGGCGAAATCGACGATGTGGATGCCGACATCGCCCACCACGCCCTTGGAGCCATGGGCGGAAGACAGGCGCCACAGCCAGCGCTCGTCGGTGTGCCAGTCGCCCCAGTGGGTGGCGGTGAGCCAGCTTTGCAGGTAGCTCGCCTGCACGTGGCGCACCGCGCCGATCGCGCCGTCCAGCACGAGGCGCCGCGCCTCCTGCAGGGCGCCGGCGTTGCGGTAGGTCAGGTTGACCATGTTGATCAGCCCCGCGCGCTCGGCCGCCTCGGTCATGGCGAACGCGTCGGCATGGTTCACCGCCAGCGGCTTCTCGCAGAACACCGGCTTGCCGGCGGCGAGCA
>JBGAIK010000029.1:16764-27545 GCA_044225615.1 Acetobacteraceae bacterium | reverse complement strand
ATCCCCGACGCCGCGGTGCGCAAGAGCGTCTTCGACCTCATCAAGCGCCTGACGCCCGAGGCCTCGGACTGATCTACGAGAGCATCCGCCGCACCCGGCGCAGGATGCGCCGCGCCAGCGGTGGCGGAGGCATCGGCGCAAGCGCGGCCGGCACCGGCGCCGCGGGCGCGGTCATGATGCCGGGCAGGTCGTAGACGAACTGGGCCGGCGTCGGCGCCACCTTGGTCCCGGTCAGGCAGGAATTCAGGAAGGCCGGGCTGGTCACGCCGACGACGGAATGGATCTCGGCCGGGAACTCGTGCAGCGTGCCGTCGATGCGGAAGCCCATCTGCGGGCCGAACATCGCCGCCAGCGCCTCCGTCGAGAAGCGGAAATAGTCGCTCGGATAGGCGTGCAGGTGGAAGGTCTGGTGCGTCTGCACGAACAGCCGCCCGCCGACCTTCAGGCATTTCATGATCTCGTGGGCGGCCAGGAACGGGTATTTCAGGTGCTCGAACGTCGACAGCGATATGATCGCGTCGAACGATTCCGGCGCGAACGTCGCCGACAGCGCATGCGCGTCGGCCACCACGTCCACGTCCAGCCCGTCCTGGAAGTCGGTGCCGACATATTCCGCCGCGTCGGGAAACCGGTGGCGGGAGATGGTGGGCTTGTCCGGCTGGGAACGGCAGGTCCCCAGTTCCAGGATGCGCGCGCCCGGCACGGACCGCATCTCGACGATGAAGCGGTTCCAGATGTTGTCATCGGCCATGGGGCGCGATCCTACCGGTTGGGCGGCACCGGGTAAACGTGGCAGGGTGGTGCCGGCGGGGAGGCGAGCGATGCCGAATGACGAACTGATTGCCAGGCTGCGCCGGGCGCGGGTGGTGCCGGTGGTGCGCACCGCCACCGCCGCGCTGGCCGCGACCGGGGTGGGCTGGCTGCGCGCGGCCGGGCTGACCATCTTCGAGATCACCATGACCGTTCCCGACGGGGTCGCCCTGATCCGCGACCTCGCGTCCGACCCCTCGCTGCTGGTCGGCGCCGGCACGGTGCGCAGCCCCGCCCAGGCGGAAGCCTGCCTGGCCGCGGGCGCGCGCTTCATCGTGGCACCGTGGGTGGACCCGGCGCTGGCCGCGCCCTGCCGCGAAGCCGGCGCCGCGCTGATGCTGGGGGCGCTGACGCCGGGCGAGGTGCGGGCGGCGCTGGCGGCGGGCTCCGACGTGGTGAAGGTCTTCCCGGCTTCGTCGGCCGGCGGGCCCGGCCACGTGAAGGCGCTGGCCAGCGTCTTTCCGGGCGTGGCCTTCGCCCCACCGGCGGCGTCGATCCCGGGAACGTCGCGGCCTATCCTCGCCGCGGGCGCGGCGTTCGTCGGCATGGGCGGTGCGCTGGTGGACGAGAAGCGGATCGCCGCCGGCGATCGCGCGGCCATCATGGATGCCGCGCGGGCGGTGCTGGCGTGATCGACCTGGTGTGCATGGGCGAGCCGATGCTGGAGTTCAACCAGCAGCCCGCCGGCACCGACGGACGGCGCTTCTACCTGGAAGGCCCGGGCGGCGACACCGCCAACGCCGCCGTCGCCGCCGCCCGGCAGGGCGCGCGGGTGGCCTATGTCACGGCGCTCGGGCGCGATCCCGCCGGCGACCGGTTCGTGGAGCTGTGGTCGGCCGAAGGCGTGGACCATTCGGCCGTGAAGCGGTCCGAAACCCATCCGACCGCGGTCTATTTCGTCACCCACGGGCCGCACGGGCATGAGTTCCTCTACTACCGCAAGGATTCGGCGGCCGCCTGGCTCGGGCCGGAGGACGTGCCCGCGGCGATGATCGCGGGCGCGAAGCTGTTCTACGCCTCCGGCATCAGCCAGGGCATCTCCGCCCGCGCGGCCGATGCCGTGTTCCACGCCATCGCGGTGGCGCGCCGGGCGGGGGTCAGGGTCGCCTACGACACCAACTACCGCCCCCGCCTGTGGCCGCCCGCCCGCGCGGCGGCGGTGATGCACGCGGCCCTCGCCCAGGCCGACATCGCGCTGCCGAGCCTGGAGGACGCCCAGGCGCTGACCGGCCTGTCCGGCGCCGACGCCATCTGCGACTTCTACCTGCGCCTCGGCCCGAAGCTGGTGGTGCTGAAGATGGGCGCGCAGGGCGCGGTGCTGGCGACCCCCGGCGGCCGGGTCGCGATCCCGCCCTTCCCCTGCACCCCCGTGGACGGCACCGGCGCCGGCGACACCTTCTGCGGCAGCTTCATGGCCCGCCTGATCGCCGGCGACGGGCCGGAGGACGCGGCGCGCTACGCGGCGGCGGCGGCGGCGCTCAAGACCGAGGGCTATGGCGCGGTCGCCCCCATCCCGCGCGCCGACCGGGTGCTGGCGGCGCTCGGCCGGTGATGCTGCGCACCGCCCGCCTGCTGCTGCGCCCCTGGCGGGACGCGGACCTGGAGCCCTGTGCGGCGATGACCGCCGACCCGGCGGTGATGCGGCTGTTCGTGTCCGCCCGCACCCGCGCCCAGTCCGATGCCTGGGTGGCCCGCACCCGCGCGCACTGGGACCGCGAGGGCTTCGGCATCTGGGCGGTCGAGGCGCCCGGCGGTGCGGAGTTCATCGGCTTCGTCGGGCTGAGCCGGGTGCCCGCGGGCATGCCCTGCGCCGGCGGGGTCGAGGCGGTCTGGACGCTGGCCGCCGCCCACTGGGGCAGGGGCCTGGCCACCGAGGCGGCGCGGGCGGCGGTGGAGGACGGCTTCGCCCGCCTGGGGCTGGCGGAGGTCGTCGCCTTCACCACCCCCGCCAACCAGGCCTCCCAGGGCGTGATGCGGGCGATCGGCATGGTGCGGGACCCCGGGGCGGATTTCGATCATCCCCTTGTGCCGGAAGCACATCCGCTCAGGCGGCATGTCCTGTATCGGACGGCGAAGTAAGAATCTGCATTGTCCGAAGAAGAAGTGCGACCACCGCTGCTCGTTGATCAATCTTAACGGTCCAGCCGGGCCGCGCCTGCCTCCCCGTGCGCAATTGACGGCCGGACGCCGAAATGCGACTGGAACCAACGCATCATAATATTCGCAAGCGGAGGAACGGAATGCTGGCATCGATCCTGAGGCGCGGCGCCATCGCGGCGGTCGCCGCCGTCGGCCTTTCCACCGGCGCGTTCGCGCAGATGGAGCTCAAGATCATGGCGCCCGCCGCGCCCGGCGGCGGCTGGGACGGCACGGCGCGGGCGATGCAGCAGGTGCTGACCGCATCCGGCATCGCGCGCAGCGTGCAGGTCACCAACGTGCCCGGCGCCGGCGGCACCATCGGCCTGGCCCAGCTCGCCAGCTCCTCCAAGGGCGACCCCAACCTGCTGATGGTCAACGGCTTCGTCATGGTCGGCGCCATCCTGCTCAACAAGTCGCCGGTGACGCTGGCGCAGACGACGCCGATCGCCCGGCTGACGGCCGAGGCGATGGTGATCGTCGTGCCGGAGAACTCCCCGCTCAAGACCGCCAGGGAGCTGGCCGAGCGGCTGAAGTCCGACCCCGCGCGCGTCACCTGGGCCGGCGGGTCGGCCGGCGGGTCCGACCACATCCTGGCGGCGCTGTTCGCCGGCACGGTCGGGGCCGATCCGGCCAAGATCAATTACATCCCGTTCTCCGGCGGCGGCGAGGCGCTGGCGGCGATGCTCGGCGGGCGCGTCACCGCCGGCGTGTCCGGCTACGGCGAGTTCGAGGGGCAGATCAAGGCCGGCAAGCTGCGCGTGCTGGGCGTCAGCGCCGGCAAGCGGCTGGACAACGCGCCGGGCGCGCCCACGCTGAAGGAGCAGGGCATCGACCTCGAGCTGCTCAACTGGCGCTCGGTCGTCGCCCCTCCGGGGATCACCCCCGAGCAGCGCAAGGCGCTGGCCGACGCGATCGAGCGGATGGCAAAGTCCAAGGAATGGGCCGAGACGCTCAAGGCCCGCGGCTGGGACGACGCCTACCTGCCGAGCGCCGCCTTCGAGGCCTTCCTGGTGGCCGAGCAGGCCCGCGTGGAGAAGGTCATGAAGGAGGTCGCCCTCATCAAGTGAGGGCGTCCACCCGGGAGCAGCGATGCCGCACGACGCACCCAGACTTCCCAGCCGGCCCGCCCTGGTGGTGGCGGCGCTGCTGCTCGCCGTCGCCGGCGTACTCGTCTTCGATGCGCGCCGGCAGACCATCGTCTCCACCTACGGCATCGGGCCGACGGCGATGCCCTACGTCGTCGCGGCCTGCCTGGCGGCGCTGGCGCTGGCCCATGTTTTCGTCGCCTTCCGCGCCGGCTGGCCGCGCGCGGAGCCGGCCGATCGCGGCGCGCTGGCGTGGATGCTCGGCGGCTTCGTCCTGTTCATCCTGTGCATCGCGCTGGGCGGCGGCTTCCTGGTCGCCGTGGCGCTCGTCTTCGCCTTCACCGCGCGCGGCTTCGGCCGGCGGGCCTTCCTGGCCGATCTCGCGATCGGCTTCGGCCTGGCGCTGGTCATCTTCCTGGTCTTCGCGAAAGTGCTGACCCTGCTGCTGCCGCTCGGACCGCTCGAGCGGCTGCTGGTCTGAAGGAGCCGGACGGTGGACACGCTGGCCTCGCTGATGAACGGCTTCACGGTCGCGCTGGCGCCGTCGAAGCTGCTGTTCTGCCTGATCGGCGTCTTCCTCGGCACCGCGGTCGGCGTGCTGCCCGGCATCGGCCCGGCGCTGACCGTCGCGCTGCTGCTGCCGGTCACCTTCAAGCTCGACCCGGCCGGCTCGCTGATCATGTTCGCCGGCATCTACTACGGCGGCATGTACGGCGGCTCGACCACGGCGATCCTGCTCAACGCACCGGGCGAGAGCGCCTCGCTGGCCACCGCGCTCGAGGGCTCGAAGATGGCCAAGGCCGGCCGCGGCGGCCCGGCACTGGCGACGTCCGCCATCGGCTCCTTCGTGGCCGGCCTGATCGCCACCATCGGCCTCGCCTTCCTGGCCCCCTGGCTGGTCGAGATCGCGGTGAAATTCGGGCCGTGGGACTATTTCGGCCTCATGGTGCTGGCCTTCGTCACCGTCTCGGCCACGTTCGGCGATTCGCCACTGCGCGGCCTGACCAGCCTGTTCATCGGCATCGCCCTCGGCCTGGTCGGCATCGACCGGCTGACCGGCCAGGCCCGGCTGGCCTTCGGCGTGCCCGAGCTGCTCAACGGCGTCGAGGTCACGACGCTGGCGGTCGGCCTGTTCGCGGTGGGCGAGGCGCTCTACGTGGCCTCGCGCCGGGTCCACGCGCCGGAGGAGATCATCCCGGTCAAGGGCTCGCTGTGGATGACGCGCGAGGACTGGCGGCGCTCGTGGGGGCCGTGGCTGCGCGGCACCGCCTTCGGCTTTCCCATCGGCGCGCTGCCCGCCGGCGGCGCCGAGATCCCCACCTTCCTCAGCTATTCCACCGAGAAGAAGCTGTGCCGCTATCCGGAGGAGTTCGGCCACGGCGCCATCGAGGGCGTGGCCGGCCCCGAGGCGGCCAACAACGCCTCCGCCGCCGGCACGCTGGTCCCGCTGCTGACCTTGGGGCTGCCGACCTCGGTGACGGCGGCGATCATGCTCGCCGGCTTCCAGCAGTACGGGCTCAATCCCGGCCCGCTGCTGTTCGCCGAGCATGCGGACCTGGTCTGGGGCCTGATCGCCTCGCTGTTCATCGCCAACGCGATGCTGGTGGTGCTGAACCTGCCGCTGATCGGCCTGTGGGTGCGGCTGCTGGCCGTCCCGCAGCCCTGGCTCTATGCCGGCATCATCGTGTTCTCGACCATGGGCACGCTGGCGCTGAACCCGTCGCCGGTGGAACTGCTGATGCTGTTCGGCTTCGGCTGCATGGGCTTCCTGATGCGGCTCTACGACTACCCGGTGGCGCCGATGGTGGTGGGGCTGATCCTGGGCCCGATGGCGGAGGCGCAGCTGCGGCGGGCGCTGCAGATGAGCCTCGGCGACCCGATGATCCTGCTGGAGAACCCGGGCTCGGCCACGCTGCTCGCCATCGCCTTCATCGCCCTGGTCGCGCCGTTCGCCATGAAGGGGCTGAGCCGCTTCAAGGCGGCGGAGGACTGACCGGCCTCCGCCCCGCGGGGCTCCGCACGGCGCGCTATGCCGGCGCCATGATGGCGTCGAGCCGGTCGTAGCCGGCGGCCCAGGGAAATGCCGCCTCGAAGGCGGCGGAGGCCTGCAGCACGCCGAGCTCGTCGAAGCGCGCCCCGGCGATCTGCAGCCCGACCGGCAGCCCGTCGCTGGTGAAGCCGCACGGCACGTTGGACGCCGGGAACCCGGCAAGGTTGAACGGGTACAGGAACTCCGCCCACATCAGCCAGTCCCAGGGATGCTGCGGCCAGTGCTCCGGCTGCAGCAGATGCGCCGGGAAGGCGGCCACCGAGCAGGACGGGGTGAGCAGGAAGTCGTAGCGCGTGAACGTCTCGGCGATGGCGCGGATATAGGCATACTTGCGCTCGCGCGCGCCCTGGTAGTCGGACACCGAGAAGCCCGCGCCTTCGCGCGCGCAGGCCACCAGCCCTGGGTCCAGCCGGCCCTCGTATTCGGGCAGGTGGCGCAGGAACCGCGCCATGTGGGCGGGCCAGAAGAAACGGATCAGCTCGGCGCCCTGCGGCCCCCAGGCGGGCGTCACCTCCTCGACGATGGCGCCAAGCGCCTCGAACCGCCTGGCCGCCGCCGCGCACAGCGCCGCGACCTCGGGATCGACGCGGGCATGGCCGAGATCGGCGCTCCAGCCGATGCGCCTGCCCCTGATGCCGGCCTGCAGCTGCGCCAGGTAGTCGGGCGGCGGGGTCTCGCAGGTGGTGTGGTCGATCCAGTGCGGCCCGGCCATCACCCGCAGCATCAGCGCCGAATCGGCCACCGTGCGCGTCATCGGCCCCGGCCCGCTGGTATAGTCGCCCGTCGGCACCGGAAACTGCGGAATCCGGCCATAGCTCGTCTTGAGCCCGAAGATGCCGCAGAAATGCGCCGGCATGCGGATCGAGCCGGCGCCGTCGCCGCCCTGGTGCAGCGGCCCGAACCCCGCCGCCGCCGCGCTGCCCGCGCCGGCCGAGGAGGCGCCGGCGTTGAATCCGTGCCGCCACGGATTGTGGGTGATGCCGGTCAGCGGGCTCTGGCTCACCCCCTTCCAGCCGGATTCGGGCGTCGTCGTCTTGCCCACCACGATCGCCCCGGCCGCCAGCAGCCGCTCGACCAGCGGGGCATTCTGCGCCGCCTGGAACCCCTTGCCGGTGTGGGAGCCGCCCTCCGTCAGGTCCTCCGTGGTCTGGTAGAGGTCCTTGATGGTGACCGGCACCCCGTGCAGCGGGCCGAGCGGCTCGCCCGCCATCACCTGCCGCTCGGCCGCGCGCGCATGGGCCAGCACGCGCTCGGGATTGACCGGGCGGGCAAAGGCGTTGAGCCGCGGCTCGAAGCGCGCGATGCGGTCGAGCACGTCGCGGACGACCTCGACGGGAGAGACGCCCCGGTTCCTGATCCGGGCGGCGAGTTCGGTCGCGGGCAGCAGGGCAAGGGTCACGTTCGGGTCGCTTTCGGGCTGGGGCGCGGCGCGGCGCGGGCGGGCGGGCGGATCACGGCCGGACACTAGCCGAGACTTCGGTCCGCCGGAACACGCCGCATGCCGCCCGTCAGCCGTGCGGCGAAGGCCCGCCCACCGCCGGCCGCCGCGCGACCCGCTCGCGCATCGCCTGGAACACCACGTACAGCATCGGGATCAGGAATATCCCGATGGCACTGGCCGCGATCATGCCGGCGAACACCGGCAGCCCCACCGCCTGCCGGCTCAGCATCGCCGCCCCCTTGGCCGTCACCAGCGGGATCAGCCCGAGCACGAAGGCGATCGAGGTCATCATCACCGCCCGGAACCGCATCTTCGCCCCGAGCGTCGCCGCCTCGCGGATCGGCATGCCTTCCTCGCGGCTCTCCTTGGCGAATTCCACGATCAGGATGCCGTTCTTGGCCGCCAGCGCGATCAGCACCACCAGGCCGATCTGGGCGTAGAGGTCGAGCGGCTTCTGCGCGATGAACAGCCCGGCATAGGCGCCGAACACGCCCACCGCCACCGACAGCAGCACCGGGATCGGGATCACCCAGCTCTCGTACAGCGCCACCAGGAACAGGTAGGCGAACAGCACCGCCAACGCCAGGATCGGCCCGGTCTGCCCCGCCGCCAGCTTCTCCTGGTAGGAGGTATCGGTCCACTCGAAGTCGTAGCCCGGCGGCAGCGCGCGGGCCGAGACCTGCTCCATCGCCTCCAGCGCCGCCCCCGAGGACATGCCCGGCCGCGGCGAGCCCAGCACGCTCACCGTGCGATAGTTGTTGAACCGCGTGATGGTCTGCGGCCCGATCACCACCCGCACATCGGCGATCGAGCGCAGCGGCACCATCGCGCCCTGCTTGCTGCGCACATGGATCTTCCAGATCGAGGACACGTCGGCGCGGTCCAGCGCCTCGCCCTGGATGTTCACCTGCCAGGTGCGGCCGAACAGGTTGAAGTCGTTCACGTACACGCCGCCCAGCGTCGATTGCAGCGCGTTGAACACGTCGCTCACCGAAAGCCCCAGCGCCTGCGCCTTGTCGCGGTCGATGTCCAGATACAGCGACGGGGTGAAGGCGCTGTAGGTGGAGAACACGCGCGTCAGCCGCGGGTCCTGGTTGGCCGCGCCGAGCAGGGCGAACATCGCCCCGGCCATCTCCACCGGGTCGCGCCCCTCCAGGTTCTGCATCTGGTAGCTGAACCCGCCGCCGGTCGACAGGCCGATGATCGGCGGCAGGTTCAGCGGGAAGGCGTTGGCCGCCCGCACCGTCTGCAGCCCCCCGAACACGCGCCCGATCACCGCCTGCACCCCGTCGGCCGCCGCCGTCCGGTCGGCGAACGGCTTCAGCCCGATCACCATGAAGGCCGCGTTCGATTGCGCGCCGTTGTCGAGGAACGAGTAGCCGACGATCGACAGCACCTTGTCGATCTGCGGGATCGGCTTCACCAGCCCCTCGATCTGCGCCACCACCTCGCGCGTGCGTGACACCGAGGCGCCGTCGGGCAGCTGCACCGGGATGAAGAACGCGCCCTGGTCCTCCTCCGGCAGGAAGCCGCCGGGCGTGATCAGCGACATGCCCCAGATGCCGCCGCCGAACAGCGCGATCAGCACCACGCCGAGCGCGGCCACCCGCACCAGCCGCGCCACCACCGCGGCATAGCCGTCGCGCACGCCGTCGATGCCGCGCAGCACCCGGCCCATGATGCCCCGGCTCTTGTCGGTATGGCGCAGGAACACGCCGCACAGCGCCGGCGACAGGGTCAGCGCGTTGATCGCCGAGATCACCATGCCGACCGAGATCGTCACCGCGAACTGGCGGAACAGCTGCCCCGACAGGCCCGGGATGAAGCCGATCGGCACGAACACCGACAGCAGCACCAGCGTGATCGCGATGATCGGCCCGGTGATCTGCTGCATCGCCTTCTTGGTGGCTTCCTTCGGCGTCAGGTGCGGCTCTTCCTCCATCACCCGCTCGACGTTCTCGACCACCACGATCGCGTCGTCCACCACGATGCCGATCGCCAGCACCATCGCCAGCAGCGAGACGGTGTTGGCCGTGTAGCCCAGCGTCAGCAGCACTGCGAAGGTGCCGATCAGGCTCACCGGCACGGCGACGGTGGGGATGATGGTGGCGCGGAAATTGCCCAGGAACAGGAACACCACGATCACCACCAGGATGAACGCCTCGCCCAGCGTCTTGATCACCTCGTCGATCGTGTCCGAGACGAAGCGCGAGCTGTCGTAGAAGACGATCTTCTTCATCCCCTCCGGAAAGCGCTGGCCGAGCTTGTCGAGCGTCTCGTTCACCCGCTTCGACGTCTGCACCGCATTGGCGCCGGGGGCGAGGAAGATGCCGATCGTCACCGCCGGGTTGCCGTTCAGCCGGCTCTCGGTGTCCTGGCTCGCCGCACCGAGCTCCACGCGGGCCACGTCGCGCACCCGCAGCACCGAGCCGTCCTGGTTGGCGCGCAGCACGATCGCGCCGAACTCCTCGGGCGTGGCGAGCCGGCCCCGCGTCTGCAGGTTGATCTGGATCTGCGTCGTGTCCAGCGTCGGCTTGGCGCCGAGCCGGCCCACCGCCGCCTGCACGTTCTGCCCCTGGATCGCCGCGATCACGTCCGACGGCACCAGGTTCAGCTGGATCATCCGCTCGGTGTCGAGCCAGATCCGCATCGAGTAGTCGAGCGCGCCGAACACGAAGGCCTGGCCCACGCCCGGCACCCGCGCCACCGCGTCCAGCACGTTGATCGTCACGTAGTTGCTGATGAACAGCGTGTCCTGCTTCGCCCCCTCGCTGTAGAACTGCAGGAACGACAGGATCGCCGAGGACTGCTTGCGCGTGGTCACGCCCACCCGCTGCACCTCCGCCGGCAGCCGCGCCAGCGCCGCCTGCACCCGGTTGTTGACGTTGACGGTGTTGATGTCCGGGTTGGTGCCGGAGTTGAACGTCACCGTCAGCGTGTAGCTGCCGTCGTTGCCGCTGTTGGACTTCATGTAGATCATCTGGTCCACGCCGTTCACGGCGGCTTCCAGCGGCTGGGCGATCGTGGCCTCCACCACCGCGGCCGAGGCGCCGGCATAGCGCGTGGTCACCGAGACCTGCGGGGGGACGATGTCGGGGAACTGCGCCACCGGGATGCGCAGCATGGCGATCAGCCCCGCCATCGCGGTGACGATGGCGATGACGATGGCGAGCCGCGGCCGGTCGACGAAGACGGCGGAGAACATCCGCTCAGCCCACCGGCTTCGCGGGCGCGGCCCCCGCCGGGGCGCCGGGCG
>JBGAIK010000029.1:0-16750 GCA_044225615.1 Acetobacteraceae bacterium | reverse complement strand
CGCCGGCTTCGCTGGCGCGGCCCCCGCCGGAGCGCCGGGCGGCGCGCCGACCGGCGCGGGGTTCACCACCACGCCGGGGCGCACCCGCTGCAACCCTTCGGCCACCACCGTGTCGCCGTCCGCGAGCCCCTCGATCACCACCGCCAGCGTCCCCTGGTTGGCGCCGAGCCGCACCCGGCGCGGCGCCACCTTCTTCTCGGCGTCGAGCACGTAGACGTAGGTGCCCTGCTGGTCCTGCATCACCGCCGCGCGCGGGATCACCATCGCCTGCACCGGCTCCACCCCCTCGACCAGCACCGAGACGAACGCGCCGTCCACCAGCTCGCGGTTGCCGGGCTCGTTGGGCTTGGCGCCCGGGCGCAGCGGGTTGGCGATGCGCGCGCGCAGCAGGATGGTGTCGGTGCCCTGCGCCACCGAGGGGTCGGCGTAGTCGAGCATGCCGGTCTGGCCATACAGCGTGCCGTTGGCCAGCCGCACCTTGATCGCGACGGCCGAGAAGCCGCCCTTGGGAATGTATTTGTTGCGCAGCTCCAGCGCCGTCCGGCTCGGCACCGGAAAGGTCACGTACATCGGGTCCTGGCTCACCACGCTGACCAGCGGGCCGGAGGCGGGCGTCACCACGTTGCCGACGGCCAGCGCCGAACGGCCGATCTTGCCGGCCACCGGGGCATGGATCTCGGTGTAGTCCAGGTTGATCTGCGACATCCGCGCCTGCGCCTCGGCGGCCTTGAGCTGTGCCGCCCAGTTGGCCTGCTGCGCCACCGCGTCGTCGTAGCTGGAGCGCTGGCCGGCCGGGGTGTTGAGCAGCGACTGCTGGCGGCCGGCGGCCAGGTTGGCGTTGCGCAGCATCGCGGTCATCTGCATCACGGTCGCCTGCTTGGCCGCCAGGTCGGCCTCGAACGGCGCCCGCTCCAGCCGGAACAGCAGGTCGCCCTCGGCCACCTCGCCGCCTTCCACGAACAGCCGCTCGGTGATCACCGCGGTGACGCGGGCGACGATGTCCACCTTGTCGGTGGCCTGGATGCGGCCGATGAACTCCTGCGATTCGGTGATCGCGCGCTTCTGTGCCGTCACCACCCCCACGGCGGGCGGGCCGGCCGGCCCGAACTGGGCAAGCACGGGGGCGAAGGCGGCGCCGGCGAGCAGCAGCGCGGCTGCGAGCGGGGCGGTGAGGCGGCGCATCGGGGTGACCTCGTCGTATTACGGGCGGGTTGGTGCGCTGCAATATGGGATGGGATGGCATTCTGCCAGCCCCGCAAGCTTGCTTCGCCACGGCCCACGCGCCAATTTCCCGCCACAGTCGGGAGCGCGGCCATGGGTGAGCATGTCATCGTCTGCGAGGTGGGGCCGCGCGACGGGCTGCAGAATGCCCGGGGCATGATGCCCACGGCGCTCAAGCGGCGCTGGATCGCCGCGCTCGCGGCCGCCGGGCTGCGCGAGATCGAGGTCGGCAGCTTCGTCTCGCCGAAGCTGATCCCGCAGATGGCCGACACCGGCGAGATCGTGCGGGATGCGGTGCGGCATCCCGGCCTGACCGTGGTCGCCCTGGCGCCGAACCTGCGCGGTGCCCAGGCCGCCTATGAAGCGGGTGCCCACCGCATCAGCATCCCGGTCTCGGTCAGTCTCGGCCATAGCCGCGCCAACCTGAACCGCACGCCGGACGAGCAGATCGCCGAGGTCGGCCGCATGGTGGACTGGGTCGCGGCCCAGCCTCGCGCCGTCGAGATCGAGGCCTCCTGCTCCACCGCCTTCGGCTGCTCGTTCGACGGGGCGGTGCCGGTGCGCGACGTGGTGCGGGTCGCCGCCGGCCTCGCCAAGGTGGGGGTGAAGGGGCTCGCCCTGGCCGACACGGTCGGCTACGGCCATCCGGCCCTGATCCGGGAGGTCGTGCACGCCGTGCGCGCCGAGATCGGCCCGGTGCTGGAAGGCCTGCATCTGCACGACACGATGGGCCTCGGCATCGCCAACGCGCTCGCCGGGCTGGAGGCGGGCATCCGCAACTTCGATTCCGCGCTGGCGGGCCTCGGCGGCTGCCCGTTCGCGCCCGGCGCCTCCGGCAACATCGTCACCGAGGATCTCGTGTTCATGCTGGAAAGCATGGGCTTCACCACCGGCATCGACCTCGACCGCCTGATCGCGGCCCGCGCCTTCCTCGCCGAGGGGCTGCCCGGCGAGGCCATGCATGGCGGGGTGCCGCGCGCGGGCATTCCCAAGACCTTCCGGCAGGCCGCCTGAACCCGCGCTATCCCGGCCTCGCGCTGCGGCCGCGCCCGCCGCTGCCGATGCGCCTTGCCATCCGCACCGGGCGCTGGTGGCGGGTGAAGCAGGCGATGGAGCGGCTCGGCCTGCTGGACGGCGCGGCGCTGTTCCCCTTCCACGGCACCGAACTGGCCGCCCCGCTGCGCGAGCCCGAAGTCTGGGTCTACGGGGCGCTGGACAACTACAACCGGGCCACGACCGCCAACTTCGCGGCCATCGCCGACCGGACGCTCGGCGAATTCGACTATCTCGACTGCGGCGCCCATCTCGGCCTGTTCGGCGCCCAGTTCGCCACCTTCAGCCAGGGCTGCCGGCGGATCACCGCGGTGGAGCCGAACCCCGCCATGCTGCCCTTCCTGGCAGGCAATCTGCGCGCCGGCCGCGTGGCCGACGTGGCGGTGATCGAGGCCGCGGTGGCCGGCTTCACCGGCCGCGGCCGGCTGGTCGCGCCCGACTACGACCCCGCCTCCGACCACGCCCATTTCATCGCCCCTGACCCGGCCGGCCCGATCGCGGTGGTGCGCCTCGACGCGCTGGCCGACCGCGCCGGCCCGCGCGTGGCGATCAAGCTCGACGTGGAGGGGCAGGAGCGCGCGGTGCTCGAAGCCGCGTCCGACTGGCTGCGGTCACGCGAGCGCGTCGTGCTCTGCGTGGAGCTGCACCGCGACGTGCTGGCCCGCGTCGGCCAGACCGATGCCGGCCTGCTTGCCGCCATCGACGCGATCAGGCCGATGCGCTGGGTGGACGCGGACCATCCGCAGCGGGTGATCGACGCGGCGCAGCCGGTGTTGGGTGCGGCGGTGCAGTGCGACGTGATCGGGGTGGATGCGTAAGCAAGGATCTTCTTTTTCTGAAGAAAAAGAAGCAAAAAGACTTCTATCCGTTGTCCTTCATGAGGCTCCTGGCTTGGCTCCGCGCCAAACGGACAAAAGTTTTTTGGTTCTTTTTTTCCAAAAAAGAACCTCTTCCTTGTCTATCCTGCCAGCAACTCCTCCGTCAGCGCCGCCCACTCCACTTCCAGCGATCCCCCAGGCATCCGCCGCCCGGCCCGGCTGTACCAGTATCCGGCATTGGCAAGATCGCCCTCCTTGCGGTGCAGATAGGCATGCACGGCCGCCCCGATGCGGTCGTCCTGCTCCTGGGCGTGGCGATGCGCCTCGCCCCAGTCGCCCTTGCCGTCCCACCACAGCCCCTTGAGCGCGGTGGAAAGGCCGGCCGGCGGGGCGGCGTCGCCGAGCGTGGCGCGGAATTCGTCGAGCGTCATGGTCAGGCCTCCAGGAGCCGGCGCAGCTTGCGCACCGCGCTGTCGGGGGTGGTCAGCACCGGCCGCCCGGTGGCCGCCGCGATGGCGGGGGCGGCGCGCGCCAGGCTGAACTGCGCCAGCGCGATCACGTCGCACTCGCCGAGGCCGCGCGCGGCCGCGGCGGCGGCGGCATCGTGGCCGGGGCCGTCGCCCCGGTTCAGCGCGTCGAGCGCGGCGGCGGCCAGGCAGGGAACCAGGGTCGCACCGGGCATGGTGGCGGCGAATTCGGGCGGCATCGAATCGAGCGTCGGCGCGAAGCTCGCCACCAGCCCGATCCGCGCGGCGGGGCCGGCGGCGGCCAGCGCCGCCTCGATCATGGCCTCGTTCGGCTTCAGCACCGGCATCGGCGCGAGTTCCGCCGCGCAGGCCTCGATGCACGGCCCGAAGGCCGAGCAGGTGAACAGGATGCCGTCGGCGCCGGTGGATTTCGCGTAGCGCGCGAGCGTCAGGAACCTCGCCGTCATCGCCGGCGTCAGCGCCCCGTCGCGGGCAAGGTCGGCCGACAGGCTGTCGTCCAGCAGGTTGGCCAGCCGCGCCTGCGGCCACAGCGCGGCGAAGGCCGCCTCGATCGGCGCGATCGAGTGCTTCAGGGCGTGGATCAGCGATATCCGCAAGCGCCTTGCTCCTTGACGGGGCGCCAACACTACCGGCCTAGAGGGCATGGCGAAAGCGGCGAGGCACCCCGGATGCTCCAGCGACTCTATCAACGCGTGCTCGCGCTGGCGGCCAGCCGCAACGCGCCCTGGTGGCTGGCGGCGGTCAGCTTCGCCGAAAGCAGCTTCTTCCCGATCCCGCCCGACGCCCTGCTGGTGCCGATGTGCCTGGCGAAGCCGGAGCGCGCCTGGCGCCTGGCCCTGATCTGCACGGTGGCCAGCGTGCTCGGCGGCATCCTCGGCTACTATATCGGCTACGCCCTGTTCGAGGTCCTGGCCACCCCGCTGCTGCGCCTCTACCACTACGAGGCGGCGTTCGAGCGCTTCAAGCAGACCTATGCCGAGTGGGGGCTGTGGGTGATCCTGGTCAAGGGCGTCACCCCGATCCCGTACAAGATCGTGACCATCGCCTCGGGCGCGGCGAGCTTCAACTTCGGCGTCTTCGTCGCCGCCAGCATCGTGACCCGGGGTGCCCGGTTCTTCCTGGTCGCCGGGTTGCTGCGCCTCTACGGCGACACGGTGCGCGAGTTCATCGAGCGGCGGCTCACCCTGGTGACGACGATGATGGCGGTCGGCATCGTCTTCGGCTTCGTCGTGCTGAAATACCTCTAGTCGCCCGGGAACGGCGGCCTCCGGTGGGGCTTGTGGCGCCATGAGACTGTTCGAATGCCAGGCCTGCGGCCAGGTGCTGCATTTCCACAACATCCGCTGCGAGCGCTGCGCGCGCACGCTCGGCTTCCTTCCCAGCCGGGCGCTGCTCGCCGCGCTGGAGCCGGCCGGCGCCGCGTGGCGGACGCTCACGCGGCCGCGGCGGACGGTCCGGTTCTGCGCCAACGCCGGGCACGCCGCCTGCAACTGGCTGCTGGAGGAGGACGAGCCCGGCCCGCTCTGCCGCGCCTGCGGCTTCAACCGCGCCATCCCCGACCTGTCGGACCCGACCCGGCTGGCGCTGTGGCGCAAGGTGCAGGCGGCCAAGCATCATCTCTTCTACGCCCTGCTCCGCCTGCGCCTGCCGCTCCAGGGGCGCGACGACGCCCATCCCGGCGGCCTCGCCTTCGACGTGCTGGCCGGCGCGCCCGAGCCCGACGCGCCGGCGGTGATGACCGGGCACGACAGCGGGCTGATCACCCTGGCCCTGGACGAGGCCGACGATGCCGAGCGGGAGCGCCGGCGGACCGAGCTCGACGAGCCGTACCGCTCGCTGCTGGGCCATTTCCGGCACGAGATCGGGCACTACTACTGGGACGTGCTGGTGCGCGACGGCGGGCGGCTGGAAGCCTGCCGCGCCCTGTTCGGCGACGACACCGCCGACTACGCGGCGGCGCTGGAACGCCACTACCGCGCCGGACCGCCGGCCGGGTGGCAGGAAAGCCATGTCAGCGCCTACGCCTCGGTCCATCCCTGGGAGGACTGGGCCGAGACCTGGGCGCACTACTTCCACATCGTGGACACGCTGGAGATGGCCGCCTCCTACGGCCTCGCCATCCGGCCCGGCTTGCGGGAGGGGCGCAGCCTGGCGGCGCGGATCCGGCTCGATCCGTATGACGGCGCCGGGATCGAGGCGATCCTGGCGGCCTGGGTGCCGCTCAGCCTGGCGATGAACAGCCTCAACCGGGCAATGGGCAGCCCCGATCCCTACCCGTTCGTGCTGCCGCCGCCGGTGGTGGCCAAGCTCGGCTTCATCCATCAGGTGATCCACGCTGGACAGCCGCAGAGTTCCTGATATGTTCCCACAATGCCGTTCCAGGCCGACCAGCATGACCTGTTCGCCGACGCCCCCGCGCCGCCGGAGGGCTTCGCCTACCGTGACGACGTCCTGAGCCCCGCCGAGGCGGGGGCGCTGCTCGGGCACATGGCCGCGCTCGATTTCCGCCCGTTCGAGTTCCAGGGCTATCTCGGCAGGCGGCGCGTCGCCTGGTTCGGCCGCCGCGACGGCGCGGACCGCCCGATGCCGGACTTCCTGCTCCCCGTCCGCGCCCGCGCGGCCGAATTCGCCGGCATCCCCGCCGCGACGCTCACCCACGCCCTGATCAACGAATACGCCCCGGGCGCCGGCGTCGGCTGGCATCGCGACCGCGGCACCTGCCCCGACGTGATCGGCCTCTCGCTCGGCGCCGCCTGCACGCTCGGCCTGCGCCGCGCCCGGCCCGGCGGCTGGGACCGCGCCAGCCGCGAGGTCCGCCCCGGCTCGGCCTACCTGCTGCGCGGCGCCGCGCGCTGGGCCTGGGAGCACTGCATCCCGCCGGTGCGGCGGCTGCGCTATTCGGTCACCTTCCGCGACCACACGGGCGACGGGTAGCGCGTGATTCGCGCGACCAGACAAGGGCGAGCCGGCGCCCCTGGCCTTCCCCTCGCGCATCCCGCAGGATCGCCGCGACGGCAAGGGGAGGAAGGCGTGGATTTCAGCGGCAAGGTCGTGCTGGTCACCGGCGGTGGCGGCGGCATCGGAAGGGCGGCCTGCGTCGGCTTCGCCGAGCGGGGCGCGACGGTGGTCGTGGTCGATCGCGACGCGGCGCTCGGGCAGGGCACGATGGACGTCCTGCACCAGCAGGGCGCGAAGGCGAGCTTCGTCGCCGCCGACGTGGCAAGCGCGGCCGACGTGCAGGCCTATGTGAAGGCCACGCTCGACGCCTATGGCCGGATCGACTGCTTCTTCAACAATGCCGGCATCGAGGGCCCGGTGAAGGCGATCACCGACTACGGCGACGACGAGTTCGACCGGGTGATCGCCATCAACCTGCGCGGCGTGTTCCTCGGCATGAAATACGTGCTGCGCGAGATGGTGCGGCAGGGCGCGGGTGCGGTGGTCAACACCGCCTCGATCGCCGGGCTGGTCGGCGGGCCGGGGATGGCGGGATACGTGGCGTCGAAGCACGCCGTGCTCGGCATGACCAAGACCGCCTCGGCCGACGTCGCCCGGCTCGGCATCCGGGTGAATGCGGTCTGCCCGGGCCCGGTGGAGACGCGGATGATGCGCTCGCTCGAGCAGCAGCGGAACCCGGACGATCCGCAAAGCGTGGTGGCGGCGAACCGGGCGGCGATTCCGAGCGGCCGCTACGCCACGCCGGAGGAGGTGGCGAACCTCGTCATCTACCTTTGCTCGGATCTCGCCGGCAGCGTCACCGGCTCGCATTTCGTCATCGACGGAGGCCGGACGGGCTCGGCGGGGTCGGGGGTAGGAACGAAGCGCTGAGCCGGCCGCCGTAGCGGCGCAGGACGAGGAATCCGATCAGCGCCAGGTTGGCGACGTTGCTGGCGATGCCGGCCTGGAAGGCGGCGGCGTAGCTGCCGAAATGGTCATACAGCGCCCCGCCCATCCAGGCGCCGGTGGCCATGCCGAGCAGGCCGCCGAAGACCAGCACCGGCACCCGCCAGCTCGCCTCGCTGGCGGGAAACAGCTCGCGGATGGCCAGCACGTAGGCGGGCACGATGCCGGCGAAGCCGAGGCCGAAGGCGGTGGCCACCGCGAACAGGCCGACCTCGTCCTGGGTGGCCAGGAACAGCGACAGCGCCACCGCCTGGCAGGCGGAGCCGGCGAGCACGGCCAGCAGCCCGCCGATGCGGTCCGAGGCCCAGCCCCAGAACTGCCGGCTGAGGAAGGCGCAGCCGAGCAGGACCGAGAGCATGGCGGCGCCGTGGGCGCGGCTGATGCCGATATCGGTGCAGAACGACACCAGATGCGCCGAGGGCAGCGCCATCGGCACGCAGCAGAGGAAGATGCCCAGGGTGAGCAGGGCGTGGACAAGGTTGCGGTGCAGGCCCAGCACCCGGCCGCCGGGCAGCGGGCCGGCGCCGGGCGTGCCGGGCGCCGGCGCCCGCGGCGGGCTGGCGAAGAAGACCAGGATGACGGGCAGGGTGATCAGGATCTCGGCGGCGGCGTAGGCGAGCATGGTGGTGCGCCAGCCATGGCTGGAGATGAGCCGCTCGAAGATGCTGGGCCAGAAGACACCGGCGATGTACTGGCCGCTCATGATCAAGGCGAGCGCGGTGCCGCGGCGGCGGTCGAACCATCTTGTCGTGTAGGTCATCAGCGGCGCGTTGAAGGCGCCGTTGCCGAGCAGGCCGAGCAGCAGGCCGTGGCCGAGATAGATGCCCCAGATGCCGCCCTGGGTGGAAACCAGCATGCCGAGCGCGATGGAGACGGCGCCGATGCAGGCCACGCGGCGCATGCCGATGCGGTCGGCGAGCCAGCCCATCAGGATGCCGCCGGACCCGGCGCCGAGCCAGGTGAGCGAGGAGGCCAGCGCGGGGACGGAGCGCGGCACATCCAGCTCCTCGGCCACCGATTTCAGCCCGACGACCATGACCAGCGGGCCGCCATTGGTGACGGCGAACACCGCCAGCGCGGCGAAGGCGGCGTGCCAGGAGGCGCGGGTTTCGATGCTTGGCTGCATCTTGTGGTTGTCCGATGCTGTGTCAGGCGGGTGCTGGGTCAGGCGAGGCGGTCGATCAGCGCGTCGATGAAGGCGTCGCAGGCGGCCAGCTGCGCAAGCGCAACGTACTCGTCGGCCTTGTGCGCCTGCACGATGCTGCCCGGCCCGCACACCACGCTGGGCACGCCGTACTGCTGGAAGAAGCTCGCCTCGGTCCCGTAGCCGACCTTCTCCACCACCTTGTCGGCCAGCAGGCCGAGCGTCAGGCGATAGATCTCGCTGTCCGCGCCGGCGGAAAGGGCGGGGATCGCGTTGACCGGGACGAACGCGATGCCGCAAGCGGGGTCGATCCGCCGCATCTCGGCGCTCAGCTCCTCGGCCAGCGCCGCCAGCTCGTCGATGATCGCGTCGGGCGGGAAGCCCGGAACGTAGCGGTAGTCGAACAGGAACTCGGCGCTGGCGGGCACGATGTTGGGGCCGTTGCCGCCCTGCATCAGGTTGGTGGAGACGGTGGTGAACGGCACGTCGAACCCGTCCACGCGCAGCCCCTGCGCCTGCTCGCGCCGCGCGATCTCCCGGATGCGGGCGATGACCACGCCCGCATACTCGATGGCGTTGACGGCGGTGTGGGTCAGCGACGAATGCGCCGCGCGGCCGGTCACCCGGCAGCGATACACCCGGCCGCCCTTGTGCGCGCTGACCAGCCGCATCGAGGTCGGCTCGCCCACGATGCAACCTTCGGGATGCACGTTCCACGCATCCATCGCCGCGATCAGATGCGGAATGCCCAGGCAGCCCAGCTCCTCGTCATAGGTCAGCGCCACATGCACCGGCCGCTTCGCCCGCGCATAGTCCGGCGCATGGGCGAGGATCACGGCATCGAACCCCTTCATGTCGCAGGCGCCGCGGCCGTACAGGTTGCCGTCGCGCACGGTCGCCGTGAACGGATCGCTGCGCCAGTCCTGCCCGTCCACCGGCACCACGTCGACATGGCCGGAGAGCACGATGCCGCCCGGCCCCTCGTTGAACGTCGCCAGCAGGTTCGCCTTGCTGCGGTCCGCACTCCAGTCCATCCGCGTCCGCGCGCCATGCGCCTCCAGCTGGGCGCGGCACCAGTCGATGCAGTCGAGGTTGGAGTTGCGGCTGACCGTGTCGAAGCCGATCAGCCGCTCCAGCGCCGCCAGCGTCCGCGGATCGGCCATCACCCCTCCCGGTAGGTGGCGACGAACGCCTCCAGCCGGTCCATCGCCTCCTTCATCGTCTCCACCGTCTGCGCATAGCAGAGCCGGATATGGTGTTCCGAACCCTTGCCGAAGGACGTGCCGGGGGCCATGCCGATCTTCGCCTCCACCACCGCGCGCTTGCAGAAGGTCAGCGTGTCGGTCACGCCGTCCACGCTGAACATGGCGTAGAAGCTGCCCTCGTTGGGAATGTTGCGCACCCGCGGCATGCGGCCCAGCCGGTCGTTGACCAGCGCGCGCGCCTGGCGGCAGCGCTCGGTGAACGCCTTGGTGAAATCCTCGCCATGGCGCAGCGCCGCGATCGCCCCGTGCTGGAGGAATTCCTGCGCGCCCGAGGTGTTGAACTGGATCAGCTTCTCGAACGTGTCCTTCATCCCCTCGGGATAGACGATCCAGCCCAGCCGCCAGCCGGTCATCGCCCAGGCCTTGGAGAAGCTGTTGACCACGAACACCGGATCGTCGGGCCGCGCGATCTCCAGGAACGAGAAGGCCACGTCCCGGTCGTAGACCAGCCGGTGATAGACCTCGTCGGACAGGATCGCGATGCCGCGCGCGCGGGCGAATTCCAGCAGCCGCTCGGCCTGCTCGCGCGGGATCATCCAGCCGGTCGGGTTGCCGGGGGAGGCGAGGTAGATCACCTTGGTGCGGTCGTCGCAGGCGGCGAACAGCGCGTCGAGGTCGAGCTGCCAGCCGGCGTTGCCCGGCGTCAGCGCCACCTCGCGCGCCTCGGCGCCGCAGATCTGCATCGCCCGCATGATGTTGGGCCAGGACGGCGTGATCGACACCGCGTTGTCGCCCGGCCGCACCGTGGCCTGGGAGATCAGCATCACCGCGCTCATGCCCGAGGGCGTCAGCGCAATGCGGTGCTCGGGAATGCGCACCTTGTAGAGCCCGTGCATGTAGTCGCTGAGGGCGGCGGTCATGGCCGCTATGCCGCGATTGGGCGTGTAGAAGGTCCTGCCCTCCTTCAGCGCCTGCGCCGCCGCGTCGCAGATGAAGTCGGGCGTCGGCAGATCGGATTCGCCGGCGAACATCGGGATCACCGACGGGTCGCCATAGCCCATGCGCCAGACCTCGACGATCGGGCTGTCCTCGAGCTGCTCGATGTCGTCGCGGACGAGAGCCATGTGCGTTTCCTCCGGCTGGCGTGGCCCCGGCTTGCAGCACGGGCGCGGGGCCGGGTCAATCTGGCCCCTTGACCGACATCATGAATGCTGAAAACTGAATGCCTTGCCCGTTGACACGGTCACGCCCGGGCATGGCAGCGTCGCCGCAACGATGGCGGAGTGGCGGGCGATGCGGCTGGTGGTGGCACTGGGATGCCTGATGGGCCTGCTGGCGTGGATGCAAGCTGCGCTCGCGCAGCAGGCGTGGCCCGAGCTGCCGCCCGGCTGGCAGCGCATCGACGCCCACACCCTGCGCCGCACCGACATCGCCAACGCCGCCGCGCGCTGGGAGCGCGTGGACGCCCATCGCTGGCAGCTGCTGGCCGGCGAGGCCCCGCGCGCCGTCGCCTCGCGCTGAGCCGCCCCAGAGGGATTTGACTGCGGGTTTTGACCGCCGCCGCGCCTGCGGCGATGATCCGCCCCATTCGGGGAGGAACGGGCATGCGCAGGCAGATTCTCGGCATCGCGGTCGCGCTGGCGCTGGCCGCGCCCGCCGGGGCAGCGGATTTCCGCCTCGCGCTCAGCTCCTCGCCCTCGGCGATGGATCCGCATTTCCACAATCTCGGCGCCAACCTGAACGTGGCGCAGAACATGTTCGAGGCGCTGGTCCGCCTCGACCCCGACATGCGGCTGGTGCCGGGCCTGGCCGAAAGCTGGAAGGCGATCGACGACACCACCTGGGAATTCCGCCTGCGCCCCGACGCGACGTTCCATGACGGCACCAGGCTGACCGCCGACGACGTGATCTTCTCGCTCGACCGGCCGGCCACGCTGGTCAACAGCCCGGCCGGGTTCGGCATCTACACGCGCGCGATCACCGGCAAGACGGCGGTGGACGCGCACACGCTGCGCATCACCACCAAGGGTCCCTACCCGCTGCTGCCCAACGATCTCAGCACCATCATGATCCTCAGCCGCAAGGCCGCCGAGGGCGTGCCCACCGACGCCTTCGCCCGCGGCCAGGGCATGGTCGGCACCGGGCCGTACAAATTCGTCGCCTTCGCCCGCGACGACCGGGTGGAACTCGAGCGCAGCCCGGTCGCCACCCGCGAGAAGGCCGACTGGGACCGGGTGACGGTGCGCTTCATCCCCAACAACGCCACCCGCCTCGCCACGCTGCTGGCCGGCGACGTGGACGGCATCGAGGGCGTGCCCACCGGCGACCTCGATGCGGTCAGGAAGAACCCGAAGCTCGTCTTCGCCCAGAAGGTCTCCGGCCGGCTGGTCTATTTCTACGTCGATGGCGGCCGCCCCGACACGCCGATGGTGGCGGCCAGGGACGGCTCGAAGCTGGCGAAGAACCCGCTTGCCGACCCGCGGGTGCGCCGCGCGCTGTCGCTCGCCATCAACCGCCAGGCGATCGCCGAGCGGGTCATGGCCGGGCTCGGCTACCCCACCGGCAACCTCGTCCCCGAAACCCTGTTCGGCCACGACCCGAGCATCCCGGTCCCCGCCTTCGACCCCGAGGCGGCGAAGAAGCTGCTGGCCGAGGCCGGCTGGCCGGACGGCTTCCAGCTCACCATCGCCGGGCCCAACGACCGGCTGGTCAACGACGCCCAGATCGTCCAGGCGGTGGGCCAGATGCTGAGCCGCATCGGCATCGCGGCCAAGGTCGAGACGCTGCCGATGTCGGCCTACGCGCCGCGCGGCGCCAAGGGCGAGTATTCGTTCGGGCTGATCGGCTTCGGCTCCTCCACCGGCGAGTCGAGCGCGATCCTGCGCGCCATCATCGCCTGCGCCGACCCGAAGACCGGCGGCGGGCTCTACAACTGGAGCTTCTACTGCAACCGCGACGTGGACGCGTTCCTGGCCAAGGCGCTGGCGACGGTGGACGATGCCGCGCGGGCCGGGCTGCTGCGCCAGGCCGCGCACCTGGCCATCGACACCGGCGCGATCATCCCGCTGCATTTCCAGGCCACCACCTGGGCGGCGCGGCAGGGCATCAGGATCATCCCCCGCACCGACGAGCGCACCTACGCCGCCGGCTTCCGGCCGCAATAGGGCGTGATCGCTTGAGGCCGAAGGCCGGAAAGCGTGAATCACGCGATCAAGCAAAGACCCGCCGGATCATGATTGGTTCGACCTGAACCAATCATGACCTGGCGGGGAGGCGTGATCAGGCGGCGCCGAGACCCACCCGCGCCCGCGCCCCGGGCGGCAGGCCCAGCGCGCGGCGCAGCGCGGCGAGCAGGGCCACCACCGAGGGCACCGGCCGGGTCCGCCCGGCCTGGGTCACCAACCACCGCGTTGGCACGGGGCCGGGCCGCACCTGAACCCGGGTCCCCGCGGCGCTGATCTCGAGCCCCTCGGCCCCGGCCTCCACCCGCCCGTCCAGCTCCCACAGCCGCAGGCAGTCCAGCAGCAGCGCGCGCAGCTCGGCATTCGATGTCACAGCGGCACCGGGCGGGCGATGAAATCCGGGTCGATGCGCCGGTGCTGCCATTGCCCGTCCGCCAGCGACCCGGTCAGCACCCCGTCCTGCATCACCACCTTGCCGCGCAGCAGGGTCAGGCACGGCCAGGCATGCGCCTCCCACCCTTCCCACGGCGTATAGTCGGTCTCGTGCAGGCCGGCGGCCGTGATCACCCGCCGCCGCGTGGGATCCAGCACGCAGATATCGGCGTCCGAGCCCACCGCGATCGCCCCCTTGCGCGGATACAGCCCCAGGATGCGCGCCGCGTTGGTCGAAACCAGCTCCACGAACCGGCTCAGCGCATAGCCCCGCCGCCCCACCATCTCGGTGTACATCAGCGCCACCCGCGGCTCCACGCCGGCATTCCCCCCGGTCACGTCGTCGATCCGCGCGCCGCGCGTCTTCTGCGCCAGCGTGCAGCACAGCTCGTCCGTCGCCACGCAGTTGATCGACCCGTCCAGCGTGCCCCCCCACAGCGCCGCCTGGTCCTGGGCCGACTTCAACGACGGGTAGGTGTGGAAGATCTGGCCGTTCGGCCGCCGGTAGTCCTCCGCCGTGTAGAGCATGTACTGGTGCAGGCTCTCGCCGTAGATCGGAATGCCCTTCGCGCGGGCCTCGCGGATCGCCGCCACCCCGGTCGCCGCCGAGGTGTGCAGCATGTACAGCGCCGTGCCCTTCACGCTCTCCGCCAGCCGGATGATCCGCCGGAACGACAGATCCTCCGACAGCGCGTTGTGGACCTCGGCCATGTGCTCGAAGCTCGTCCGCCCCTCGCGGAACAGCTTGGCGTACATGTGCATCACGATGTCGTTGTCCTCGGCATGGATCACCCCCATGCCGCGATTGGCCGCGATCACCTGGAACACCTCCCAGATGTCGCCGAAATCCACCATCCGCCCGCGCCGGCTCGGCGTGATGTCGGTGGTGAAGATCTTCACCGTCGGGTGCCCGTCGCGGATCGCGGCACCCAGCTGCTCCAGCGTCTCCGGCGCGACGTCGCCCTCCACCATCAGATGGAAGGCGTAGTCGGCATGGCACGCGCCCTTCCAGCCGGCATCGCGCCGCCGGATCGCGTCGGCCACGCTGTCGCCCTCGATGCAGCGCACGAAGTCGATCAGCGTCGTCGTCCCGCCATGGATGGCCGCCCGGCTCACCACGCTGGCCGGCTCGGTCATCGGCGGCGGCCCGCCATTGGGCGAGGGCATCGGCCAGTCGCAATGCACGTGCGGGTCGATCCCGCCCGGCATCACGATCCGCCCGGTCATGTCCAGCACCTCGGGCGCGTCCAGCGTGCCGATCTCCCCGATCGCCGCGATCCGCCCGCCCGCGATCGCGATGTCGCAGCCCCGCACCCCCTCCGGCGTCACCACCGTGTCGCCACGCAGCACCAGTCCGGCCATGCTCCGCCCTCCCCGCACCGTCATCCTCGCCCCCGCGCCCGCCGGGGACAAGCCGGCCCCGCATCCGCTACACTTCCCCGCCCCCATCGGAGCCGTGCCGCATGTCCGAGACCGCCGCCACCGCCCGCCCGCTGGCCTGGATCGAGCGCCTGTGGAGCTCCATCGCCGATCGCGGCCGCCTCTTCGCCGACGTGCCCAACGCCGCCATTCCCGCCGCCGAGCGCGCGCAAAGCCTCGCCGCCGCCCTGCTCACCGGCCGCGGCGAGGCCTCCGGCGCTGCGCTCTCCCGCGAACTGCTCGTCGTGCTCAGGGGCCTCGACGCCGACGCCCGCCTCGCCTTCTGCCAGCATCTCGCCACCGGCTACGGCCCCGACGAGGCCGCCTTGCGCGAAGCCGCCGAAGCCTGGCTCGCCGCCCCCACGCCGGGCGCCGCCACGAAGCTCGCCGCCGCCGCCGAGCCCCCGCGCCAGGAGCTGCTGCGCCGCATCAACCAGGGCCCCGGCGGCACCGCCGCCCTGGTCGCCCTGCGCGAGGAGATCCTCGCCGCGCGCCGCACCCACCCGGAGCTCGCCCCGCTCGACGACGATCTCCGCCACCTCTTCGCCTCCTGGTTCAACCGCGGCTTCCTGGAACTCCGCCGGATCGACTGGAACACCCCGGCCGCGGTGCTGGAGAAGCTGATCGAATACGAGGCCGTGCACGAGATCGCCGGCTGGTCCGACCTCCGCCGCCGCCTCGCCCCCGACCGCCGCTGCTTCGCCTTCTTCCACCCGGCCCTGCCCGGCGAGCCGCTGATCTTCGTCGAGGTCGCCCTCGTCCACGGCCTCGCCAGCGCCGTCCAGCCGCTGCTCGCCCCCGACACGGACGAGGCCGCCCAGGCCGCCCGCGCGAGGGTTGCCGACACCGCGATCTTCTATTCCATCTCCAACTGCCAGGACGGGCTGCGCGGCATCTCCTTCGGCAACTTCCTGATCAAGCAGGTCGTCGAGGAGCTGAAGGGCGAGCTGCCCCAGCTCTCCCGCTTCGCCACCCTCTCCCCCGTTCCCGGCTTCCGCCGCTGGCTCGACCGCCAGGTGGCCGAGGAAGGTCTCGCCCTCGACCTGCCCGAGGAATCGCCGCCATCCCCGGAAGCCCTCCCCGAGCTGCTGCGCGCCTGCGCCCGCTTCCTCACCGACAGCAAGCCCGGAAGCGGCCCCGCCGACCCGGTGGCACGGTTCCACCTCGGCAACGGCGCCCGCCTCGAGCGGATCCACGGCAACGCCAACACCGCCCCGCGCGGCCTGCAGGAATCCTACGGCGTGATGGTCAACTACCTCTACGATCCCGACACGATCGAGGCCAACCACGAAGGCTTCGCCCGCGCCTCCACCATCGCCCGCTCCCCGGACGTCGACGCCCTGCTGGCCCCCCGCAAGCGCCCACGCACCTGACGCGCCCCCACGCCTGACCGCGAAGGCCAGCACGCGCGTTGCCGTGCATAAGCTTTTTTTCTTGACAAGGACCAAGGTCCTGTCATAGAACGCCGCCGTGAACCAGGCGCCACCCGCACCGAGCCACCCCGGCCAGACGGCGTCCCACGCCGCCCTGCGCGCGGCACTGCTCGCCCTGCTCGCGGGCCATCCCCTGCTCCGCCTGTTGCTCGCCCCGCTGCTCGCGCTCCTGGCCGGCGACGCCACGCGCCCGCGCCGTAACCGCGGCGCAGCCGCGTGCCCCGTCGCGAGCGCACCGCCGTCATATCCCTCGGCGCCGCCCGCAACCCTGCGCTGCGACGCCTGCGCGCCGCTCCGCGCCCACCGCGCGCCCGCCCGGCCGGCCACCGCCGCGCGCCCTGTCCGGCACCCCCTGCGGCCGCGCGCTCCCATCTCCATTCCCGGGCCGCGCCGGCTGGCCCGCCCCCCGCCCGCGCCTATCGCCGCGGGAACGCCGCCCGCGCCGCGCCGAC
>JBGAIK010000028.1:0-27882 GCA_044225615.1 Acetobacteraceae bacterium | reverse complement strand
GCCCATCAGGTTCACGAAATGCCGGCCGGCACGCATGCCGTAACTGCCGGCATGGTTGTGGCCGCTGAAATAGGCCAGGAAGCCGTCATGGCCGCTGAACAGCTCCACCAGCGGCTCCGCGCCCCACATGACGTGCGGATCGTCGGGATAGAGCGGGAAATGGCCGAGCCCGATCACCCGCTCGCCGGCCGCGCGCGCCGCCGCCAGCCGCCCTGCCAGCCAGGCCGCCTGGTCCGCGCCGATCCCGCCGTTCCAGGTCTGCGCATTCTTCGCCCGCGCCTGCTGCAGCACCGCCAGCCGGTCCTGCGCGCGGGCATATCCGGCACTGCCCGGCGGGTGGGCGAACAGGCTTTCGTCGGTGCCGTCGATCACGACGAAGCGGTGCCCGGCCACAGCGAAGTCGTGGTAGCCTTCCGGCCGGCCCAGCCGCGCGCGCACCGCGCCGAGATGCTCCGGCGCCACGTCGAAATCATGGTTGCCGGGCACCGGATGGTGCGGATGCCGCAGCCGCTCGTACAGCGGCAGGATATGGCCGAAGCTCTCCCAGCCGCGGTCGATGAAATCCCCCAGCGTCGCGACGAAGGCCAGGTCCAGCGTGTTCAGCGCCGCGATCGCCTCGGACAGCTTCCACAGCGAGTTGGCGAAATACCGTGTCCCGATCGGGGCCAGCGGGGCGTATTGGGGGTCGGCGATCAGGCCGAAGCGGAACAGCGGCTTGTCCTGCGGCACGCGCCTCGACCCTCCCATGCCGGCCCGGCAATGGCCCCGGCCGCGCGGCGCCTGTATGACGCGGCAACCGAATCGAGGAAACCCCGATGGACCCCATCCTGGTCGAAGTCACCCGCGGCAACCGCGTTGAGTCCGCCCATCACGGTGCCGCCGCCGTGCTCGACGCGTCGGGCGCCGTCGTCTTCCAGGTCGGCGACATCGACACGCCCATCTTCCCGCGCTCGGCGGTGAAGGCGCTCCAGGCCACCCCGCTGGTGGAAACCGGGGCCGCCGCCCGGCTCGGCCTGACCGAGGCGGAGATAGCGCTGGCCTGCTCCTCCCACAACGGCGAGGAGGCCCATGTCGCCGCCGCCGCCTCGATGCTTGCCAAGGCCGGCCGCGACGTGTCGTGCCTGGAATGCGGCAGCCACTGGCCAAGCAACGACGCCGCCACCCGCCGCCTCGCGGCCGCCGGCGGCACCCCCAGCGCGCTGCACAACAACTGTTCCGGCAAGCATTCCGGCTTCGTCTGCCTGGCCTGCGACCGCGGCGACGACCCCAGGGGCTACATCGCGCCCGACCATCCCACCATGCGCACCATCACCGCCGCCCTGTCCGACTACACCGGCACCGTGCTGGACGAGCGCAACCGCGGCACCGATGGCTGCTCCATCCCCACCTTCGCCATCCCGCTGCGCGCGCTGGCCGGCGCCTTCGCCCGCTTCGGCACCGGCACCGGCCTGTCTCCCGACCGCGCCCGCGCCGCCGCCACCATCCGCGCCGCCGTCGCCGCCAACCCGTTCATGGTCGCCGGCACCGGGCGGCTCGACACGAAGCTGATGACCGCGCTCGGCGCCCGCGTCTTCTGCAAGGGCGGGGCGGAGGGCGTGTTCTGCGCCGCCCTGCCCGAACTCGGCTACGGCATCGCCATCAAATGCGACGACGGCGCCGGCCGCGCCGCCCAGGTCGCCGGCGCCGCCCTGGTGCAGCGCCTGCTCCAGACCAACCACGACGACGTCGCCAAACTCGCCCGCCCGGCCATCACCAACTGGAACGGACTCCATGTCGGGGATATGCAGGCGACGGCGGCGCTGGGGTAGGGAAGGCCAGCGCTCCACCCTGGACCCGGCAGGGGCTTTGCCCCTGCACCCCACCAGGAGGCGAGCGCCTCCCGGACCTGGCTTCAGTTAAGGAGGGCAGGGGTCGCTCGACCCCTGGCCTTCCTTCCCTCGGCGCCGCCTTCGCCTGTATAAGCCCCGTCATGAGCCATTCAGATGTTGTGCGGGCTGCGGGCGAGATTGCCCGGCGGCGAACTTTTGCGATCATTTCGCATCCTGATGCGGGCAAGACCACCCTGACCGAGCATCTGCTGCGGGCGGGCGGGGCGATCCAGCTTGCGGGCAATGTGCGGGCCAAGGGCGAGCGGCGGCGGACGCGGTCGGACTGGATGGGGATCGAGCGCGAGCGCGGGATTTCCGTGGTCACCTCGGTGATGACGTTCGAGCATGCGGGGTGTGTGTTCAACCTGCTCGATACGCCGGGCCACGAGGATTTCTCGGAGGACACGTATCGGACGCTGACCGCGGTGGATGCGGCGGTGATGGTGATCGACGCGGCGAAGGGGATCGAGGCGCGGACGCGCAAGCTGTTCGAGATCTGCCGGCTGCGCGATATTCCGATCCTGACCTTCATCAACAAGATGGACCGCGAGGCGCAGGACCCGTTCGCGCTGCTGGACGAGGTGTCCTCGGCGCTGGCGCTGGACACGGCGCCGGTGACCTGGCCGGTGGGGCGGGCGGCGGAGTTTGCCGGCACGTACGACATCCGCAAGCGGGCGTATCACCTGACGGCGGAGTTGAAGCAGTCCGATCCGCGGCTGATCCAGGTGGGCGAGGAGCTGGACCTGGTGCATGCCGCGCTGCCGGAGTTCGAGGAGGCGCCGTTCGCGGCCGGGCATCTGACGCCGGTGTTCTTCGGCAGTGCGATCAAGGGGATCGGGGTGGCGGACCTGCTGGACGGGCTGGCCGAGTACGGGCCGAAGCCGCGCTCGCAACCGGCGGATACGCGGACGGTGGAGGCGACGGAGCCGAACCTGACGGCGCTGGTGTTCAAGATCCAGGCCAACATGGACCCGAACCATCGCGACCGGATCGCGTTCGCGCGGGTGTGCTCGGGGCGGCTGACGCGGGGGATGCGGCTGAAGCAGGTGCGCACCGGCAAGGCGATTCCGCTGCATGCGCCGCAATTCTTCTTCGCCCGCGAGCGCGAGATCGCCGACGAGGCCTTCGCCGGCGACGTGGTGGGCATCCCCAACCATGGCACGCTGCGGATCGGCGACACGCTGAGCGAGAGCGAGGACATCAATTTCGTCGGCGTGCCGTATTTCGCCCCCGAGATCCTGCGCCGGGTGCGGCTGGACGACGCGATGAAGGCCAAGAAGCTGCGCACTGCGCTGCAGGAGCTGGCCGAGGAGGGGGTGGTGCAGCTGTTCCGCCCGCAGGACGGCGCGCCGCCGATGGTGGGTGTGGTCGGCACGCTGCAGCTCGACGTGCTGCAGGCCCGGCTCGGGGCGGAGTATGGGGTGAAGATCGGCTTCGAGGAGACGCCGTACCAGCTGGCGCGCTGGATTTCGGGCGACAAGGCCAAGCTTGCCCGCTTCATCGAATCGCAGCGCAGCGCCATGGCCGACGACGTGGATGGGGATCCGGTGTTCCTCGCCACCTCCGCCTTCATGCTGCGCCGGACCGCCGAATTGAATCCCGACCTCACCTTCAAGGATATCAAGGACTTCAAGGCGGAAATGACGGCAGCGTGAGGGTGTTCACGAATTGTTGACCCGACGCGGCGCGAAGCCTACGAATTCTCCAAAGAGGAACGGGGGCTGACATGGGGCGAATTCTCGACGCGATCCCGGCCGCGCTGGCAATGGCGCTGTTCGCGGGGGCGGCGCAGGCGGCCGTCGGCTGCGGCGCGGTTGCGGGCAATCTGGTCACCAATTGCGGGTTCGAGACCGGCGATTTCTCCGGCTGGACACAGGCCGGCAATGGCGCCTTCACCTATGTCGGCGCATCGGGGACGACCGAGGGGGCCTACGCGGCCTTCTTCGGCCCGGTCGGGTCGCCGGGCAGCATCAGCCAGACCCTCGGGACCACGCTCGGCACGACCTATACGGTCAATTTCACGCTCGGCTGGGGTTCGGGCGAGGGCGGCGGCGAGGAGGGGCCAACGGATATTCCGGTCCAGTCCACCAGCGCCGAGGTCATCTGGGACGGCAACACCATCTTCTCGGTGATCGACGGGGCGTCCTTCTCGCCCACCCCGTATTCGATCCCGGTCGTCGGCGGCGCCAACAGCCTGCTGACCTTCCAGTTCAGGAATGACCCCCAATATTTTCAGCTCGACGCCATCTCGGTGGTGGCTGCGGTGACATCGCCGGAGCCGGCCAGCCTGGCGATGCTCGCCATGGGGCTGGGCCTGCTGGGCGTGATGCGCCGGCGCGCCTGAATGCGCTAGGCTGCCCTCCCGCTCCGGGAGGAAACCAGCATGGCCACCGTCGTTCACCACGCCGCGTCAGACAATTTCGAGCGCGGGCTCCGTGCCTTCTTCGAGTATCGCGACCTGGGCATCGCCGGCGCCTCGACCGGCAAGGTGGGGGCGCATGTGATCCGCGCCGTGCCCGGCCAGCATGCGAACGGCGAGTGGCACCTGCATGAGCTCGACTTCCAGATGTTCTACGTGCTGAAGGGCTGGGTGGAGTTCGAATACGAGGATATCGGCTTCGCCCGTTGCGAAGCGGGCACCAGCGTCTACCAGCCGCCGCGCATCCGCCACCGCGAGCTCCGCCACAGCGACGACGTGGAGATACTGGAGATCACCAGCCCCGCCGAATTCGTCACCCGCGTGGTGGAGGCGCCGGCGAAGGCGGCGGAATAGAAGCCGCGCCCGGCCGGAATAGATCCACGCCGCCACGGCCGCACCGCCCGGCAGCATGGCGGTGACCAGGAACACCCAGTGCAGCCCGAAGGCCGCGACCTGCGTGTTCTCCCGACCCGGCCGGACCTGCGCGCCCTCGCAGTAATTTCATACCAGCCATGTTGATCTCACGCAATCGTGAGCGTCTTCACCCGCCGGTGGCGTTAACTTCATCGAAGTCTCTCTCACAACTGCGAGAAAAGCTCGGCGTCGACCGGGCTCCACTCGATCACTAGCGGAGAGTTTCATGCGATCCAGCCTCTTCTCAGCCCTGATTGCGGTCTCCGTGCTTGGTGGCGCCGGCGTCGCGCACGCGCAGGGCACGCTGTTTGTCGGATCCGACGTGAACACCTTCAGTGGGAGCCTGCCAGACAAGCTCGGCGTCGTCAGCGTGAATGGCGCGAATTTCGTCAGCCAAACCAACTACAGCACGACGTTCCACATCAACGGCTTCACCGACGTCAGCGGGCAGAATTTCCTTTACGCCGGCGACCCGTTCAGCGGCGTCATCAACAGGGTTGACTACACCGGCAACCTGCTCGGCTCGATCTCCGTGCCCGGCATCGCGACAGGTTGCTGCAACGAGGACATGATCTGGACCGGATCGCAACTTTATCACGGCCAGTACAGCAGCGGCATCCAGCTGATCGACCTGAACACCGGCAACATCACGCAAAGCTGGTCGATGCCGGACATCGTCGGCATGTCCTTCGTGGGCTCCGACATCTGGATCAGCCAGTGGAGCGGACGGTCGGTCGGCATCTGGGACCCGTCGACCGGCACCTATACGGCGCAATTCTCCACGCCCAACAACGCCGGCGGCCTGGCTTTCGATCCCGTCTCCAGCATCATGTGGGTGGGCATGCAGGGGGGAACCGTGGTGCCCTACCAGTTGGACGGCACGGCAATCAATGCCGGGTTCCAACCTTTCGGCAATATCGGCGACACGATCGACGGCCTGGCCTTCCTCGGCGAGGTGGCCGATGTCCCCGAACCGGCCACCTGGGGCGCGATGGCGCTGGGCCTGACCGCTCTGGCCGGGCTGCGGCGGCGGCGCGGGCGGGTCGTTCCCGCCCGCTGACGCACCACAGGTTGGTGCCTCGGCAGCCGGGCACCGCCGCCGCGCCGCTCGGAGCCGCAACGCCGTCCATGCCGCCGGCTACGCCTGTCGCCCGGGCACGTAGCGCCAAACCGCCACCCCCGCTGCCCCCAGCAGCATGGCGGTGATCAGAAACACCCAGTGCAGCCCGAACGCGGCCCCCACCACGCCGCCGGTCATCGGGCCGAAGGAGTTGCCGAGGAAGTAGGCCGACTGGGTCAGGCCGAAGGTGAAGCCGCGCTCGGCCGGCGCGGTGCTGCGGCCGATCAGCGCGTTGGCGGTGGGAACGATGGCGCCCACGAACAGGCCGACGGCGAAGCGCTCGGCCACGAACAGCCAGTAGTTGTCGGTGAAGGCCTGCGGCGCCGTTGCCAGCGCCGCGCCGATCAGGGCCACCAGCAGCACGGTGCGCTCGCCGATCCGGTCGCTGGCGCGCCCCATCAGGGGGACGGCGAACACGCCGGCGATGCCGGTCACCGAGAAGGCGACCCCCGACAGCGTCGCCAGCTCCGGGCGCTGGCCGATCAGATCCACCACGAACAGGGTGATCACCGGATAGATCGCCTGCACCCCGAACTGGCACATCAGGAGCACCATCACCAGTGCGGCCATGCCGGGCGAGCGGGTCAGCACCCGCATCGCCTTCCAGCTGGAGCCGCGCGCCTTCGTCTCCTTCGGCGGCGTGAAATTCTCCGGCACCAATGCCATGCACACCGCGAAGGCCAGCAGCGAGACCAGGCCCGAGACGTAGAACGGCATCCGGTAGCTGCCCGAGATGTCGGCCAGCGCGCCGCCCACCACGGGCCCGATCAGCGAGCCGATCAGCTGGCCCGTGGACAGCCAGCCCAGCGCCGTGGCCCCCCCGCGGCGGGGGCCCTGGTCGCCAGCCCCATCAGGATGGTCAGCACGCCGATCGAGGCCGAGGCGCGCAGCACCATCGGCTTGCGCCCGTACCTGTCCGACAGCCGGCCCCAGACGGGAGCGGCGAAGGCGGCGATGAACGAGGTGACGGAGGCCAGCGCCCCGGCCCACAGGTCGATCCCGGTGATCGTCGTCACCCCGAGCTCCGGCAGGTAGAGGGGCATGATCGGGCTGAGGATGCTGAAGGACAGCGACATGATCAGCTGCACCGTCACGATCGCCCACAGCGTCACCCGCCAGCGGGGGGAAATTCCGGCCTCTTCCTCGGCGGCGTGGGGGTCCATCCCGCGCGGCATCCTTGCAGCGGTTCAGCCGGCCAGGAATGGTCCCGGCGGCCGCGGCCTGCAAGCGCAATCCCGCGATGGATGCCCCGCGCCCTTGCCTTTGGCCCCGCATCGGGCGACCCTGTCGGCTGCCAGGGAACCACACCGAGCAAGCACAACGAGGTGGCCGTGAACGACACTGTGAACGTTGCCGAGACCGCGAAGAAGTTCAAATGGGTGGGCACCCGCCCGATCCGGCCCGACGGCGTGCCCAAGGTGACCGGCCGCGCCCAGTTCGGCGCCGACCTGGTGCTGCCCGGCATGCTTGCCGGCCGGGTGCTGCGCTCGCCCCACGCCCATGCCCGCATCCGCTCGATCGACACCTCGAAGGCCGCGGCGCTGCCGGGCGTGAAGGCCGTCGTCACCGCCGCCGACCTGCCGGAGCAGAAGTTCGACTATGTCGGCCCCGAGCGGGTGGCGCAGAATTTCTGGCACATCACCCGCAACATCCTGGCCCGCGAGAAGGCGCTGTACGAGGGGCATGCGGTTGCCGCCGTCGCCGCCGTCAGCCCCGCCATCGCCGCGGCCGCGCTTGACCTCATCGAGGTCGACTACGAGGTGCTGCCCCACGTCATCGACGTGGACGAGGCGATGCAGCCCGGTGCGCCCCTGCTGTTCGAGGACATGATCCCTCGCAACATGCCGGGCGCCACCGCGCCCTCCAACATCTCCAAGCGCCTGGAGTTCAATCTTGGCGACGTCGCCGCCGGCTTCGCCCAGGCCGACCTGGTGGTGGAGAAGACCTTCAAGACCGCCGCCGTCCACCAGGCCTATATCGAGCCGCACGGCTGCACCGCCCGCTACGAGGCCGACGGCCAGGGCGAGATCTGGTGCTCCAGCCAGGGCCATTTCCAGATCCGCGCCATCACCGCGAAGCTGACCGGCATGCAGCTCGGCGACCTGCGCGTGGTGCCGGCCGAGATCGGCGGCGGCTTCGGCGGCAAGACGGTTGCCTATCTCGAGCCCGTGGCCCTGATGCTGTCGAAGAAGTCCGGCCTGCCGGTGCGGCTGACGATGTCGCGCGAGGAGGTGTTCAAGGCCACCGGCCCCACCTCCGGCGCGTCGATGACGGTGAAGATCGGCGTCAAGAAGGACGGCACCATCGTCGCCGCCGAGGGCGAGTTCCGCTACCAGGCCGGCGCCTTCCCGGGCTCGCCGGTGATGAACGGCTGCCTCTGCGCCTTCGCCAGCTACGACATCCCGAACCAGCGCAGCGTCGGCTACGACGTGGTCAGCAACCGGCCCAAGGCCGCCGCCTACCGCGCCCCCGGCTCGCCGATCGCGGCCTTCGGGGTGGAAGGCGTGCTCGACATCATCGCCAAGCAGCTGGGCATGGATCCGATCGCGCTGCGCCTCAAGAACGTCGCCCGCCCCGGCACCGCCCAGCTCGGCGGCGGCACGCTCAAGCATCACGGCTTTGCCGAGACGCTGGAGGCGCTGGCCAAGCACCCGGCCTACACGAAGCCGCTCGGGCCGAACCAGGGCAGGGGCGTCGCCTGCGGCTACTGGTTCAACGGCGGCGGCGAATCCAGCGCCACCTTGCAGGTGAACGCGGACGGCACCGCGCTGGTCGCCACCGGCAGCCCGGACATCGGCGGGTCCCGCGCCAGCATGGCGATGATGGCGGCCGAGACGCTGGGCATCGACTACAGGCAGGTGCGCGCCATCGTCGCCGACACCGCCTCGGTCGGCTACACCCACGTGACCGGCGGCAGCCGCGTCACCTTCGCCACCGGCATGGCGGTGGAGACCGCGAGCAAGTCGATGATCAAGGAGTTGTGCCTGCGCGCCGCCCGCATCTGGGGCGTGGACCCGGAAGGCGTGGTGTGGGAGGACGGGCAAGCCAAGCCCGCCGGCGCCAACGTGGGCAATTTCGACCCGCTGTCGCTGAAGGACATCGCCGCCAAGGCCGCGGCCACCGGCGGGCCGCTGTCCACCGCCGGCGCCGTCAACCCCTCCACCCAGGCGCCCGGCTTCTCCGCCCAGTTCTGCGACATCGAGATCGATCCGGAAACCGGGAAGGTCACCATCCTCGGCTTCGTCGCCGCCCAGGATGTCGGCCGCGCCATCCACCCGAGCTACGTCGAGGGCCAGATCCAGGGCGGCGTGGTGCAGGGCATCGGCTGGGCGCTGAACGAGGAATACATCTACAACGCCAAGGGCCATCTCGATAACGCGGGCTTCCTCGACTACCGCGTGCCGGTTGCCTCCGACCTGCCGATGATCGAGCCGCTGCTGGTGGAGGTGCCGAACCCGAGCCACACCTACGGCGCGAAAGGCGTGGGCGAGGCCAATATCTGCCCGCCGATGGCCGCAATCGCGAATGCCATCGAGGCCGCGACCGGCGTGCGGATGACGGAACTGCCGATGTCGCCGCCCAGGCTGCTGGCGGCGATGGACGCGAAGGAAGGATAGGGGGGCCTCCGGCGGGCAGGGGGCGCGCAGCCCCCCTGCACCGCGCACCGAGGACGGCTCGCCGCCATGACCGGCCCCACGGAAGCCGTCCAGCTCGATTTTTTCGATCTGCTCGAATGGGTCGAGCTCCCAGCGCTCGGTGATCCCGCCTGGGCGCGCGAGGACAGGCTTTGCGCCGACCGCGATTTTCTCTTCGCCGCATGTCATGAGGCCGGACATGCGGTCGCCAATGCCTGCGCGGGTCGGCCGCCGATCGGGCTGTGGGTGCAGCGCCACGGCTTCCACTCGGGGATGACCTGGAACGATCCGCTGCCGATGCCCCCGGCGCAGCAGGCGATCTCGCACCTCGCCGGCATGGCCGCGGAGGTCCGTTGCGGCAATCTCGCGCCCTGGCCGGGGGGAAGGACCGATATCCTGCGAGTCCGCATCCTGGCGGAAGAACTGGTCGGCCCGAAGGGCGCCGATGAACTGGCCAGGTCCGCCTGGGCCGTCGCGTGGCAGTTCATGGGTGACCCCGCGGTGGCGGCGGCGGTTTGGGCGGTCAGGTCCGAGCTGGTCAGGACCGGCCTGCTCACCCGCCTGCAGCTGCTCCACATCCTCGCGCGCGACGACCCCGACCTTCCCGCGCTGCCCTACGCCCCGTGGCCGTCGGCTGAGGAGAAGGTCGCGCCGTCGAGGAAATGGCCGTCGCCGGCATGGGTGGGCTCGCCGGCCTCCTTGCGCTGGTCGGCCCTTGCGTTCCTGCTGGCCGCCTCGGCGCTGGTCTTCCTGTCCGCTGGTGTCCCGATTCCGAAGTTCGTTGCCACGTGCAGCGGTCGGAATCGGGACACTAGCTCTTTGTTTTCAGTGTCCTGTTCACCCCCACGTCCGCCATGAAGGATGGCGAACTTCGGGGACAGGACACTAGCCTGATCCAGCCAGTTGCATCGCGGGCCTCCGCCCGTGGCGCCGAAGAAGCGCCAGCCCCTCCCCGGTGGCCTCGACCTCCACCGCGCCATCCGCCCGGCGCTGCCGTCGCACCAGGCCGCGCTCCACCGCGTCCTCCCAGATGGTCAGGCGCGGGCACGACGTGCGCCAGGCCTCCAGCACCTCGTCATAGGGCCGCGGCATCCGTGCCACCCATTCCACCAGGTCCAGCACCAGCGCGTCGGTTGCGATCGACATGAAATGCCTCCCGTTCACCCGCACTTCTCGCGCCGCGCCCGCTGCTGCGCAAACGCGAATAGCTGACGCCGAGCCTCAGCTTTGCTGAGGCTATTTCGCCGCATGCACGCGCATGGCGTGGGTCACGTTCATGATCCGCGGCTCGTAGGTGAAGCCCTTGCGCGCCGCCCAGGCGTTGACCTGCCAGAACATCGGCACCAGCGCGACGTCGGCCATGTAGGCGGCGCCGATGTCCCACAGCATCTTCTCGCGCTTCGGCGCGTCGTTGGTGCGCATCGCCTCCTCCAGCCAGGCGTCCAGCCGGGCGTTGGCGTAGTTGCCGGCGTTGGCGTGGCCCAGCGACAGCTCCTTGTTGCGGGCATGCACCAGCATCCAGTGCTGCGACATCGTCTCGCCGGTCGCGGTGCCGAAGCCGATCAGCGAGGCGCTGAACGCCGACAGGCCGCGCTCGCCGCCGACATACTGCTTCGAGGAATAGACCGACCACGGCTGCGCCTCGACCTCGGTGCGGATGCCGATGCGGGTCAGCATGGCACCCACCGCCTCGCTGATCTTCTGGTCGTTCACGTAGCGGTCGTTCGGCGTGTGCAGCACCAGGCGGAACCCGTCGCCGTAGCCGGCCTCGGCCAGCAGCTTCTTGGCGCCGTCGGGATCGAAGGCCTCTGGCTTGATGTTGGGCGAATGGCCGAACATGCCGGGGGCCGCGATCTGGCCGGCCTGCACGCCCACCCCGTCCATCAGCCGGTCCACCAGCGCATCACGGTTGATCGCCTTGCTGATCGCGCGGCGCACCCGCACGTCGCGCAGCGGGTTGGGCATCATCGGCTTGCCGGCATTGTCGAGCACGAAGGGCGAAAGGTCCCGCCCGGAATCGAGCGTGATCGCCATGATCCGCTCGCCCGCCCGCGTGAAGACCGTGATGTCCGGCGTCGTCTTCAGCCGCGAGACGTCGGCCGGCGGCACCTCATTGATAAGGTCAACTTCCTTGTTCAGCAGCGCCGCGATCCGCCCCGGCCCGGCGCCGATCACCCGCAAGGTCACGGTGTCCCATTCCGGGGCCGGGCCCCAGTAGGCGGGGTTGCGCTCCAGCACCACGCGGGCGCCCTTCACCCATTCCTTGAGCTTGTACGGCCCGGTGCCGATCGCCGCCTCGCCGGAATTGAACTGCTCCATGCTCGCCGGCTTCGCGTAGATGTACAGCACCGTCATCTCGTTCGGCAGCAGCGGCGCCGGCAGCGCGGTGGTCATGCGGATCGTATGGTCGTCCACCTTGGTGTAGGTCTTGCCGCGCAGATAGGCGCCGGCGGAGGCGCCCACGCCCTCGATCGTCCTGGAATGGTCGAAGGCCGCGATCACGTTGTCGGCGGTGAGGGGCGCGCCGTCATGGAATTTCACGCCCTTGCCGACGAAACTCCCAGGTGGTGTCGTTCACCGGCGCCCAGCTTTCGGCGAGCCCGCCTGCGGGATGGAGTTCGCGTCCATCGAGACCAGGTTGTCGAAGATATGGCTCGCCACCTGCTGGTTGCCGGTGGTGACGAACCAGTTCGGGAACAGCGAGGTGGTCTCGGCCGCCAGGCCGATCCTGAGCTCGGCGGCCTGCGAGGAGAGGGCGGTGGCAGCCAGCAATCCCAGTGCAAGCAAAGTGCGCTTCATCGCCCGATCCCCTGTGCCGCGTCGTGAAACTCAAGCGCGGCGCAACGGGAAAAGTCAATCAGGCCCTCAGCGGATCGTACGGGGACAGGTCGAGTTCGGCCTTCCCCTCCACGGCCAGCTGCGCCAGCAGATGCCCGGCATAGGGGCCGATGGTGAGGCCCGTCGGGCCGAGCCCGTTGCCCACCAGGAGGCCCTCGCAGCCGGCGACCGCGCCCAGCATCGGCCGCCCGTCGGCGGCCATGGGGCGGAAGCCGATCCGCGTCTCCAGCAGCGTCGCGCCCGCCAGCCCCGGCGCCACCGACAACGCATCGTCCAGGACCTTGGCCAGGCCGCCGGCGGTCAGCCGGTGGTCGAACCCGCTGCCGGTCTCCCGCGTGGCACCCGCCACCACGCGGCCATGGTCGAAGCAGACGATGTAGTGGTCAGACAGCGGCAGCACCGCCGGCCAGTCGCTTGTGTCGGCCTTCACCCCCAGATGCACGATCTGCCCGCGCTGCGGCACGACGTTGAGCGCGAAGCCGAGGCGCGCGACCTCCGCCGTCGCCCAGGCGCCGCCGCAGAGCACCACGCGATCGGCCTCGATCGTCTCGCCCGCGAGCGCGATGCCCACGGCGCGCCCGCCGCGCGTCACCACGGTTGCCGGACCGTGCCGCAGGGCCGTGCCCAGCCGCCCCGCCGCCGCCAGCAGCGCCGCGGCCAGCAGGCGCCCGTCCACCCGCGCGCCACCAGGCACGTGCAACGCCGCAAGGTCCGGCCGCAGCGGCGGAAACCCAGCGCCCGCGCCGCTGCCAGCGCCAGCATGGCGTGCCGGCCTCCGCCGCCCCGCGCGCCGCCGCGATCCGCCGGCCGCCGTCGCGCCGCGCGATCGAGGTCGAGATCATCAGCGCCCCGCTGCGCCGATACCCCGTCTCCGCTGCCCCCAGCGCCGCGATCAGCCCGGGATAGTACGCGCCCCGCCCCGCCAGCACGTGCCAGTGCGGGTCCTCCACCGCCGAGGCCCAGGGCGAGATGATCCCCGCTCCCGCCGCCGTCGCCCGCCCGTCGAACCCCGCCTCCGCCAGCACCACCCGCGCCCCGGCACGGACGGCATGGAACGCCACGCTCGCCCCCAGCACGCCGCCGCCGATCACCGCGATGCGCATGCTCACGCCTCGTGGCCGAACGGATCGTCCACCGAATGGCAGGGCTGGGTGAACCATCGCGCGCCCCCTTCGGTCATGTAGAAATGGTCCTCGAGGCGGATGCCGAATTCGCCGTAGATGCAGATTGTCGGCTCGTTGGAGAAGCACATCCCCGGCGCCAGCTTCGTCCGGTCGCCGCGCACCAGATACGGCTCCTCGTGCACGTCGAGCCCGATGCCATGCCCGGTCCGGTGCGGCAGGCCGGGCGTCGCGTAGTCCGGCCCGAACCCGCCGGCCGCGATCACCGCGCGGGCCGCGATGTCCACCGCCTCGCACGGTGCGCCCAGCTGTGCGGCCGCGAACCCCGCCGCCTGCGCCGCCTTCTCCAGGTTCCAGATCTCCCGGTCGCGCGCCGTCGGCTCGCCGAACACGTAGGTGCGCGTGATGTCCGACCGATACCCCTCGATGAACGCCCCGGTGTCGATCAACACCATGTCGCCCTTCTTCAGGGTCTGCGGATAGGGCACGCCATGCGGATAGGCCGTCGCCTCGCCGAACTGCACCGCCCCCGGCCCGCTGGCGAGCGTCGCGCCCAGCTTGCGATGCGCCTCGGCCAGGAACGCCTGCACCTCGGTGGTGGTGATGCCCTCCACCAGGATCCGCGCCGCCGCCTTCTGCACCTCCAGCGTGATGTCCATCGCCCGCTGGATGAACGCGATCTCCGCCGGCGTCTTCACCGACCGGCACTTGCCGGTGATCGCGGCCCCGTTCGACAGCGTGAACGCGTTCTCCGCCCGGCGCAGCCCGTCCACGGTGAAGAACGGCGTCATCGGATCGATCGCCAGCGTCCCGGCATTCAGCCCGATGCTGCGCAGCGTCTCGATCACCAGGGCGGTGGGGTCCTCATGCTCCTCCCAGCAGCGGATTTCCCCTGGAATGGTGATCAGCTCCTGCGTCTTCGGCTCCTCGAAGGTCGGGCTCAGATAGATCAGCGGCCCGTCGGCCGGAATGATCGCGCCATGCAGCCGCTCGGTCGGCGTGAGCTTGATGCCGGTGAAGTAGTAGAGGTTGCTCGACACGTCGAGATACAGCGCCTGCACCCCCTGCGCCTTCATCAGCGCCTGCGCCCGGGCAATCCGCGCCTCCCGCTCCGCCCGCGTCGTCGGCACGATGCCGTCGCGCATCGGCTGCAGCCGCGCCAGCTCCGCCTCCCTCGTCGATCCCCCAACCCCGATGGTCATGTCCGCCTGCCCTCGTCACGTATCGGCGAAGGCTACGCGGCGCAGGCAAGGCAGGCAAAGGCCCCCGGGCGGCCTGTGCGGCGCCGGATTTCCTCAAACCAGCGAAAAACCGCTCTGGCTGAACACCCATGGCATCGTGCCGGTCGCCAGCAGTGTCGCCACCTGCGTCCCGCCCCCGGCGAACACACCGTTGCCGCTGTAGTAGAGCCCGCCATTGTCCTGCTCGTAGACGAAGCCGCCCTTGCCGCCGCTCGCCAGCGCCACCGCCGCGCGGGCCGCCGCGCTGGCCACGCAGACCAGGTTCGTGCCCAGCGCCAGCGCCGCGCCGCCCAGGTCGAAGGTGTCGCCGCCGAACGCGCCGCCCGTGGCGTCGAGCGCGATCCGGTCGCCGGTGGCCGCGTTGAACCCGGCGACCGTGGTCACGCCGCCGCCGGCATGGTCGATCACCACCCGCTCCGCCCCCGCCCAGACGGTCACGAAGTTCATCCCGGCGCCGGCGAACACCGTTGCCGCGGCCGCGCCGGACAGCATGATCGTGTCGTCGCCCGCGCCCCCCAGCACCGTCTCGGCATTCGCCACCGTCACCCGCCCGCCGGCGGCCGGCAGCGCCAGCACGTCGCTGCCGGCGCCGAGATCGACGCTCGCGCCCGTGACCGATCCGGCCAGCGTCACGACGTCGTTGCCTGATCCGCCCAGCACCGTCTCGATATTGGCGAGCGTGCCCGCGTTGCCACCGGCCGGCAGCGTCACCTTGTCCCGGCCGTCGCCGAGATCGACCGCCATCGCGGCGGTCAGGCCGCCGGCCAGGAGGATGGTGTCGTTGCCGGTTCCGCCCGCCAGCGTGCCGACCTGGGCCAGCGTCGCGGCGTTGGTCAGGTTGCCGAGCGTCACCCGGTTGGCGCCGCCGCCCAGATCGATCCTGGCCAGCGCCGCGCCCATGAAGACGATGGTGTCGGCCGCATCGCCGCCGAGCAGCGTCTCCACCCCCGCCACCGTCGCCGTCCCGCCGGAAGCGGCCAGGGCCAGCCGGTCGAGGCCGGCGCCCAGGTCGATGCTCGCCGCGGCGGTCGCCAGGGTCACCAGGTCGGATGCCGCGCCGCCCTGCACCGTCTCCACATTGGCCAGCGTTGCCAGGTTGGCGAAATTGCCGAGCTTCACGCGGTCGCTGCCCGCCCCCAGCTCGATCGAGGCGCCCGCCGCCGCCGCGGACAGCGTGATCGCGTCGTCGCCGGCACCGCCCAGGATCGTCTCGACATTGCCGATCGTCATGCTGTTGCCGCCATCGGCCAGGGCGAGCCGGTCGCTGCCGCCGCCCAGCTCCGCCGAGACCGCCGCCGTCAGCAGCACCACGCTGTCTGCCGCCGCCACGCCGGTCACGGTCTCCACATTGGCCAGCGTCGCGCCGGTCGCGCCGGCGCCCAGGCCCAGCCTGTCGCTGCCCGCGCCGAGATCGGCCGAGACCGCGCCGGCAGCCACCGTCACCGCGTCGGCGCCGGCGGCGCCGAGCACCGTTTCCACGTTGGCCACCGTCACCCGGTTCGTGCCCGCCGCCAGCGCGAGCCGGTCGGTGCCGGCGCCAAGCTCCACCGAACCGCCGGCGCTCGCCGTCGCCAGCCAGATCGCGTCGTCCCCCGCGCCGGCCAGCACCGTCTCCACGCCGGCGAGCGTCCCGCTGTTGCCGGTGCCCGCCAGTGCCAGCCGGTCCGCCCCGCCGCCGAGGTCGATGGTCATCGCCGTGTCCAGCACGCCGGCCAGCGTGACCGTGTCGGCGAGGCCGCCGCCGCGCAGGCTGGCCAGGTTGGCGACGGTCGCGGTGTTGGCGAAGTTGCCCAGCGTCAGCCGGTTGCTGCCGCCGCCGAGGTCGATCGCCGCCGCCGCCGCTGCGGCCGCAAGCACGATCGCGTCGTCGCCGGCGCCGCCCAGCAGCGCCTCGACGTTGGCCACCGTCATCGTGTTGCCGCCATCGGCCAGCGCCAGGCTGTCGCCACCCGCGCCGAGATCGACGCTGCCGTTCGAGACCCCGGTCGCCAGCCAGACCGCATCGGCGCCGGTGCTGCCGGTCACCGTCTCGACATTGGCCAGCGTGCCGGTCCCGCCCGCCGCCAGCGCCAGCCGGTCGCGGCCGTCGCCCAGATCCACCCGCATCGCGGTGGCCAGCGCACTGCGCAGCGTCACCGTGTCGTTGCCGGTCCCGCCGGTCACCGTCTCGGCATTGGCGAGGCTCGCCGAGTTGGTGAAGTTGCCGAGCGTGATCCGGTCCGCCCCGCCGCCGAGGTCGGCCGTCATCGCCACCGCGGCGGCGGCGAGCGTGATGGTGTCGTCGCCGGCGCCGCCCTGGATCGTCTCCACATTGGCCAGGGTCGCCGTGTTGGTTGCGTCGGCCAGCACCAGCCGGTCCTTCCCGCCGGCGAGGTCAACATAGGCGTTGACGAGCGGCGCTTCCAGCACCCGCACGTCATTGCCGGCGCTGCCCATGCTGACCACGCTGTCGGAGACATGGCCGATATCGATCTCGACGATGCCGGCCGCGGCGAGCTGCGACAGCGGGATCGCCTGCGGGTGGTTGAACCCCCACGGGTTGCGCAGCTGCACCATCGGCGTGCCGTTCACCGTGGTGAGGCTCTCGAACATGTAGGCGTGCCCGCCCACCAGGCTGTAGCCGAGGCTGGTTGTGCGGGTGTCCATCACGATCAGGTCGCCCGCGGCCATGTGGGCCTGCAGCACGCCGAGCGACAGCGCGGCCGGCGCCATGGACGTGGCCGTCCGCCCGGTCAGCGCCTGCATCGCGATCATCGGGTTGCCGCCGTAGGAGATCGCCGCGTAGCCGCCGTTCAGCGTGGCGACCGCCTTCTCCAGCACCTGCACCCAGATCTCCTTCTGCCCGTCCACCACGCCCTGGCCGGCGCCGCTGTTGACGCCGGTGCTGAGGAAATTCGTGTCCACCGTGATGGCGGTGGGGCGGAAGCTGGTGGTGCCGTAGGTGGACAGGGTGCCGGCGGCCGAAAGATGCAGCGTGACCGTATAGGTGCCGTTGGCGTTGGCGTTGATCATGTTGGCGATCGTGGCCGGGTGCCACATCGCGATCTCGCCGATCGAGGACAGCAGGAAGCAGTCGCCGATCTGCCCCTGGTTGATGTCGCGCGCGCTGATCGGGCCGCTGTCGCCGGGCTGGGTCAGGAACAGCGCCGTCGGCAGGCTCGACCGCACCAGCACGCCGGCAGCCGCGGCGAAGGCCTGCGCGGGGGCGCTGCCCTCGAAGCTTGCCTGCGCCACATCCCAGTCCGGGGACATGCAGGGGCCGTCCCAGACGTCGAGCGGCTGCCAGCCGAAGGCGGGGAAGGGGGTTGCCGAAGGTCGCGCCATGTCTGCCTCGCCAGCCGGGCGGTGTTTTCCGCGGGACATCCCCGGAGGGAGCGGAGCGGCGCTCCGTCCGTCTCAAATAGTGGGATATTCCCAAATAAAAGATGAAGCCGCGCGGGACGGCGGTGCCAAGGCCGCGTAACCTTTCGCCGCGCCGGCACGAATATGTCCCCGAGCGCCCCGGATCGGCCGGGCGCGTCCAGGAGCATCGCCATGCCCATCCGTGTCCTCTTTGCCGCCCTGCTCGCGCTGCCCCTGCTCGGCGGCGCCGCGCGCGCCGCCACCGAGCTGCCCTACACCCCGGCCGCCTTCGCCCAGTCCCAGCAGGAGGGCCGTCCGATCCTGGTCCATGTCTGGGCCAGCTGGTGCCCCACCTGCCGCGCCCAGGCCCCGACCATCAGCGCGCTCGAGGCCGACCCGGCCAACGCGAAGCTGGTCGTCTTCAAGGTCGATTTCGACGCCCAGAAGGACGTGGTGCGGGCGCTCGGCGCGCGCAGCCAGAGCACGCTGATTGCCTTCCGCGGCGCCACCGAGACGGGCCGCTCGGCGGGCGACACCGACCCCGCGTCGATCCGGGCGCTGGTGGCCAAGGCCGTCCGGTGACGCTCTCCGCCGCCAGCCTGGGCTTCGGCTTCCTTGCCGGCCTGCTGTCGATCCTGTCGCCTTGCGTGCTGCCGCTGCTGCCGATGGTGCTGGGTCCGGCCGCCGCCGCGGGGCGGTTCGGGCTCGCCGCCCTGGCGGCGGGGCTGGTCGCGGCCTTCGTCGGCGTCGGCCTGTTCGTCGCCACCATCGGCTTCGCCGTCGGCCTCGACGGCGCGGTGTTCCGCATCGGCGCGGCGGTGCTGCTGGCGGGGCTGGGGCTGGTGCTGCTCAGCGCGACGCTGCAGGACCGCTTCGCGCTCGCCGCCGGCGGCCTCAGCGATGCCGGCAACCGCTGGCTCGCGCGGCTCGCGCCGCGCGGCGCGGGTGGGCAGTTCGTGCTCGGCCTGCTGCTCGGCACGGTGTGGAGCCCCTGCGTCGGCCCCACCCTCGGCGCCGCCTCGGTGCTGGCCGCCCAGGGCGAGAGCCTCGGCGCCGTCGCCGCCGTGATGGCCGCCTTCGGCCTCGGCGCGGCGCTGCCGCTGGTCGCGATCGGCCTACTCTCGCGGGAGGCGCTGCGGCGCTGGCGCGCCACCCTCGCCGGTGCCGGCAAGGGCGGCAAGCTGGTGCTGGGCGCGGCCTCGCTGGCGCTGGCGCTCATGATCCTGACCGGGCTCGACCACCGGCTGGAGACCCTGCTGGTCGAGGCCTCGCCCGACTGGCTGACCCGGCTGACCACGCGCTTCTGATGGCCGAGCCCGCCCCCACCGCGCTGCGCGCCACCGACCCGGACGACTGGTCCGCGCTGATGGCCCGCGCCCAGCAGGGCGATGCCGCCGCCTATCGCCGGCTGCTGGAGGGGATCCTGCCCTCCCTGCGCGCCCAGGCACGGCGCGCCCTGCGCGATGCCGCCGACGTCGAGGATGCGGTGCAGGATATCCTGCTGACGCTGCATGCGGTGCGCCGTACCTACGACCCTTCGCGCCCCTTCGCGCCCTGGCTCGCCGCCGTCGCCCGGCATCGCCTGCTCGACCGGCTGCGCGCGCGGGGCCGGCTGCGGGCGCGCGAGGCGCCGATGCCGCCGGGCCTCGAGCCGACGGTTGCGCCCGCCCAGGGCGGCGACGGGCACGCCCTGCGCCGCGGCATCGCGGCACTGCCGCCGGGCCAGCGCCAGGCGGTGGAACTGCTGAAGCTGCGCGAGCTGACGCTCGCCGAAGCCGCCGCCGCCAGCGGCCAGAGCGTCGGCGCCCTCAAGGTGGCGGTCCACCGCGCCCTCCATTCGTTGCGCCGGCTGCTGGCCGGCCGGGATCCAACGCCATGACCGATACCGCCCAGCTCATCGCCCGACTTGCCGCCGAGGCCAAGCCGGCGCCGCCGCTGCCCCACCCGCTGCGCCGCGCGACGCTGTGGCTGCTGGGTGCCGCCGGCATCGTCGGCCTGCTCGCGGTCCAGCACGGGCTGCGCGCCGACCTCGCCTTCCGGCTGGCCGCGCCGCCCTTCGCGTCCCAGCTCTGCGCCTCGCTGGCCACCGGCGTGCTTGCCGTCATCGGCTGCTTTCTGGCCGCCCAGCCCGACCGCTCCCGCCTGTGGCTGCTGCTGCCGCTGCCGGCGCTGGCGGGCTGGCTGTCCGGCATCGGCTATGGCTGCCTGACCGCCTGGGTCGCCTACCAGCCCGGCCAGTTCCAGCCCGCGGAGGCGCTGCGCTGTGCGGCCACGCTGCTGCTGGTCAGCCTGCCGCTCGGCACCGCCCTGTTCGTGATGCTGCGCCATGCGCTGCGCCTGCGCCCCTGGCCGATCGTGCTGACCGCCGGGCTCGCGGTCGGCGCCTTCGCCGCCGCGGCGCTGGCGCTGCTGCACACGATCGATTCGACCCTGCTGGCGCTGGCCTGGACGCTGGGGGCCGCCGCGCTGATCGCGCTGCTGAGCGCGGCCGCCGGCCGCCGTGCGATGGGCTGGTCGGCGCGGCTGATGGCCGGCGGCTGACGCCCGGGCCTCATTCGCCGGGCACCAGCCCGTCGAGGACCGCCGCGGTGGCGAGGCGGAAGGACGGGTCCTGCCCGGCCTCGATGTGCCAGCTCGCCGAAAGCCCGGCATGGGCCAGCGCGAAGCGCAGCAGCCGCGCGGGCTCCAGTCCCAGGCGCGCGCCGCAGAGCTCCGCGAGATGGCGCATCCGCCCGGCGTCGAGCACGATCGCGGCATGCGGCACGGGGTTGCCGAGCAGGTTCGCGACCTCGTAGGCGCGCTCGCCGAACAGGCCCTTGGGGTCGATGGCGAGCCAGCCGCGCGGGCTGGCCAGCACGTTGCCGTGGTGGATGTCGCCGTGCAGCACCGTCTCCGCCTGCGGGGCGGCCAGCAGGTCGCGGGCGATCGCGGCGCCGCGGCGCAGGATCGGCAGAGTGGCCTCCTGCCTGAACAGGGCGGCGAACCAGCGCCGCAGCGTCTTCAGCCCCTCCGGTGCCGGCGCGGGTCGCGGCGCGTGCAGGCGGGCGATGGTGTCGGCCAGGATGCCGGCCGCCGCCGTGTCGCCGCCGGCCAGCGCGAGCCCGACCAGCCCGGGCCCGGCCTCCGCCCGTTCCAGCAGCAACCCGCCGGCATCGGCCCGGATCAGCGCCACCGCCCCGTCGCCCGCGAACCAGCGCAGCACCGCGGCGCTGGCGGCCTCGTCGCTGCCGGGTTTGAACACCTTCAGCATCGCCGGGGCGGCGCCGTCGCGCACCGGCGCAAGCCAGCTCGACGGCGTCGCGATGGCCTCCCCGTCCAGGGTGAGGCCCCAGGCTCTCAGATGGGCGTCGAAGGGTGAGCCGTCCATGGCGCAGCATAGCCGGCGCCGCCGTTCTTCCCCACCCTTCCGCCCTGCGCTATGCCGGACTCCGACACAAGGAGACCCACCATGCGCCCGCGTGCCCCCCTCCTGCCCGGCTGCGCCCTGCTCGCCACCGTCCTGCTTGCCGCCCCGGCCCCGGCCGCCGACCTGCGCATCGGCCGCGCCGCCGAGCATTCCTCGCTCGACCCGCATTTCGCCGGCACCGGCCCCAACGGCGACACCGCCGGCGAGATGTTCGACCGGCTGACCGACAGCGACGCGATGAACCAGCTGCATCCGGCGCTGGCCACCGGCTGGAAGGCCGTCGATGCCACCACCTGGCGCATCACGCTGCGCCCGGACGTGAAATTCCACGACGGCACGCCCTTCACCGCCGAGGACGTCGCCTTCTCACTCGCCCGCGCCAAGGACATTCCCAATTCCCCCGCCCCCTTCGTCCGCGCCAGCCGCGGCGTCGCCAGCGTCACCGTGGTCGGGCCGCACGAGATCGAGGTGAAGACCTCGGTGCCGGTTCCCCGGCTGATCGAGCAGGTGGGCGAGATCTACATTCTCTCCCGCGCCGCCGCCACGGGCGCCACCACGCAGGACATGAACGCGGGCAAGGGCATGGTCGGCACCGGGCCCTATCGCTTCGTCCGTGCCGTGCCCGCCGATCGCGTCGAACTGGAGGCCAATCCCGCCTACTGGGACGGCAAGCCGGCCTGGGACAGGGTGACGCTGCGGTTCATCAAGCAGGCCGCCTCCCGCGTCTCCGCCCTGCTGGCCGGCGATGTCGACGTGATCGACCAGGTGCCGCCGGCGGATGCCAAGTCGCTCGGCACCAATCCGAAGACCGCGCTGTTCTCCATCGCCGCCACGCGGCTCGTCTACCTGGCGATCGATTCGGCGCGTGCCGAGAGCCCCTTCGTCACCGACGCCGCGGGCAGGAAGCTGGACCGCAACCCGCTGCAGGACGCGCGCGTCCGCCGCGCCCTGTCGCTGATGATCGACCGCACCGCGCTCGCCACCCGCCTGCTCGACGGCTCGGCCGAGCCCGCCGGCCAGTTCGTGCCGCAAGGCATGGGCGGCTACGACCCCACGCTGCCGGCCCCCGCCGCCGACATCGCACAGGCGAAGAAGCTGCTGGCCGAGGCTGGCTATCCGGGCGGCTTCGGCATCTCGCTGCATTCGTCCAACGACCGCCTGCCGCAGGACGCCGCCGTGGCGCAGGCGCTGGGCCAGATGCTCCGCCGCGGCGGCCTCACCGTGAATGCCGTCGTCACCGAGCCCTACAACGTCTACACCCCGGCCGCCTCGCGCCAGGCCTACAGCCTGTTCCTGTTCAGCTTCGGCACCAGCTCCTCCAGCTCGGCCGACGGGCTGACCAGCGTGCTCGCCACCTACGACGCCCGGCACGGCATGGGCGCCTTCAACCGCGCCCGCTACAGCAACCCGGCCTTCGACGCCACGCTCAAGTTGGCGCTGGCCGAGTTCGATCCGGCGAAGCGCAACGCGCTGCTGGCCGAGGCGACGCATACCGCCATCACCGACGGCGCCATCATCCCGCTCTACTGGCAGGTGGTGCACTGGGCCACCCGCAAGGGCCTGACCTACGTGCCGCGCCGCGACGAGGGCACCTCGGCGCAGTATGTCGCGGCTGCGAAGTAGGCGGTATAGAGTGGCGAAAACCAACGGGGGCTTCCGCATGAACATCCGCACCACCCGCCGGGCCGCGCTGCTTGGCGTGCTCGCCGCACCCGCCGTGCTCCGCACCGGCCTGGCCCAGTCCGCGCCGATCCGCTTCGGCACGCTCACGCCGCTGACCGGCGCCGGCGGCACCTACGGCCCGAGCATGGTGAAGGTGGCCCGCGCGGTCGCCGACGAGGTCAACGCCGCCGGCGGCGTGCTCGGCCGCAAGGTGGAGCTGGTCAGCGAGGACGACCAGACCAACCCCGATGCCGGCGTGCGCGCCGCCCGCAAGCTGATCGACGTGGACAAGGTCTCGGCCGTGATCGGCACCTGGGCCAGCGCGGTGACCACCGCGGTGGCGCCGCTGTGCTGGGAGAGCAAGGTGATGCTGTTCACCGTCTCCGGCGCCGACAGCATCACCAAGCTGCCGCACCAGGGCTTCATCATCCGCACCCAGCCCAACTCCTATCTGCAGTCCACGCGCTTCGGCCAGGCGATCATGGACAACGGCGCGAAGAAGATCTTCTCGCTCGCCGCGCAGACGCCGTTCGCGGTGGACGCCTACACCCGCCTGTCCGAGGTGGTGAAGGAGCGCGGCGGCGAGGCGCTCGGGCAGGTGGTCTACGACGCCACCAAGACCAGCTTCCGCAGCGAGATCGACACCGCGCTCAAGGCCAAGCCCGACACGCTGTACCTGAACAGCTACACCCCGGACCTGACCGTGCTGCTGCGCGAGCTGTATCGCGCCGGGTTCGAGGGCAAGAAGTTCACCCTGGCCTATGCCGCCAACGCCAAGCTGCTGGAGGCGCTGCCGGCCGAGGTGGTGGAGGGGCTGATCAGCATGGCCCCCAGCCCCGACCTCGGCAGCCCCGCCTATGCCACGGTCAAGGCCATCCTGGGCGCCGAGCCCGACCCCTATTCGGCCCAGGTGCACGACCACGTCTCGCTCGCCGTGCTCGCCGCCGCCAAGGCCGGCGCCGCGACCGGGCAGGCGATCCACGACAACGTCCGCGCCGTGGGCGATGCCGCCGGCACCAGGGTGACCACCGCGGTCGAGGGGCTCAAGCTGCTCGCCGCCGGCAAGGCGATCAACTACGAGGGCGCCTCCGGCCCCTGCAAGTTCACGCCCACGGGCGACATCGAGAACTGCAAGTTCCGCTTCGAGGTGGCCGAGAAGGGCAAGTATCGCCTCATGTCGGTCTCTTGATTCTCCCACCCTTGCTGATCGACCTGCTGCAGCTCCTGATCAACGGCCTGCTCGCCGGCGCCCTGCTCGCGGTGCCGGCGATCGGCTTCACGTCGATCTATGCGGTGCTGCGCTTCCCCAACTTCGCCGTGGCCAGCCTGGCCACGATCGGCGCCTATGCCGGCTTCATCGCCAATGTCTGGTGGGGCTGGCCCGCCGCCGCCGCGCTGCTGGCCGCGTTCCTCGCGGCCGGCGCGGTGGGCGTGGCCGGCGACGAGATCGTGCTCAAGCGCCTGCGCGCCTCGGGGCCGCTGACGGTGGCGATCGCCTCGGTGGCGCTGACCATCGTGCTGGAGAACTTCGTGCGCTTCAGCTTCGGCAACGACCAGCTCGGCTACGACCTGCCGGTGCTGCGCGACTGGCGCGTCGCCGGCCTGCGCATCGGCCCGCAGCAGGTGCAGAACGCGGCGGCGGCCGGCGTCGCCATGGCGGCCCTGTTCCTGTTCCTCGCCTTCACCCGCACCGGCAAGATGATGCGCGCGGTGGCCGACAATCCGACGCTGGCGGCGCTGAAGGGCATCAATGCCGACACGGTGGCGCGGCTGGCCAATTTCGTCGGCATGGGGCTGGCCGGCTTCGGTGGCATGCTGATCGGGCTCGATACCCAGATCGACCCGCTGACCGGTTTCCGGGTGATGCTGAGCGTGTTCGCTGCCGCCGTGGTCGGCGGGCTGGGCAGCATCCCCGGCGCGGTCGCCGGGGCCTTCGTGGTGGGCATCGGCGAGGAGCTGTCGCTGCTGGTGCTCGACCCTGCCTACCGCACCGCGGTCGGCTTCGTGGCCATCCTGGTGGTGCTGTCCTTCCGCCCGCGCGGGCTGCTCGGCGAGCGGGCCTACTGAGATGGCCGAACTCCGCATCGATTTCGACCCGCATGGCAGCGAGGCCGAGGCGCGCTTCATCGAGGAGTCGGTCAATCTCCACAACGTCGCCGCCACCGGCCGGGCCGACTACCAGCCGGTGAAGCTGCTGCTGCGCTCGGCACAGGGCGAACTGCTCGGGGGGTTGGTCGCCTCTCTGAGGGCCGGCTGGCTGCACGTGCAGTATCTCTGGGTCGCTCCCGCCGTGCGCGGGGCCGGCCATGCCACACGGCTGCTGGACGCGGCCGAGGCGCATGCCCGCGCCCATGGCTGTGCCCATGCCGTGCTGGAAACCTTCAGCTTCCAGGCCCGGCCGTTCTACGAACGCCGCGGCTATGCGGTGGTCGGCACCGTCGACGGCTACCCGGAGGGCCACGCCAAATACATGCTGCGCAAGGCGCTCGCCCCCGCGCGCGAGGCAGGCGGCTGATGGACAACTATCTCCTCGCCATGGCGTGCTTCGCCGGCTTCTACGCGCTGATGGCGCTGGGGCTGAACGTGATCTTCGGCCTTGCCGGCATGATCAACCTGGGGCTCGTCGGGTTCTTCGCCATCGGCGCCTATGCCTCGGCGCTGCTGACCGTGAAGCTGCAACTGCCGATGCCGGTGGGCTGGGCCGCGGCGCTGGTGTTGTCGGCCGCCTGCGGCGCGCTGGTGGCGGTCATCACCGCCCGGCTCAAGGGCGACTATCTGGCCATCGTCACCCTCGGCTTCGCCGAGGTCATCCGCCTCGCCGCCTCCAACGAGATCTGGCTCACCGGGGGGACCGACGGCATCTCGGCCATTCCCGGCCCCTGGCGCGGCCAGGTCTCGCCGCTGGGGTTCAATGCCATCTTCGCGGCGCTGATCTGGGCGGTGGTGTGCGCGGCGGGGCTGCTGCTGGGCAGGCTTTCGAACTCGCCGTTCGGCCGCGTGCTGCGCGCCATCCGCGAGGATGAGATGATCGCCGCCGTCGCCGGCAAGCCCGTGCTCGCGTTCAAGGTCCAGGCCTTCGCGCTCGGTGCCGCGGTGCTGGGCCTCGCGGGCGCGCTGTACGGCCACTACAACGCCTATATCGCCCCCGACGGGTTCCAGCCGCTGATCACCATCTACGTGGTCCTGGCGCTGACCGCCGGCGGCACCGGCACCATGCGCGGCGCCATCCTCGGCGCCGTGCTGGTCGTGTTCCTGACCGAGGGCACCCGCTTCCTCGGCGGCGCGATGTCCGCGTTGAAGCCGGTGCAGATCGCCGCCGTGCGCGAGGCGCTGATCGGCACCGCGCTGATCCTGGTGCTCTATCTGCGCCCGCAGGGCATCATCCCCGAGACCACCCGCACGCTGAGCCTGGAGAAGCCATGACCCGCCCCGATCCACTGCCGCAGATCGCCGACGTGATCGCCGCCCATGCCAGGGAGGGCCAGCCGCAGGCGACCTTCGCCGCCATCGACAAGGCGCTGGCCGCCACCATCGGCCACAAGCTGTTCACCATCCTGATCCACCATCCGGGGCTGAAGCAGTCCGAGCGCTTCTATACCAACATGCCCGACGCCTACCCGGTCGGCGGCCGCAAGCCGGTCACCGACCGCCCCTGGATGCAGTCCGTGATCGGCCGCGGCGAGCCCTATATCGGCCGCACGCGCGCGGACATCCGGGAGGTGTTCTTCGACTACGAGCTGATCTGGTCGCTCGGCTGCGAGAGCGTGCTGAACATGCCGGTCCGCTGGCAGGGCCAGACGCTGGGCACGCTGAACCTGCTGCACGAGGCCGGGTGGTATTCGGAGTCCGACGTGGCGGTGACGCGCCTGTTCGCCCATCTCGCTTTGCCGGCCATGGCCCTGATCAGCCGGACCTGAAAACAGGTTGAACAAAGAGGCAGCGAGACAGCGAGAAGAGGTGCTTGCAGTCTTCCTCGCTGTCTCGCTGCCTCTTGGTTCGACTCCTCTTCCTTCAGATCGTCCGCGTCACCTTCTGCAACGACCGCGGATGATCGGATCAAATCCCGATGCCCGCGCACTGCTTTCGATCGCCCGCATGCGCTCAGCATCGGCAGCAGCTCCGCGTCGGCATCGAGCCCGTGCAGCACCGGCAGTGCCGTCGCTCCCGCCACCGCGCCGCCGGCCGCGAACACCGGCGTCGGCCGTGCCGCCAGCTGCTCCAGCAGCGCCTCGCTCAGCCGTCGCGAAACGTCGTCCTGGAGAAAGGCGAGCACCGGAAACCCTCCCCCCGCCAACGCCATCGGCCCGTGCGCCAGCTCCGCCGCGCTGTAGGCCAGCCCGGCGATCCCAGGTCTCGGCCAGCTTCAACGCCGCCTCCTTGGCAATCCCCAGCGCCGGCCCACGCCCCACCGTGAAGATATGTTGCGTGGTCGCCAGCAGGCCGGCGAGTCCCGGCCAGTCCGGCGCCCTCGCCAGCTTCTTCGAGGCGCTTCCAGCCCCACCGCCTTCCCGGCCCATGCCCGGACCAGCGCAAGCGACGTCGCCAGGGTCGCGATCACCGTCTTGGTCGCGGCCACGCCGCGCTCGACCCGACCTGGATGTCCAGAACCAGCTCGCACGACGCCGCCAAGGGCGAGCCGGCATCGTTCACCGTGCCAGGTCAGCGCGCCCCCGCCTCGTGCCGCACCAGGCCGCGCGCAGGCCGTAGGTCCGGCGAACGCCCCGACTGCGAGATGGCGATGAACAACGCCCCCTTCGGCCACTGCTTCGCCTGTTGCACCGAGGCCAGCGACGGCATCGTCGCCGCCGCCGCCAGC
>JBGAIK010000359.1:0-3373 GCA_044225615.1 Acetobacteraceae bacterium | reverse complement strand
CTTCCTCGCCACCGGCGCGCCGCGCGGCCTGACCGTGATCCACGCGCTCGGCATCGGCGATCGCGCCGCGCGCGGGCTCAACCGCTTCGCCCATGAGGGGCTGGTGCGCAAGGTCATCGGCGGCCACTGGGTGTGGTCGCCGCGGATGCAGGAGCTCGCCCGCCAGGACCGCATCGAGGCCTATGTGCTGCCCGCCGGCGTCGCCATGCAGCTGTTCCGCGAGATCGGCGCCCGGCGCCCGGGCCTGTTCACCCATGTCGGGCTCGGCACCTTCGTCGATCCGCGGCTCGATGGCGGGCGGATGAACAGCGCGGCCGGCGCGCCGCTGGCCGAGGTGGTCACCGTCGATGGGCGCGAGCTGCTGCGCTACCTGCCCTTTCCGGTGCATGTCGCCCTGCTGCGCGGCTCGATGGCCGATGCCCACGGCAATGTCAGCCTGGACCAGGAGGCGGCGAACCTGGACATCCAGGCCGTCGCGCTGGCCGCGCGCAACTCGGGCGGCAAGGTGATCGTGCAGGTGCGCAGCGCGGTGGCGGTGGGCGCCCTGCCGGCGCGCGCGGTGCGCATCCCCGGCGCCTGGGTCGATGCCATCGTCGTCGATCCGGCGCAGGCGATGGGCTACGACGTGGTGCACGACCCGACGCTGTCGGGCGAGATCAAGGGGCCGGCCGAGCGCCCGCCGCCGCCCGCGTTCAACGTCCGCCAGGTGATCGCCCGCCGCGCTGCGGAGGAGCTGCGCGACGGGGCGGTGATCAACTACGGCTTCGGCATCCCCGACGGCGTGGCCCGGCTGGTGGCCGCCAACGGCGACCTCGACCGCTACTACCAGACCATCGAGCACGGCACCTATGGCGGCGCGCTGCTGGACGGCACGCTGTTCGGCTATGCCCGCAACGCGACCGCGATGATCGACGGGCCGACCCAGTTCGACTTCTACTCGGGCGGCGGGCTCGACATCGCCTTCCTCGGCTTCGGCGAGATCGACGCCGCCGGCAACGTCAACGTCTCGAAGCTGGGCGGCGTGCCGGTCGGGCCGGGCGGGTTCATCGACATCGCCCAGAACGCCCGCAAGGTGGTGTTCTGCGGCACGTTCGACGCCAAGGGCACGCGGCTCGACATCGGCGGCGGACGCCTCGCGGTCGCACGCCATGGCGAGGTGACCAAGTTCGTGCCCCGCGTGGAGCAGGTCACCTGGTCCGGTGCCGAGGCACTCAGGCGCGGCCAGGAGGCGCTCTACGTCACCGAGCGGGCGGTCTTCCGCCTGACGCCGCAGGGCGTCACGCTGGTGGAGGTCGCGCCGCGCATCGATGCCGGGCGCGACGTGGTTGCCCGCATGGGCTTCGCGCCATCCGTGCCGGGCGCGCCGGCCCCGATGAACCCCGCCCATTTCACCGCCTGAGGCACCCATGTCCCAAGCCCGCATCGCCGTCATCGGCGCCGGCCTGATCGGCCGCAAGCATATCGAGGTGCTGCGGTCGCACCGCGACGACGCCACGCTCGCCGCCGTCTGCGATCCCGCGCCGTTCGCGGCGGTCGAGGCGCAGCGCCTCGGCTATGCCATCCATGCCACGATCCCGGACCTGCTGGACCATGCGCGCCCGGACGGCGTGATCGTCGCGGTGCCCAACCAGCTGCACCTCTCGGCGGCCCTGGCCTGCATCGAGCGCGGCATCCCGGTGCTGGTGGAGAAGCCGATCGCCGACAGCATCGCGGCGGCGCGCACGCTCGTCGAAGCCGGCGAGCGGGCCGGCGTGCCGGTGCTGGTCGGCCACCACCGCCGCCACAACCCGATCATGCGCAAGGCGGCCGAGATCGTGCGCAGCGGCGGCATCGGCCGCGTGGTGGCGGTCACCGCCATGTGGCTCAGCCACAAGCCGCGCGACTATTTCGACGTCGCCTGGCGGCGCGAGCCGGGCGGCGGGCCGGTGCTGATCAACGCCATCCACGACATCGACTGCCTGCGCATGCTGTGCGGCGACGTCGCCACCGTCCAGGCCGCCACCGACGGCGCGGTGCGCGGCAACCCGGTGGAGGAGACCGCCGCCGTCGCGCTCACCTTCAAGTCGGGCGCGCTCGGCACGCTGATCGTCTCCGACACCGTCTCGGCGCCCTGGTCGTGGGAATGGACCTCGCGCGAGAATCCGTTCTACCCGACCGAGCCCGAGAACTGCATCCTGGTCGCCGGCACGCGGGGTTCGCTGTCGGTGCCCAACCTGCAGCACCGCTGGCACGATCCGGGCGCGGAGAGCTGGGGCACCCCCCTGACCCAGCTGCGCGTGCCGGTGGCCCCGGCCGACCCGTACCATGAGCAGATCCGCAACTTCGCCGCGGTCATCCGTGGCGCGGAGGCGCCGGTGCTCTCCGGCCGCGACGGCGCGATCACGCTGGCGACGACGCTGGCCATCACAGAGGCGGCGCGGACCGGGGCGAAGGTGGCGGTGGACCGTCTGATGGGCTGATTGCGCCCGGCACGAACGCCTGCTCTTCCGGCGTTCGTGCCGGTCGGTATCGCGCGCGGGGTTGGCGGGGCGGCCGCGCGCAAAACCAGGACTCATGCCGGCCCGCGTTGACCCATTCCTCATGGGTCAACAGCAACGCGGGCCGGTATGAGGCGCCGGCGTCAGCCGGCCGCGAAGCGCGCGAGCGTGAAGCGCCCGATCGGCACCGCGGTGCCGCCGGCCAGCGCGAGGTCGGCCAGCGCCTGGCCGATCACGGGCGCGAACTTGAAGCCGTGGCCGGAGCAGGGCGAGGCGAGCACGATGCGCGGGTCGGACGGGTGCAGGTCGATGATGAAGTCGTCGTCCCGGGTGCGGGTGTACATGCAGGCGGCGAAGCGGCGGATGGGGCCGGCGGCGTCGGGCATGTGGCGGGCGAGGCCGCCGCGGATCGCCTCCGCCTCGCCGGGCGCGGCCTCGCGGCGCAGGGCCGCCGGGTCGGTGACGGTCTCGCCGGCGCGGTGGGAGGCGACCTTCACGCCGCTGCCCGCCATGTCCGGGAAGCCGTAGAGCGTGTCCTGGTCGTCGTCGAGCAGGAAGACCGGGAAGCGGCCGGGGGCGAACAGGCCGGGGCGCAGGGGGGCGAGCCAGATCGAGGCCTGGCGGGTGATGCGCAGATGGGGGCGCAGTTCCGGGACCAAAGCGGGCATCCAGGCGCCGGCGGCGAGGATCGCGCGGTCGGCGCGGATCGCCTCGCCATCGGCCAGGACCACGCGGATGCCGCCGGCGGCCGGTTCCACCGCCGCCACCTCGGCGCCGAAGCGCAGGGTGGCGCCGTGGCGGGCGGCTTGGGCGCAGAACAGCCGCACCGCCGGCTCCGGCCGCAGCACGCCGCCGTCGGGCGTGTGCACCGCGCTCCAGTCCGGCGGCAGGCGGAT
>JBGAIK010000358.1:0-3375 GCA_044225615.1 Acetobacteraceae bacterium | reverse complement strand
GCTTCTTTTTCTTCAGAAAAAGAAGTTCTTGCCTGCCTTGTTCAGAACTGGGCGAGGAACAAGTCGCTGTCCGCGCCATCGAGGGCGAAGGCGATGTCGTTCTGGCCGAGGCCGTCGCGTTCGCCGGGGCGGTAGCCGACCGCCTTGGCCGCCGGGGCGATGACCATGAAGCGGTTGCCGGCGGTGGCGCCGATCTGGGCCATCAGCGACATGGCGGTGCCGGCCTTGAACGCCGCGAAGAGGGCGGCGGCGGTGGTGGTGTCCATCAGCGGGTCGATGCTGCCGCGGCAGTCGCGGCTGATCGGCACGGCGGGATCGTAGCCCTCGGTTGCTTCCGGGTTGTCGGGCAGCACCGCGTCCACCCCGAAATCGAGCACCAGGCGGCGGCAGCGGGCGAGCGACTTGTTGAGCTGGGCGCGGCCGGCCACCCAGCGCGGCGGGGTGAGGCGCACGGCGGTGTTCCAGCCGGTGGGCATGGAAGCGGTGGTGTGGGTGGCGAGCTGGCCGGTCATGTCGAAGGTGAGGAAGGCGATGCCGCCGGTGGTCATTTCCAGCGACCAGGTGCCCTGGCAGCCGGTGAAGATCCATTGCAGGCCGTCGGCGTAGAACATGATCGTCGCGGTCTTGTACGTGCTCTCGTCCGAGGTGGGGCTGTAGAGCACGTTGTTAGGGATCTGCAGGTTGGTGGAGCTCGTCATCGCGGTGCGGGTGTCGCCCACCGTGATGACGCGGCCGGTGGTGTAGTCGATGACGCCGGTGGTGCCGGTCTGGTCGCCGGTGATCAGCAGCGGCATGCCGCGATACTGCTGGGCGGTGGTGCCGAAGGGCGAGGCCGCGGTGACGGTGGTGGTGGTGCCGGACGCGGCGGCGGTGGGGGCGCCGACGGCGGCGGCGGTGACCGTCTCGGCCATGGTGCAGCACTTGAGCAGCTTGCCGAATTCCGGCGCGGTGCCGGCGGTGCCGGAGCCGCGCAGGGGCACGCGCATGGTGATGCGGGGCCGCAGGCCGCCGACGATGGAGGGCGCCTTGTCGAGCGTGCCGGTAAGCTCGGGGTTGTCGATGACCTGGGGGTTGTAGTCGACCTGGAAGTCGCCGGCGACCCAGTCGGCAGCCGCCGGGGTGCCGGCGATGGCGTCGGTGCCGGGGGTGGTCTCGATCTTGGCCGCCGCGGCGGAGAACCGCATGCGGACGAGGGAAAGCGTCATGGCGAGTCTCCGCTACAGGGTGGGGGAGCCGGTTGCCGTCACAGCGAGGAGGGTGAAGGTGGCGGTGAACTCGCCGGCCGGGTCGGCAGAGTCCTCGGCGTCGTAGAGGGCGAAGTCGGCGGCGCCCTCGGCCAGGTCGCCGAGGCCGGCGGTGTCGGGCGTCCAGCCGGCCAGGGCGGCCACGACGGCGGCGTGCAGGGCGTAGACGGCCTGGGCGGCGGGGGTGTCGTCGCCGGCCTTGGCATAGCCGGTGACGGCGAGGGTGACGGTGTAGTGGGTGTAGCCGGGCTCCTGGCCGGTATCCGGCTCCAGCCCGGTGCAGGTGACCACGAGGCGGGGCAGCGACTCGGTGTCCAGGTCGATCGGCGCGCGGCGGTCGCGCTCCAGCGCGGCGGTGGGGATCTGCTCGGCCAGGCGCGGCATGACGGCGGCGATCGCCGCGTCGGGGATGGTGCTGGGCATTGCGCGTCAGGCCGCCCGCAGCACGCGGCGGATGGGCGCGGCGTAGAGCATCATCACGGTGGACTGGCCGTCGGAGTAGAGGTGCAGGTTGTCCGGCGACTTGCTGTCGTCGTTGATGGCCACCGGCGAGGTATAGGTGGCGTTGCTGATGAGGGGCGCGTTGAACTGGTCGGCATAGTCATCAGCGCCGCAGCCGCCCTGCTCGATCGGGACGTTGTAGGAGGCCGCCACCCATTCGTTGTAGCCCTGCAACGCGGCCGTCTTCACCGCATCGCCGATGAAGCGCTGCTGCATGAACTTGAGCGACAGCACCACGCGGACGTTGCTGCCGAGGCCCTTGCAGTAGGCGACCAGGGCCTGCGTGTTGGCCTTCACCGTCTCCAGGCTGGCGCCCTGGGCGAAGTCGTTGCCGGCGGGGGTGATGACGAAGACGACGGTGTCGGCGGTGGCGCCGCGGTGCCTGGTGAAGGGATTGCCGAGCATCTGCACCCGGCGGTCCCACAGCGCGGTGAGGGTGTGGCCGTGCGAGCTGTTGTTGATGATGCGGCAGGAGGGCGGCAGCGCGCGGGCCAGCTCGAACGGCCAGCTGGATCCGGTGGTGCTGGCGGTGCCGCTGTCGCCGCTGGCGCCGGCGACGATGATCAGGTGATCGAACTGATTCTGGATGCCGCACGCCTTCTCGAAATTGGTCATCAGCGGCGGGCGGACCTGCGAGGTGAAGAGCTGCGAGGTCCAGAGCGCGAAGGCGACCATCGAGAAGATCGACCCGCCGGCCGAGCTCGACCAGCCGATATTGCCGCCGGCGCCGGCCGTGGTGGTGGTGGGATGGCCGACCGATTCGTAGTCGTTGCCGTTCCACATGCGCCAGAAGCTGGCGCCGCCGGAGACGCACAGGACGCTCGGCGTGGTGGTGAGGTGGGTGTCGGCGGTGCCCTGCAGGCCGACGCCGCGCAGGCCCTGGCCGTCGTTGTAGGTCTGCGCCCAGCCGAAGGTGCCGGCGGCGTTGGTGAGCAGCCCGCCCGGATCGGCCGCGGTGCCGGGGTTGTTGTGGGCGTAGACCATGAGCCAGGTGCAGTCGGCCGGGTTCCAGGTGACGCCGTTGGGGATGACGAGGTAGTGGTTCACCGCCGCCGGCCCGCCGTCGGCCGCGAAATCGTGCTTGACGGACTGGAAGGAGATCACGGGGATGCCGTTGATCTGCTTCGTGCTGTCCCAGATGGGCGCGTGGCTGGTGAGCGCGGTGGCGTGGTTGCCGCCGCCGGTCTGGTCGAACGCCTTGGTGATGCGGCCGACGGTGCCGGCGCAGAAGGCGTCGGCCGCGGCCTGGTCGACGATCTTGCCGATCCAGGGCGCGCGAAAGATGAGCGGCACGTCCAGCGTGGAGGGGCTGCCGGCGTCGCGGGTGATGGTGATCGCCGCGCCGGTCCAGTCGGGGTGGAGCTGGATGGTGCCGTAGAGCACGGCGGCGGCGGGCTGGCCGGACATCGGATAGTCGGGCAAGCCGGCGAGCGGGACCCAGGAGGCCTGGCCGGTGACGGAGCGGGCCTCCCAGATGATGCGGGAGGCGGGATCGAACCAGGTGTCGCTGACCTTGCAGCCGCGGGCGTCGTTGTCGGCGATGGTGGGGGCGCGCTGGGTGGCGGGGCCGGCCAGGGAGCGGATCGAGGCATCGACGACGTCGCCGGCGATGGTGCCGCCGGCGATCGCC
>JBGAIK010000357.1:0-3957 GCA_044225615.1 Acetobacteraceae bacterium | reverse complement strand
GTGAGCTGCATCGCCGCGATGGCATGCATGGACACGCCGGTGGCGCCGATCGGGTGGCCCTTGGCCTTCAGCCCGCCCGATGGGTTCACCGGCAGCCTGCCGTCCTTCGCCGTCCAGCCCTCCAGCACCGCGCGGGCGCCCTGGCCGGGCGCCGTGAGCCCCATCGCCTCGTATTCGAGCAGCTCGGCAATGGTGAAGCAGTCATGGCTCTCGACGAAGGAGAGTTCGGCGAGGTCGAGCCCAGCCTGTTCCAGTGCCATGCGCCAGGCCTGGGCCGCGCCCTCGAACGCGGTGGGGTCGCGGCGGGACAGCGGCAGGAAGTCGTTCACCTGCACTGCGGCGCGGAAGCGCACGGCCTTGCCGAGGGTGCGCGCCGTCTCCTCGTCGGCCAGCACCAGGGCGGCGGCACCGTCGGACACCAGCGAGCAGTCGGTCCGCTTCAGCGGCGGCGCGACATAGGGGTTCCTGTCGCTCACGGTCCGGCAGAAATCGAAGCCGAGATCCTTGCGCATCTGCGCATAGGGATTGTCCACGCCGTTGCGGTGGTTCTTGGCCGCGATCGCCGCCAGCGCATCGGACTGGTCGCCGTAGCGCTGGAAATACTGCTCGGCAATGCGGCCGAACACGCCGGCGAACCCGGCCGGGATGTCCCCCTCCTCCTTGCGGTACGACGCCGCCAGCAGGATGTCGCCCACTTCGGCGGCGGGCGTGGCCGTCATCTTCTCGGCGCCCACCACCAGCGCGAACCGCCCGCGCCCGGCGGCGAGGAAGTCGCGCGCGCCATGCACGGCGGCGGAGCCGGAGGCACAGGCATTCTCGTAGCGCGTGGCGCGCTTGAAGCGCAGCTCCGGCACCGACTGCATGACCATCGAGGCCGGGAAGTCCTGCTTCGAGAAGCCGTTGTTGAACAGCCCCACGAACACCGCGTCGATCTCCGCCGGGTCCACCCCGGCATCGTCGATCGCCGCGCGCGCCACGCGCCCGATCAGGCTCTCGACGTCCGGGTCTTCCAGCTTGCCGAACGGGGTATGCGCCCAGCCGACGATGCAGGCCTCGCTCATGGGGTCCTCCTATTTCAGCTCCGAGACCTCGCCCTCCGGGAGCGGGAGCTCGAACGCATTCAACGTCATCGAAACCAGCGTGTAGTAGCCGCAGATGCCCACCACCTCCACCACGCCCTTCGGCCCCCAGGCCGCGACCATGGCGTCGTGCAGCGGCTGGGTCACGCCGTTGGCATGCAGCGCCATGGCATAGTCGTAGATGGCGCGCGCCTTGGCATCCGGGAAGTCCGGCATCCGCCGGTCGCGGATCGCCTCGATGATGGCGGGATCGAGCCCGGCGGCCAGCGCCAGCCGCTTGTGCGCATACCACTCGTAGTGGCTGCTCCAGTGCCGCGCCGTCACCAGGATGGCAAGCTCCGCCATCGCCGCCCCCAGCGAGGTGTCGAAGCGGATGAACTCGCCCAGCGCCTGGGCGCGGTTGGCGAGCTCGGGGCTGTAGAGCCACATCTCCGCCGGCGGCGGCATCCGCCCGCGCTTGCCGGAAATCGCGGCGTCGCGCGCCTTGCGCTGGGCGTCATCCAGCGTGGCGGGATCGAGAAAGGGCAGGCGCATGACGTGTTCCCCTGTGTTCCCATCAAGCCTACAGCGCGTTCTTCGCATTAGGCCAGCACGCGCCGGTCAACGCATGCTGGCGCCGGGATGGAAACGCGACTTGTGCGACCGGACATCGTCCGGCTCTGGGTGATCGGCGGCGCCAACAACGTGGTGCGCTGGCTCGAATTGCTGTCGGCCGCGCTGTTCACCTACGAGCTGACCGGATCGGGCTTCGCCGTCGCCGCCGTCACCGCCGCGCGCACCCTGCCGATGCTGATGTTCGGCGCCTTCGCCGGCGTGGTGTCGGAAGCGCTGAACCGCAAGCGCATCCTGCAATGGGGCATGGTGCTGACCGCGTCCTCCTCCGCCGTGATCTGCGCGCTGGCCGTGCTGGGCATGGCGCAGCCCTGGCAGATCGGCCTGGCCTCGTTCTTGTGCGGCACCGTCTGGTCCACCGAGATGTCGAGCCGCCGGCGCATGGTGGGTGACCTGGTACCCCCTGCCCTGCTCTCCCGCGCCATCGCCATCGACAGCCTGGCCGGCGCCACAACGCGGATGATCGGCCCGCTGCTGGGCGGGGTCGTCTATGCCGGGCTGGGCCTGTCCGGCGCCTATGCGCTGACGGTGGCGCTGAGCGTGATGAATTTCGCGCTGGCCTGGCCCATCGCGCACAGCCAGGTATCCCGCCGCCTGTCGCTGCCCGGCGCGGCACGGGATCTGCTGGAAGGGCTGCGCTCGGCCGCCGGCATTCCGCCGATCATGGGCGTGCTGGGCATCACGGTGGCGATGAACGCTTTCGTATTCTGCTATTCGGCCATGGTGGCGCCGATCGCGTTGACGCTGTTCGGTGTGCCCAACGCGCAGGTGGGCTTCCTCGGCGCGGCCGAATCGGCCGGCGCGCTGGTGGCCGGCATCCTTGCCGCGCGCGCGGCTCGCCGCCGATGTCACCCCGCGCGTTCATGGTGGCCGGCTCGGTGCTGTTCGCGGTCACGTTGATGGTCATGCCGTTCGTGGCCTCTCTGGCTGGCCCGCCTGGTGCTGGTGCTCGGCGGCACCGGCACGGCAGCCTTCAGCAACATGCAGACGCTGGTGGTGATGAAATATTCCGCCCGCCATGCGCTCCCGCCTGCTGGGCCTGATCACCGTCTGCATCGGCACCGGTCCGCTCGGCCAGCTGCTGATCGGCGCGCTCGCCGACCGCTACGGCGTGCTGCCGGCCGTCGAGATCATGGCCGGGTGCGGGGCATTGGCGATCCTGGGCATCGGCCTGGCCTGGGGCGCCGCCGAGCGGCGCTGGCACCGGCGCTGGCGGAGTACTGCAAGACAGTCGAACAAAGAGGCAGCGAGGCAGCGAGGAAAATTGCTTCTCGCTGCCTCGCTGCCTCTTTGTTCAACTTCCTTCTATGATCGCGCCGCCGCGAATTCCGCCGTCACAGCCCCACGCAGCAACCCGATATCCGTCGAAATGCACAGCGCCCGGAACCCCCGCCCCAGCGCTGCCTTCGCCTCCGCCCCATTGCCCGCCAGCCAGCCGAACGGCTTGCCCGCCGCCTGCGCCGCCGCCAGCAGTTCCGCCTCCATCGCGTGATAGCGCGGATCGTCGAACTGCCCGGTGAAGCCTAGGCTGTCCGTCATGTCGAAATGGCCGAGCCAGCCCAGGTCCAGCCCCGGCACCGCCATGATCTCGCGGGCATTGTGCAGCCCGGTCGCCGTCTCGATCAGCGCAATGGTCAGGATCGCCTCGTTCGCCGCCCGGATCGCTGCCCCGACATTGCCCGGCGCGTAATCGTCATGCGCCATCCCGAACGCGAGCCCCCGCGTCCCCTCCGGCCGATACCGGCACCACGACACCAGGTCCCGCGCCTGCTGCGCCGTCTCCAGCATCGGCACCATGATGCCGAGCGCCCCCGCATCCACCACCGGCGAAATCAGATGCCGCGCACAGCCCGGCACCCGCACGAACGGCGGCAACCCCGCCAGCCGCGCATAGGCGATCGCCGCCTTCAGCGTGTCCATCCCCGCGCCGCTGTGCTCGCTGTCCAGGATCACGAACTCGGCGCCGCCCGCCTTCAGCACCCGGGCCAGGCCAGGGGTGAAGAACTCGAACGCCATCACGCCCATCGCCACACCGCCCGACATCAGCTTGGTGCGCACTGGATTCTCAATCATGCCGTCCTCCGACGTTTCGCCCAGCTTGGACAAGGCGGGAAGGAAGGCAAGGGCCTCCCTAGAGCCCCAACCTTGCCCTGACGATCTCCGCGCATTCCTGCGCCGTCGCGACCGAAGTATCCACCGTCAGGTCATAGACGGCCCCCCGGTGCACCACGTCGAACTGTCCGCGGGCCAGCCCGATTTCGCGGAC
>JBGAIK010000356.1:0-3436 GCA_044225615.1 Acetobacteraceae bacterium | reverse complement strand
CAGATGTGCCAGACCTGGCTGAGCGCGCCGAACTCGGTGGTCCAGTAGCCGTGGTTCACGCCGTAGTTGTTGCCGCGTGCCGGGCGGCCGATGGTCTCGGCGTGCTGCAGGTATTCGCCCAGCTTGCCGGGCTTGAGCGTGTACTGGCGCAATTCGTGGATCATCGGTCGTTTCCCCTTTTCCGGCTCAGCGGCCGGACTTGAAGCGTGCCCACATCCGGGCGCGTGCCCGCGTGGCCTCCGGCGACACCGCGCCGATGGTGAAGAAGCGCGCCCGCAATTCCGCCGGGGGCGCGATCGCCGGATCGGCCGCCACCTCGGGGCGGATGCCCGCGGCGCTGGCGGGCACCGCGTTGGGATAGCGCACCTGGTTGGTGATGCCGGCCATGATGGCCGGGCGCAGCATGAAGTTGATGAATTCGTGCGCCTCCACCGGGTGCGGCGCGTCGGTCGGGACGGCGAGCATGTCGAACCAGAGCTGTGCGCCTTCCTTCGGCGCCACGTAGCGCAGCGCCACCCCCTTGCCGGCTTCCGCGGCGCGGGCGCCGGCCTGGATCACGTCGCCGGAATAGGACAGCACGAGGCAGGTCTCGCCGGCGGCCATCGCCTCCACCGCGCCGCCGCTGGCGAAGGCGCGGATGAACGGCCGGATCGCGCCCAGCGCCTTCGCCACCGCATCGAGATCGGCGGCATCCGTGCTGTCCGGGCTGCGGCCGAGATATTTCAGCACGCTCGGGATCACGTCGATGGCGCTGTCCATCATGGTGATGCCGCAGCGCGCGACGCGGCGCGCCCAGTCGGGCCTGAGCAGCAGGTCCCAGCTGTCCATCGGCGCGTCGGGCGCCAGCGCCTTCACCCGGGCCTCATTCACGCCGAGCCCGATCGTGCCCCAGAGGTAGATCGCGCCGTGCCGGTTGCCCGGGTCCGAGGCCTCCACCTGCTTCATCAGGGCCGCGTCGAGCCCGGCGAGGTTCGGCAGCCGCGCCCGGTCGAGCGGCCGCAGCGCGCCGCTGCGCACCAGGCGCGAGAAGGTCGGCTCGCTGGTCGGCACCACCACGTCGTAGCCGGATTTGCCGGCGAGCAGCTTGCCTTCCAGGGTCTCGAGGCTGTCGTAGACGTCGTAGCGCACCCGGATGCCGGTCTCGCGCTGGAACTGGGCGATCGCGTAGGGATCGATGTAGTCGGTCCAGTTGTAGACGTTGACCACCCGCTCCTGCGCGGTCGCGGGCAGGGCGAGCAGCAGGCAGGCGACGATCAGGCGGAACATGGCGGACCCTCCCGCCGGCCAGCCTAGCGGCACCGGACCGGCGGCGCCACGGCGGACATGCGGGGCGCGGGGCGGAAATGACGCCGAAATAACCGTCGGTGACGCTTGCAGGCGCGCAATCGCCACCGATCTGTGCGCGTAATGGCGCCGAGAATGCCAGGGGATCCGCATGTTCCTCATCGAGGCCTCGAACGGGCTGAACACGGTCAGGATGCGCGTGCGCGGCCTGGCCGAGCTCAACGAGGCCTATTCGATGCTGCGTGCCTCCGCCTGCCTGGAGGACGCGGCCTTCAGCGTGACCACGGAGGACGGCCGCACCGTCTACGACCGCAATCCCTGCCCGGTCGGCATCCCCGACTGGTGGATCGGCAGCGGCAGCGACCCCGATGGCTACGTGAAGCTGGCCGCCCCCTGCATCCGGCGGCGTGGCTGAGCCCTACCAGGACGCGCAGGCGGCATTGGTCACCAGCCCCACCGATTCCTGGTTGAACCGCGCCTTGTAGTCGTTGCGGATGGCCTGGAACTTCCGCCAGTTCTCGGCCGTGCCCTCGGTGACGATCAGCACGATCGTCGACGGCTCCGAGATCACCTTGCCGGTGGACCGCTGCTGCCACTGGCCGTGGCCGTCCAGCACCGTGCGGCCCAGGCCGCCGCATCGACCGTGCCGCCGCCCTTGATGTTGCGGCCGAAGAAGAGCTGCACCGTCACCGCCGGGTCGCCCGGCGCACCGCCGGGGCACTCGGCATGGGCGGGCAGGGCGAGGCTCAGCGCGAGCAGCAGGACGGCGAGGCGCATGGACGGGGCTCCGGTTGGCGGAACGAAGCGGGCAGCCTAGCATGCCGGGACGACCCAGCCAGGGAGCATGAACATGCCCGATAGCCCCGTCATTGCCGGCCGCGCGCCGATCAAGGTCGCCGTGGAAGCCGGCAAGTCGTACTGGTGGTGCGCCTGCGGGAAGAGCGCGAGCCAGCCGTTCTGCGACGGCTCGCACAAGGGCACCGGGCTGGCGCCGATGGAATACAAGGCCGAGAAGGACGGCGACGCCTGGTTCTGCGCCTGCAAGCAGAGCGCCGGCAAGCCGCTGTGCGACGGCAGCCACAAGCGCGTCTGATGGACGATGCGATCGCCTTCGCCGCCCGCACCGCGCCCGAGCTGCGCGAACTGGCGGCGCGGGATGCGATCGTCATCGTGCCGGTCGGCGCCACCGAGCAGCACGGGCCGCATCTGCCGGTGATGGTGGACCACCGGCTTGCCACCGAGGCGGCGTTCCGCGCCGCGCGGCTGCTCGATGCGGCGGGGCATCCGGTGCTGGTCACGCCGACCGTGTGGACCGGGTTCTCCGAGCACCACATGGAGCTGGGCGGCACCGTCACCATCGACTACGCCACCTTCCACGGGCTGCTGCGCGGCATCGTCCGGTCGCTGGCCCGCGGCGGGTTCCGGCGCATCTGCCTGCTGAACGGCCATGGCGGCAACGCGGCGCCGCTGACGGTGCTGGTCAGCGAGCTGACCGTGGAATTGCGCATCCCGCTGGTCACTTTCGCCTATTACGAGGTGGGTGAGGCGGACACCCGGGCCATCCTGGAAACCCAGTCGGCCGTGCTGCATGCCTGCGAGGCGGAGACCAGCATGCTGATGGCGACCGAGCCGCAGCTGGTGCGGCACGACCGCCTCGGCGAGGCGCATGGTCCGGACCAGGACCGCCCCGAGATCGAGGCGCTGGTCGGCCCCAGGGTGTTCCGCTGGCAGGCGCTGAACGCGCGGGCGCGCAGCGGCGTGATCGGCAACGCCGCCGCCGGCACGCCCGAAAAGGGCGAGCGCCTGCTCGCCGCCTATGCCGCACGCATCGCCGAGGTGCTCGGCACGCCGGCCCTGTGGGCGGCCAGGGCCTCGGACCATTGGTAGGGTTGCAGCATGCTCGATGAATCCGCAGCCGGCGTTTACATCATCACCGTCACCCCGTTCGACGAGAGGGGCGCGATCGACGCCGCCAGCACCGAGCGGATGGTGGAATTCTACCTGGAGCGCGGCGCCACCGGGCTGACCATCCTCGGCATGATGGGCGAGGCGCCGAAGCTCTCGGCGGCCGAGGCGATGCAGTTCACCGCCCATGTCGTCCGCCGCGTCGTCGGGCGGGTGCCGGTGGTGGTCGGCGCCAGCAGCCCCGGCT
>JBGAIK010000355.1:0-3457 GCA_044225615.1 Acetobacteraceae bacterium | reverse complement strand
AATCGCCATCGGTGATTGGCCGAAATATCGTTCAACTTCCTTGCCTTGCGCCGCAGGCATTCAATTCTCGCCACCGGGCGATGCCGCGAGCGGTGGCACGGATGTCAATGCCTGCGGCGCAAGGAATCCAAAGCAAGACCCGCCGATCGGCGATGCGGCAAATCAGCGACGGCCGGCGATCCAGCCCCGAGCACGGATCGGTTTCCAAAGGCCCTCGGCCTTTGGCCGCCGGAGGCCCTTCCCTACCCCCCGCCCTTCACCATCGGCACATCCCGCGTGAACGCCGCGAACCCGACCCCGCAATACAGCCCCCGCGCCGCGGAACGGCCCGCCGCGCCCAGGCAGGCCACCAGCATCCGCGCGGCCCCCGCCGCCCGTGCCAGCCCCATGCCGTGCAGCAGCAGCGCCGTTCCCAACCCGCGCCGCCGGAAGTCCCGGTGCGTGCCCACCGGCTCGAACTCGGCGGTCCGCGTCACCGCGTCCAGCCAGATGATCGCGCTTGCCGCCAGTGTCCCGTCCGGTGCGGCCACCAGCACGTGCAGGTCGGCGCGATAGGGCCAGGTGCCCCGCACCTGCGCCAGCGACTGCGCCGTGAAGCTCGAAGGATGCCACGCGTCGCGATGCGCCTGGGCCGCCGCCGCCACCGACACGTCACCGGCCGAGAGGAAACGGAATCCCGAAGGCAGCGCCGGCGCCGGCACCTCCGCGAGGTCCCGCGCATTGAACTGGTGCCACGACCCGTTCTCCGCGTCCGCCGCCGCCGCATCGAGCCGGTACCCCTGCGCCTCGGCGATCGCGCGCGCCGCCGTGTCGGCCGATTGCAGCGTCAGCAGGCGGTCGGCGCCCGCCGCCTCGGCGTCATACCAGTCGAGCATCTCCCCCAGCAGTTCCGGCCGCGCCGGATGCGTCTGCCACACCAGGTCGGCCTCCGCCACGTCGCGGATCGTGCCATCGCTGCGCAGCACGCGGTGCGGCAGATGCGCCCAGGCAAATCCCGCCAGCCGGCCGCCCTCGAACCACAGCCGATGCCGCCAGTGCGGCGCCAGCGTGCCGACATCCTTGCCCCACACCCAGGCAAGCTCGCCGACGGTCGCGTTCGCGTTCACCAGCTCCAGCCGCTGCGCCATGACGGTCTGCGCCAGGCCCTGCATCAGCCGCAGCGCGTCCGGCCCGGGCGCGCTCATTCCAGCTCCTCCGGCATCGCCCCGATCCCGCGCCGCACCAGCCACAAGGACAGCACCGGCCCCGACGTCGCCACGCAGAACGGCACCGCCACCAGCAGCCCGCCGGCAAACGGCAGCGCCAGCAGCGCCATCGCCGGCGACGCCCAGGCCAGCGCCGCGAAGCACACGACACCCAGCAGCGTATGCGGCCAGACCAGCCGCGCCGCCTCGCCCCAGCCCACCCCCCGGTCGCTGCGGTTCTGCGGCAGCCACCCGGCCTTCGCCCCCAGCAGCAGCCGTCCCATGGCCAGCGTCTTCGCCACGTTGGACGTCGCGTCCAGCAGCAGCATGAAGGCGAACTCCACCCCCGCCCCGGCCGCGAACCGGCCCCCGCCGCCGTAGCGCGCCCGCCTGTCGCGGAACAGCAGCGTCTCCAGGTAGCCGAGCAGCTTCGGCGCATACAGCGCCAGGGGCCAGGCCAGCGCCAGCCCGAGCAGGGCCTCGCGCGGGTAGTCGGCCGGCGCCGTCTGGGCCGCGATGCAGGCCAGCACGAACATCGCCACGTGCAGCGGGGCGGCGGCGAACATCAGCATCGCCTGGAACAGCTGCCACCGCCCCATCGGGCGGAAGCCCGGCAGCAGGATCAGGTGCCGGTACTGCAGGTTCCCTGCCAGCCACCGCCCGTCCCGGTGCAGGAACTCGGGCATCGCCGGCGGATTGGCCTCGAACGAGCCGGTGTCGTCGGCCCACACCGCCACCCCCCAGCCGGCCGCCCGCAGCCGCGCCGCCTCCACCTGGTCGTGCGACAGGATCGTGCTCCCGTCCGGCAGCGGGTCCAGCCGGCAGTGCTCCCGGAACGGCGCGATGCGCAGGATCGCGTTGTGCCCCCAGTACGGCCCCGAATCGCCCTGCCACAGCGCCTGCCCCACCGCCCAGACCCGCATCCCCGCCCGCATCCCGAACTGGAACAGCCGCGGAAAGGCGAGCGAAGCCGGCCGCCCGGCGGTCAGGCTCTGCACCAGCCCCAGCCGCGGCGCCGCCTGCATGATCCGCACCAGCCGCCGCACCGCCGCCGGCGACATCGCGCTGTCCGCATCCAGCATCAGCGCCAGTTCATGTCCGTCCGCGTGATGGTCCAGGAACTCCATCACGTTGCCGGCCTTGAACCCGTCATTGCGGGTCCGCCGCCGATAGCGCACCGGATGGGGAAAACCCGCCACCGCCGCCGCCTCCCGCGCCGCCAGCGCCGGGTCCTGCGTGTCGGACAGGATGAACAGGGTGAAGTGCTCGGGATCGTCCAGCCCCGCCAGCAATGCGGCCAGCGGCGGCAGCACCGCGTCCATGTCCTCGTTGCGCACCGTCACCGCGATCGCCGTCCGCGCGACGATCGGCCCGCGCTCCACGTCGCCCGCCACCGGCAGCACCGCGCGCGCCGGATCGCGCCGGCCCACCAGCACCGCGAACCCGGCCACCGCGTTGCCGACGCACACCCCCAGCCACACCGCGTTGGGCACGAAGGCGGCCAGGATCAGCGCCTTCACCGCCGTCCACCCCCCTGGCGCCAGCGCCATGGCCATCAGCCAGCACAGCCCCAGCGCGGTCGCGCCCAGCAGCAGGAAGAACGCGGCCCGGCCCGGGATCATCCCGCTTCGCCCGCGCGCGTGGCGCTTGCCCAGGCACCTATTCCTGTGCTAGGCATATTGTCGTGCACCCCGTCGCCCTCCCCGCCGAGCTTCGCGCCGCCGCCCCGGCCATTGCCGGGCGGTTCGCCGCGCTCGTCGTTGGCCTCGTCGCGGTCGTCGCCCGCATCTTCTACAAGCACCCGGTGCGCTTTCCCATCAGCCTGCCGCTCTGCCTCTGGCTCTACCGCACCCGCAACCGCTTCGCCCGCGTGATGCAGAAGCTCGCCGACGGCACGCTACGCGCCCCGCGGGCCCGCCCCGGCCGCAAATCCTCCGGCAAGCAGCCGGTCGCGATCCCCCAGAAGCACGGCTGGCTCCTCAACGAGCTGCGGCACGAGGGCGCCCACTACCGCAACCGCCTCCAAGCCCTCCTCGATGAACCCGAGGTCGCATCCCTCCTGACCGCCACCCCCCAGGCCCAACGCCTCCTCCGCCCCCTCTGCAACATCCTCGCCATAAAAACAAAGGCCATCCAAAGACCACCCTCTCCCCGCCTCCGGTGGTTGGGCTGCGCAGCAGACCAACGAAGCGGCCCATCGCGCAGCGACGGGAAGGGTGAGGGTGCCGCCGCCGGCGGAGAATCAGTGGCGAGCCCGACCCTGCCTTCCCCCC
>JBGAIK010000027.1:0-29723 GCA_044225615.1 Acetobacteraceae bacterium | reverse complement strand
CGGATCGGGCTGCTCGGGGGCGAGAACGACGCCGACCGGCTGCAGCGGGTGGACGGCTACAAGAAGCTGCTGGAGACGACGTTCGAGGTGCCGACCAAGCTGGTGATGGCCAGCGACTATGCCGGCGTGATCCAGGGCTTCGCCGCCGGCCAGGTGGACCTGGCCTATATGATCCCGGCCAGCTACGCGGCGGCGTGGATCGAGAGCAAGGGCAACATCGTGCCGCTGACCACGTCCAAGGAGAAGGACGGCGGCATCTCCTACGTGGCCGTGTGCTATGTGCGCGCCGACTCCGGCATCACCAGCGTCGAGCAGCTCAAGGGCAAGTCGCTGGCCTGGGCGGACCCGAACAGCGCCTCGGGCTACCTGATCCCGCGCTCGGAGTTCCGCGCCATGGGGATCGACCCGGAGCCGGGCAAGTATTTCTCCCGCACCGGGTTCGGCGGCGGGCATGAGCAGGCGGTGGTGGCGGTGCTGAACAAGCAGTACGACGCCGGCGTCACCTGGGCCTCCGGCATCGGCGACGTCAACGAGGGCTATACCCGCGGCGCGCTGCGGGTGATGGTTGAGAAGAAGCTGCTGAACATGCAGGATCTGCGCATCATCTGGAAGTCGCGGCCGATCGTGAACGGCCCGCTCTCGGTGCGCGGGGATACGCCGGATGCGTTCAAGGCCGACATGCTGGCGCTGCACCGGGCGATTCCGATGACCCGGCCCGACGTGTTCCATGCGATGGACATGGGCTCCAGCATCGACTGGGTGCCGGTGAAGCACGAGGACTACATCGTGTTCGTGGACATGCTGAAGGCCGAGGCCGAGCAGCGCCGCAAGCGCTGAATGGGTCCTGCGACGGTCGAGGCCGCCTGGGAGGCGCGGCGGCGGGCACGGTTTGCCGCCACGCTGGGCTACGGCGCCATCCTGCTGGCCTGCCTGATCGTTTCCGCCATCGTCTCGGAGGCGTTCCCCGAGGCGCTGGCCAGGGGCCTGCCGCGCGTCGGAGAGTATTTCGCCAAGCTGGTGCCGCCGCTGCAATGGCGGCACCTGCTCGGCGGGGTGAAGACCGAGGGCTCGCTCGCCTTCTGGTTCTACCGCATCGACGCCTGGGGCTGGATGCTGTTCGAGACCAGCCAGATCGCCCTGCTCGCCACGCTCGGCGGCGCGGCCGTCGCGCTGCCGCTGTGCTTCCTGGCCTCGGCCAACATCGCGCCCAACCGCGCGACCTATCTGATCTGCCGCCGGGTGCTGGAGCTGTTCCGGACCGTGCCCGACATCGTCTACGCGCTGATCCTGGTCTTCGCCTTCGGCGTCGGCCCGCCCGCCGGCATCTTCGCCATCGCCGCCCACACCACCGGCGCGCTGGGCAAGCTGTTCGCCGAGGTGGTGGAGAACGCCGACCTGCGGCCATGGGACGGGGTGCGGGCGACCGGCGGCACCTGGCTGCACGGCGTGCGCTACGCCATGCTGCCGCAGGTGGCGCCCAATTTCCTCAGCTACCTGCTGCTGCGCTTCGAGATCAACGTGCGCGCCTCCACGGTGATCGGCTTCGTCGGCGCCGGCGGGATCGGGCAGGAGCTGTACCTGGTGATCAGCAAGAGCTACTATGACGAGATCGGCGCGCTGATCGTGCTGATCGTGCTGACGGTCTCGGCCATCGACATGCTGTCGGAGCGGCTGCGCAGCCGGGTGATCGGATGATCGCGCCCTCGGAAGTCGCACTGCTCCGTGCCCGCCTGCCGCGCGCCTTCGGGCCGCCGGCCTGGGTGCGCGCGCTGCGCATCGGGCTGGCGCTGGCGGCGCTGGCCTGGCTGATCGCGGTGCTGGCCTGGTTCGACCTGACGCCGAAGCGCATCTGGGACGGGCTCTCGGGCCTCACCCGCATCCTGCGCCTGATGATCCCGCCCAGCCCGGGCGAGCAGTGGCGCGACATCCTGCACGGGCTCGCGCAGAGCGTGGCCATGGCCTTCCTCGGCAGCTTCGTCGCCATGCTGATCGCGGTGCCGCTCGGCTTCCTCGGCGCCCGCAACGTGGTGATCAACACCCTCGCCCACTTCACCCTGCGCCGCTTCTTCGACGGGCTACGCGGCATGGACGCGCTGATCTGGGCACTCGCCTTCGTCCGCGCCGTCGGCCTCGGTCCGCTCGCCGGCGTGATGGCCATCGCCGCGGCCGAGATCGCCATCCTCGCCAAGCTGTTCGCCGAAGCCATCGAGAACGCCGACGCCCGCCAGCCCGAGGCCATCACCGCGGTCGGCGGCAACGCCCTGCTGCGCCTGCGCTTCGGCGTGCTGCCGCAGGTCGCCCCCGTGATGCTGGCGCAGTTCCTCTACCAGGTGGAAAGCAACACCCGCAGCGCCAGCATCCTCGGCGTGGTCGGCGCCGGCGGCATCGGGCTGCAGATCAGCGAACGCATCCGGGTGGGGTATTGGGACCAGGTGCTGTTCATCATCCTGCTGATCCTGGCCACCGTCGCGGCGATCGACTGGCTCTCGGCGCGGATCAGGGCGCGGTTGATCGGGGTGGGATAGGGGAAGGGAAGGGCCTCCGGCGGCCAAAGGCCGTTGGCCTTTGGAAACCACTTTTGCTGGCGGCGCGGCGCCGGCTTTCGGCGATTGGCCGGAACAGCTGGCTTGCCCTGCCTGCTTGCGCCGCAGGCAGCAAATCCATGCTCCGCACCCGGCATGGTACGGTGGCACGGATCGATTGCCTGCGGCGCAAGGAAGCAAGGGTATGCATGGCGAAGAAACGGCGATGGTTCGGCCAATTCCCGAATGTCGGTTACGCAGCCGCCAGCACGGATGGTTTCCAAAGGCCAATGGCCTTTGGCCGCCGGAGGCCCTTCCCTTGCCCTACTTCCGCCTGATCTGAAACCCGGTCTTGTCCTGCACGAACCCCACTCCGGCGTAGAACCGCAGGGTGGCGGGGTTTTTCGAGCCGGTCATCAGCATGGCCTTGTAGCAGCCGGCGGACCAGGCGCGGGCGATGGCGGCTTCGAGGACGGCGCGGCCGAGGCCGGTGCGGCGGTGGGTGGCGTCGGTGACGACGTTTTCGATCAGGGCGTAGGGCTGGGCGCCGCGGGTGAGGTTGGGGATGACGATCAGCGTGCAGGTGGCGGCGAGGTGGTTGTCCTGCTCGGCGACGAGGATGGTCATGCCGGGATGGGCGAGCATGGCGGCGAGGGCCTGCGCGCCGTGGTCCGGCGTCAGGTCCGGGTCGTCGGGGTTGAGCTGGCGGTAGAGGGCGAGAAGGCCGGCGAGGTCGCCCGCTGCGGCGTCGCGGATCGGGATGGGCTACTCCTTCACCGCGCCGGTGAGGCTGGAGACGTAGTATTCGACGAAGAACATGTAGAAGATCGCGACCGGCAGCGAGCCCAGCAGGGCGCCGGCCATCAGCGAGCCCCAGTGGTAGACGTCGCCCTGGACGAGTTCGGTGAGCACGGCGACCGGGACGGTTTTCTTCTCGGTGGAGGAGATGAAGGCGAGCGCGTAGATGAATTCGTTCCAGGACAGGGTGAAGGCGAAGATGCCGGCCGAGATCAGGCCGGGGACGGCGAGCGGCAGGGTGATGCGGCGCAGGATCTGCAGGCGCGAGGCGCCGTCGATCAGCGCGCATTCCTCGAGCTCGTAGGGGATCGACTTGAAGTAGCCGATCAGCAGCCAGGTGCAGAACGGCACCAGGAAGGTGGGGTAGGTCAGCACCAGCGCGTAGGGGGTGTCGAAAAGGCCGAGCTGGAAGACCACCTGGGCGAGCGGGATGAACAGGATCGAGGGCGGGACGAGGTAGGCGGCGTAGATGGCGAGGCCGACATAGTCGCTGCCCTTGAAGCGCAGGCGCTGGATGGCGTAGGCGGCCAGCACGCTCGACAGCAGGGAAAGGAAGGTGGAGCCGAAGGCGATGCCCATGGTGGTCACCAGCCAGTGGCCGTAGTCGGTGTCGAACAGCAGCTTGTTGATGTTGGCCAGCGTCGGATTGTTGATCCAGAACGGGTTGTTGTTCTTGTAGTTGAGCAGTTCCTCGTTCGGCTTGAAGGTGGTGACGCCCATCCAGTAGAACGGGAACAGCAGCACGAACAGGAAGATCCCGAGCGGAATGTAGATCGTCACGATCCGCCGCGCCTTGCTGTCCCAGGACAGGATCTGCGGGCCCTCGGCCTCGGTGACCGGGGTGTCGTCGGCGGCGGTGGTGGTGTTGCTCATCGCCGGGGCCCTCAGTCGTTGTCCGAGCCCTGCTGCCACTTGCGCCGGCCGAGCGCGAAGTAGCTGAACAGGGTTGCGAAGATCAGGAACGGAATCATGGCCACCGCGATGGCCGCGCCCTCGCCGAGCTGTGCGCCCGGAATGCCGCGCTGGAAGGCGAGGGTTGCCATCAGGTGGGTGGAGTTGATCGGCCCGCCGCGGGTGATGGCGTAGACCAGCTGGAAATCGGTGAAGGTGAACAGCACCGAGAAGGTCATCACGATGGCCAGGATCGGCATCAGCAGCGGCGAGGTGATGTGGCGGAAGCTCTGCCACGGGCTCGCGCCGTCGAGCAGGGCGGCCTCGTACAGCGAGGGCGAGATGGTCTGCAGCCCGGCGAGCAGGGTGATGGCGACGAAGGGGATGCCGCGCCAGACATTGGCCGCGATCAGCGACCAGCGCGCGGCCCAGGGCGTGCCGAGGAAGTCGATGTAGTGGTCCATCAGCCCGAGCCGGTCGACCAGCACGTAGGAAATGATGGAGAACTGGGGATCATAGATCCACCAGAAGGCGATGGCGCTCAGCACCGTGGGCACGATGTAGGGCAGCAGGATGATGGCGCGCAGGAAGGACTTGAACGGCAGCTGGTGGTTCAGCAGCAGGGCAAGCCACAGCCCCAGCACGAATTTCAGCACCGTCGCCACCACGGTGTAGAACATCGTGTTCCACACCGTGTTGATGAAGATGCGGTCGTCCATCAGGCTGATGAAGTTGTCGAAGCCGACCCACTGGCCGTTGCCGCCGATCTCGGTGTCGGTGAAGGCGAGGTAGATGCCGAGGCCGAGCGGGTAGGTGAGGAAGGCGAGCAGCAGGCCGCAGGCCGGCAGCAGGCAGATGAAGATCAGGAACGGCTTGGAGTCGAACAGGCGTTCCAGCCAGTTCGGTTGGGTTCGCGTGGGCACCCAGGTGGTAGCGTCCATGATCCGCCTTTCGTGCAGCGTCCGCCCGCAGGCGCCGCCGGGAGGACCCCGGCGGCGCCCAGGACGGTTCAGCCCTTCTTGTAGATGCGCGTCAGCCGGCGCTCGGCTTCCTTGACCGCATCCTGCGGCGAGACCTGGCCGGCCGCGACGCCGGCGAACATCTGCACCAGGATGTACTCGGCCGTGGCGGCCGCGGCGGCCGCGGTGATCGGGCCCTTGTAGCCGTCGTAGAAGGTCATCTTCTGCGCGTCACGATAGGGCAGGATCTTCGGGTCCTGCTTCCAGCAGTCGGACTGGTCGAAGGCCAGCAGCGGATGCGCCCAGTAGCCGAGGCACTGGGTCAGCCAGGAGTCGTACTGGTCGGCCTCCATCAGGAAGCGCAGATACTCCTTGGCCGCGTTCGGATACTTGGTGTGCTTGAACACCATGGCGTTGAGCGTATTCGCCGATTCCGGGGCGCGGCCCTGGTAGGCGCCGGGCATGCGGGCATGCCCGATATCGGCGGCAATCTTGGCCATGGTGGCATCGCCCTTGGCGGCGCCCTGCTTGGCGACGAAATAGATCGAGACGCCGTTCGGCGTGAGCCCGATTTCCTCGGCCAGGAACGCCTTGTTGTTGGACGGGTCGAGCCAGGACAGCGTGCCGGGGATGAAGGTCTTGTACAGTTCGGCGCCGTATTTCAGCGCCTCGATGGTTTCCTTGCTGTTGATCTTGACCTGGTTCTTCTCGTCCACCTGGTAGCCGCCATGGGCCCACAGCAGCCAGGTGGCGGTGCCGTTGCCGTCGCCCTGGGAGTTGCCGAGCGCCATGCCGACCGGATGGCCGTTCTTGTGCAGCTTGCGGCACAGGTCGAGGAACTTGTCGAGCTGGTCAGGGATCGCGGAGTAGCCGGCCTCCTTCACCCAGGAGGTGCGATAGACGCAGGCGCCGCCACCGCAGCCGAGCGGCAGCGAGATCCACTGGTTGGTGCCGAACTTCTTGCCGTATTTCTCGGGCAGCGGCCCCCAGCCGCCGTATTTCTTGCCGAGATAGGTGGCAAGCTCGGTCATGTCGAGGATCTTGTCGGCGTAGAGATGCGGGTCGTTGGCCCAGCCGGCCACCACGTCGGGGCCGGCGCCGGTGCGGGCGGCAACCGCCACCTGGGCGCGGATATCCTCCCAGCCGACGAAGTCGGTGCGCACCTGCACGCCGGTGGCCTTGATGAACTTTGCGGTGTTCTCGTTCCAGACTGTCTCGTCGGAGTCGACGAACTTGGTCGGGCGAATGACGCGCAGCGTGGCGCCGGCCTCGATCGGCTGCTTGGGCGGATCGACCTTGGCCATGGGAATGGCGGCGGCAGCCGGCCTTGCGTCGAGTGCGGCTGCCCCCACCAGGGCGCCGGCACCAACCGCGATCGATTCGCGGCGCGTGAAGCCAGTCATGTCATGGACCTCCCGAAATGGCGGCGTTGCGCCGCACGTTGAACACCAGTCCCGGCCGCGCCCGCGTCAGTTGAGGCGCGTGCCGGTTGCCTCGTCGAACAGATGGACGAGGGTAAGATCGGGCGCGAAGCGCAGGTCCTGGCCCGGCCGCTCCGCGATGCGCTCGCGGAAGGCCCCGATCATCTTGCTCTCGCCGTGCATCTGCGCGTCGCCAAGCGACATGATCACCTGGGTCTCCGACCCGGTCGGCTCGATGACCTGGATCTTCGCCGCCACGCCCGCGGGGTCGAGCCGCAGATGCTCCGGCCGGATGCCGTAGATGGCGTTGCGCGGGGTTCCGTTGGCGACGTCCGGCGGCAGCGGCAGGGTAACGCTACCAGCCTTGAACGCGCCCTGTTCGATGCGGCCGTGGATGAGATGCTGCTCGCCGGCAGGCCGATGAAGCCGGCAACGAACAGGTTGGCCAGCCGGTCATGCGACTCCAGCAGCACGCCGAACTGCTCGACGTTGCCGGAATTCATCACCACGATCTTGTCGGCCATCGTCATCGCCTCGATCTGGTCGTGGGTGACGTAGATGGTGGTGGTCTTCCTTCGTCTTGGTGCGGGTCCGGGTCGGCATCTCGGCGCGCATGGCCACGCAGCAATCGAGGTTGAACGGCTCATCGAACAGGAAGACCTGCGGGTCGCGCATCGCCCGGCCCATCGCCACGCGCTGCCGCCGCCGGAAAGCTGGCGGGGAAAGCGGGCCGAATGCAGCGTCAAGGCCCAGGATGGCGGCCCGCGCGCTACCTTCTCGTCGATCACCTGCTTCGGCGCCTTGGCCAGCAGCAGCGAGAAGGCCATGTTGTCGCGCACCGTCATGTGCGGATACAGCGCGTAGTTCTGGAACACCATGGCGATGTCGATTCCTTCCGGAGGCACATTGTTGACGACCCGGTCGCCGATCGTCTCGCCGCGGTGATGTTCTCCAGCCCATGATCGCGCAGCTGGGTGGACTTGCCGCAGCCGGAAGGCGTCGACCAGGATCTGGAAACTCGCCGTCGGCCACTTCGACGTTGACGCCATGCAGCACCTCGGTGCTGCCGAAACCGCGGGCCGCACGAATCGAGACAGTCGCCATCAGCCTTTGCCTTCGCCGGACGTTTCGGGCGTATTCCCGCACGTTGCCACGAACACTCGCACGGCACCGTGCCGGAAACAAGGCGGCTGCGCCGTAGGCATAAGTCGGCGAACCGGCATGCGTCGCCCGGCGCTTGCGGTTGGCCGAACCGCGCGCCCCCTGGGGTCCTATTGCTTGACGCCGCCGGTCGGGCCGACGGCTGCCGCCGGGCGCTCGGCGATGGCTTCGGCCAGGGTCTCGGCGGGCAGGGCGAAGAAATCGGCGCGCGCGCGCCCGGCGAAATGGCGGGTGGCCAGGCCCATCGCGCGCCCGCGCCGAGCAGGTCTCGAACGCGGGGCCAGGTCATCGTTGAAGCCTGCTTCACGGCCGATCATCGGAAACCCGGCGCAGCATGTCGGCATTGCCGTAAGGGGACCACAGGTCGCGGATGTTGTCGTTGCCGCCGAACACGGTCACGCCGCGGGCGCGCAGCGGCTTCACCGGCGGCATCTGGGTCGGGCCGGGCGCGGAGGTGAGGATGTTCACCCCGCCGGCCGCCAGCGCATCGGCGGTGGCGGCGAAATCGTCCTCGTCCGGCGTGCCCAGGCTGAAGGCGTGGCTGACCGTGACGCGGCCCTGCATGCCGGCGGCCGTGCTGCGCGCGGCGATGTCGCGCAGCTGGGCGTTGCCGCCCGCGTCGCGGTCGTGGAGATGGATGTCGATCCCCTTGCCATGCTTCAGGGCCAGGCCGAACACCACGTCCAGATGTCCCTTCGCGTCGCCGTCGATGGTGGCGGGGTCGAGCCCGCCGACGAAATCCGCACCTTCCGACAGCGCGGCATCCAGCAGGTCGGCCACGCCCTTGCGCGTTACGATGCCGCTCTGCGGGAAGGCGACGACCTGGATCGGAAGGATCGGCCCGGAACGCCCGACCACCTCCATCACGGCGTGGAAGTTCTGCAGCCCGTATGCGTCGTCGATGTCGGTATGGGTGCGCAGCGCCACGGTGCCGAGGCTGATCGCGCGCCGCAGCAGCGCCTCCGCGCGCGGGCGCACCGGCCCGAGCGTCGCCCTGTGCGTACGCTCGTATTCGATCCGCCCCTGCACGTTGGGGGCCGCGGCGTGCGGCCGCCACGGCAGGCCCATCATCGTCTTGTCCAGGTGGACATGGCCCTCGACCAGGCCGGGCAGCAGCAGCGCGCCGGCGAGGTGGGTGTCGCCCTTCGCGCCGGCATGGGCAAATGGCGGCGATGCGGCCATGCTCGATCGCGATATCCACCCGGCTGCCGTCGATCAGGCGGGCATCGGTGATGGTGGCGGGCATCGGGTTTCTCCATCGGCGCGGGTCGTGCCAGACTGGCGCGCAGTCCATGGGGCGGCAAGCAGGCCGCAGCGAGGGAGACGCCCATGCCGCACGCCACCGCCGATGACGGCGTGAAGCACTACTACGAGGAAACCGGCAGCGGCGTGCCGGTCGTCTTCGTCCATGAGTTCGCCGGCGACCACCGCAGCTGGGAGCCGCAGCTGCGCCATTTCGGCCAGCGCCATCGCGCCATCGCCTACAACGCCCGCGGCTACCCGCCGTCGGACGTGCCGGACGAGGTGCGCTTCTACTCCCAGGATCGCGCGGCCGACGACATCGCCGCGGTGCTCACCCATCTGCGCATCGACCGCGCCCATGTCGTCGGCCTGTCGATGGGCGGCTTCGCCACCCTGCATTTCGGCTTCCGCCGTGCGCCCCGCGCCCGCTCGCTCACCGTGGCCGGCTGCGGCTACGGCGCCGATCCCGCCGAGCGGGAGAATTTCCGCGCCGAGGGCGCCAACACGGTGGCCTTCATCCGCGAGCAGGGCATGGAGGCCTTCGCACTACACGCCTTCGGCCCGACGCAGGTGCAGTTCGGAAACAAGGACCCCCGCGGATTCGCCGAATTCCTGCGCCAGCTGGCCGAGCACTCGGCCATGGGGTCCGCCAACACCCAGCTCGGCGTCCAGCGCGAGCGGCCGTCGCTCTACGATCTCACCGACCGGATGAAGGCGATGAAGACGCCGACCCTGATCCTCACCGGCGACGAGGACTGGCCCTGCCTCGCCCCCGGCATCCTGATGAAGCAGCACATCCCGTCGGCCGCGCTGGCGGTGATGCCGAATTGCGGGCACGGCATCAACCTGGAGGACCCGGACGGGTTCAACCGCATCGTGGGCGACTTCATCGCGCAGGTGGACGCGGGGCGCTGGCCCATGCGCGATCCGCGCGCGATGGCCGCCTCCATCACCGGCATGCGCTGAGGAGCGAGACATGAACGAGATCGGCGCACATGCGCAGCTTGCCGTCCCCGGCCCCACGGCCGAGCTGGCCGGCTTCCTCGCGGCGCTGCGGCTCGAAGCGGTGGACGACTTCGCCCGCCATGCCGCGCGCCGCCATCTGATCGACACGCTGGGCGCCATCGTCGCCGGCGCCGGCCAGGAGGTCACCGGCATCGCCGAGCGCGTCCTCGGCGGCGTCCACGGCACCGGCGCGGTGCCGGTGCCCGGCTTCGCCGCGCGCTACGACCTGCTGACTGCCGCCTATCTCGCCGGCACCGCCGGCCACGGGCTGGAGCTCGACGACGGCTACCGCGCCGGCTCGGTCCACCCCGGCACCGTGGTGGTGCCGGCGGCCTGGTCGCTCGCTGCCGCCCGCGGCGCCTCCGGCGCGGCCCTGCTCGCCGCCGTGGTCGCCGGCTACGAGGCCTGCTGCCGCATCGCCGCCGCGGCGCATCCGCGCTCCCGCCTGCGCGGTTTCCACAACCCGCATCGCCGGCGTGTTCGGCGCCGCCGCCAGCGGCCGGCACGTTGCTGGCTTCGACGCCGCCGCCATGGAAGTCGGCTTCGGCACCGCGGCCTCCGCCGCCGGCCTGTTCAGCTTCCTCGCCGGCGGCGACGTCAAGCGCACCCATCCCGGCCACGCCGCCCGCGAGGGCATCCTCGCCGCGCTGCTGACGCAGGAAGGCCTGGCCGCGCCCAAAGGCGTGCTGGAATTCAAGGACGGGTTCTTCAACGCCTTCGCCGGCGGCGCCGACGCCGACATCCTCCACGCCGGCGGCGCCGGCCCCAACTCCCCGCTCGCGGTGGCCAACTGCTACATGAAGCCCTACGCCTGCTGCCGCCACATCCATTCCGCCATCGACGGGGTGCTGAAGATCCTCGCCGAGCACGACCTCGCGCCGGAAGACGTCGCCCGCCTCGATTTCGGCACCTACGCCATTGCCGAAAGCCATGCCCATGTCGGCTGGACCGAGATGACCACGGCGCAGATGTCCTTCCCCTTCGTCATCGCCGCGACCCTGGTCCGCCGCCAGGCGAGCCTGCACGAATTCGGCGCCGCCGAGCGCGCCGACCCTCGCATCCTCGCCCAGACCGGCAAGGTGCATGTTCATGTCGATGCGGACTGCGAGGCCGACTACCCGCGCAAGCGCGCCGCGAAGACCCGTCTCACCACCACCGATGGCCGCAAGCGTTCGAGGCGTATTTCCCCGAACCCTACGGCGCCGCCTCCAACCCGCTGACCGACGCGGCGCTGGAGGAGAAGTTCCTGGGGCTGGCGGAGCCGGTGCTGGGGGCGGGGCGGGCGCGCGCGGCGCTGGATGCGTTGTGGCGGATCGACGCGTTGGACAGCGTGGCGCCGGTGGCGGAGATGTCTGGTGAAGTAGGGGGTTCTTTTTTGAAAAAAAGAACCAAAAAACTTTTGTCCGTTGGGCGCGGAGCGTGCCCGGCGCCTCCGCAAGGCAACGGATAGAAGTCTTTTTGCTTCTTTTTCTTCAGAAAAAGAAGACCTTTACTTCCTGAGCACCTCCATCGCTTCCGCGTGAAGCGCAGGCGTCGCCGCCGCCAGCACGGATCCGGCATGATGGATGGTCAGCTCCCGCCCGTCCCAGTCGGTCGCCACGCCGCCGGCGTAGCGCACGATGGCGCCGAGGGCGGCGTGGTCGTGCAGGGCGAAATTGTCGGAGGCGATCAGGTCCACGCGGCCTTCGGCGAGCAGGCCGAACACGTAGAAGCTGTCGGCGGTGACCAGGGAGCGGGCGTTGCCGTGGCGGCGGAGCGCGGCCAGCGCGTCATGCCGGTGGGCGCTGAACGTGTCGTAGCCCATGGTGTTGATCCGGGCCTCGGCGAGCGTGGTGCAGGCGCTGACGTGAACCGGGGCGCCGTTGCGGGTGGTGCCGTGGCCCTCGGCGCCGAGCCAGCGGTGGCGGAGCTGCGGCTGGTCGGCGAGACCGAGCACGAAGCGGCCGCGATGCGCGAGCGCGAGCAGGAAGCCCCAGAGCGGCAGGCCCAGCGTGTACTCCTTGGTGCCGTCGAGCGGATCGATGATCCAGACATGCTCGGCATCGGGCTGGTGGGCGGGGAATTCCTCGCCGCGGATGCCGTGGTCGGGATAGGCGGCCATGATGGCGGCGCGGACGGCCTGTTCCACGGCGCGGTCGGCGTCGGTGACGGGGGAGCCGTCGGGCTTGATCTCGATGGCGGGGGGCAGGGCGGCCTTGGCGCGCAGTATGTCGCCGGCAAGGTCGGCGAGGTGATTGGCGAAGGCCAGGAGCGCGGGGGCGAGGGACATGGCTCCATCTAGCCGGGCGGGGCGCGAGGTGCTAGCGGCGCCGGAATGGAGCAGTTCGATTATGTCATCGTCGGTGCCGGCTCGGCCGGCTGCGTGCTGGCCAACCGGCTGAGCGCGGACGGCACGCGGCGCGTGCTGTTGCTGGAACATGGCGGCGGCGATGGGTCGCCGCTGATCCGCATGCCGTCGGCGCTGTCCATCCCGATGAACATGCGGCGCTACAACTGGTTCTACCATGCCGAGCCGGAGCCGGCGCTGGACGGGCGGCGGCTGCACACGCCGCGGGGCAAGGTGCTGGGCGGGTCGTCCTCGATCAACGGCATGGTCTATATCCGCGGCAATCCGGCGGATTTCGACACCTGGCAGGCGATGGGCGCGCGCGGCTGGTCCTATGCCGACGTGCTGCCCTATTTCCGGCGGGCGGAGCGGCGGGAGGAGGGCGCGGATGCGTATCGCGGCGGCGAGGGGCCGCTGGATACGCGGTACGGGAAGCTCGCCAACCCGCTCTACCGGGCCTGGATCGAGGCCGGGCGGCAGGCCGGATACGGGGTCACCGAGGACGTGAACGGGTTCCGCCAGGAGGGGTTCGGGCGGATGGACATGACCGTGCGCGGTGGCGTGCGGTGCAGCGCAGCGCTGGCCTATCTGGCGCCGGCGCGGGGGCGGAAGAACCTGGCGGTGCGGACCCGCGCGCTGGCGACGCGGGTGGAGCTGGAGGGCGGCCGCGCGGTGGGGCTGCGCTATCGCCAGGGCGGGCGGGAGCATGCGGTGCGGGCCGGCGAGGTGATCCTGGCCGGGGGGCCGATCAATTCGCCGCAACTGCTGCAACTGTCCGGGATCGGGCCGGGGGCGGAGTTGCAGGCCAAGGGCATCCCCGTGGCAGTGGACCGGCCCGGCGTGGGCGAGAACCTGCAGGACCACCTGGAATTCTACTTCCAGCACGCGTGCACCCAGCCGATCACGCTCTATTCGGCCATGAACCCGCTGGCCAAGGCGCTGATCGGGCTGCGCTGGCTGGTGTTCCGCGACGGGCTGGGGGCGACCAACCATTTCGAGAGCTGCGGCTTCATCCGCAGCCGCGCGGACGTGCCCTGGCCGGACATCCAGTACCATTTCCTGCCGCTGGCCATCGCCTATGACGGCAGCAGCCTGGCCGCGGGCCATGGCTTCCAGGCCCATGTCGGCCCGATGCGCTCGAAAAGCCGCGGCTGGGTGCGGCTGGCCTCGCCCGACCCGGCGGCGCATCCGCTGATCCGGTTCAACTACATGAGCCATCCCGACGACTGGACCGAGATGCGGGCCTGCGTGCGCCTGACGCGTGAGATCTTCGCCCAGCCGGCCTTCGATCCGTATCGGGGGAAGGAGTTGCAGCCCGGCGCCGCCGTGGCCACCGACGACGAGATCGACGCCTTCATCCGCGCCAAGGTGGAGAGCGCCTACCATCCCTGCGGCACCTGCCGGATGGGCGCGGCCGACGACCCGATGGCAGTGGTCGATCCCGAATGCCGCGTGATCGGCGTGGACGGGCTGCGCGTCGTCGATTCGTCGATCATGCCGCAGATCACCACCGGCAATCTCAACGCCCCCACCATCATGCTGGCGGAGAAGGCGGCGGACCATATCCTGGGGCGCGGGATGTTGGCGGCGTCCAATCAGGAATACTATAGGGCAAGGCAGGACAGGCAGAGATAAGCGGTTCTTTTTTGGAAAAAAGAACCAAAAAACTTTTGTCCGTTTGGAATAACCGCATGAAAGGGCCATCGCGAGGACTAAACGGATAAAAGTCTTGTTGCTTCTTTTTCTTCAGAAAAAGAAGACCCTTCCCTTCCCCTTTACGGCCCCCCCGCCCCGCCGCACCATCGTCGCGCACGGGGAAGGGGCAGCGATGCGGACGCAGGCGCGGGCGGTGGTGATCGGCGGCGGCGTGGTGGGCGTCAGCACGCTCTACCATCTGGCGCGCAAGGGCGTGGACGCCGTGCTGATCGAGCGCAAGGAGCTGACCTCCGGCTCCACCTGGCATGCCGCCGGCCTGCTGCCGCTGTTCAACCTCAGCTACTCGGTGGGGCAGATCCACAAATATTCGGTCGCGCTCTACAAGCGCCTTGGCGCGGAGACCGGGCAGGATGTCGGTCTGCGCCAGGTCAGCAACATCCGGCTGGCGCGGACGGCGGACCGGATGGACGAATACCGCTTCTACGCCGGCGTGGCCCGCACCATCGGGGTGGAGGTGCGGTTCCTGACGCCCGCGCAGGTCAAGGAGATCTGGCCGCTGTGCGAGACCGCGGGCCTGCTCGGCGCCATCCAGCACCCGGAGGACGGCTACATCCAGCCGGCCGACCTCACCCAGGCGCTGGCCCGGGGGGCGCGGGCGCTGGGGGCGGAGATCAACCGGCATACCGTGGTGACCGCCATCGAGCGGCGCGGCGGGGACTGGCTGGTGCGCACCGACAAGGGGGATGTCGCCTGCGAGCACGTGGTCTCGGCCACCGGCAGCTTCGCGCGGCGGACCGGGGCGATGGTGGGGCTCGACGTGCCGGTGATCCCGGTGCAGCACCAGTATATCGTGACGGAACCGCATCCGGCGATCGTGGAACGGCGCCGGCAGGGGCTGCCCGAGATGGGGGTGCTGCGGGAGAGCGATTCCTCCTGGTACATGCGCGAGGAAAACGGCGGCCTGCTGCTCGGCCCCTACGAGAAGGGCGCGCCCGCCTGCTACGTGGACGGCCCGTCCGACGCGTCCGAATACGAGCTGTTCCAGGAGGATCTGGAACGCCTGGCGCCGCATGTCGAGACGGCCATCGCCCGGGTGCCGGCCTTCGGCGAGGTGGGGGTCAAGCGCGTCTACAACGGCGCCATCGCCTACACGCCGGATGGCTCGCCGATCATCGGGCCGGCACCGGGGCTGCCGAATTTCTGGCTCAACGAGGGCCACAGCTTCGGGGTGACGGCGGCCGGCGGGGCGGGCTGGCAGCTGGCCGAATGGATCGCGGAGGGCGAGCCCACGATCGACATGATGGGGGTCGATCCGCGGCGGTTCGGGCCCTATGCGACGCGCGGCTACCTCATCCGCAAGAACGAGGACAGCTACGCGAAAGTGTTCACCGTCCACTACCCGGACGAGGAGCGGGATGCGGCGCGGCCGCTGAAGACCTCGCCGTGCTACGACCGCATGAAATCGCTCGGCGCGGTGTTCGGCACCGTCTACGGCTGGGAACGGCCGAACTGGTTCGCGCCGCCGGGTTATGCGCTGGACGGGGCGGCGCTGGGCAGGACCGACGTGCTGCTGAACGAGAACCACCCGGCGCCGGTGGACGGGCGCATCCTGGAGCGGTGGAGCTTCCGCCGCTCCAACTATTTCGAGCATGTCGGGGCCGAGTGCCGGCATGTCCATGAGCAGGCCGGGCTGCTCGACATGACGGCCTTCGCCAAGTTCGAGCTGTCCGGGCCGGGGGCGGCGGCGTGGCTCGACCGCTTCGTGTCGGGGCGCCTGCCCCGTATCGGCCGCATCGGCCTGTGCTACCATTTGACCCCGCAGGGCGGCGTGCGCACCGAGTTCACCGTCTTCCGCGAGGCGGCGGACAGGTTCTGGATCGTGTCCGCCGGCGCGCTGGAACGCCATGACGAGGACTGCTTCCGCCGCCTGCTGCCCACCGACGGCAGCGTTTCCCTCCGCACCGTGACGATGGAGCACGGCGTGCTGGTGCTGGCCGGCCCGCGGGCGCGGGACGTGCTGGCGCGGGTGACCGACGCGGACCTGTCGGACGCGGCTTTCCCCTGGCTGTCCGGCCGCAGCATCAGCGTCGGTGCCGCCACCACGCGGGCGCTGCGGGTGAACTATGTGGGCGAGCTGGGCTGGGAGCTGCACCATCCGATCGCCATGCAGAACCATATCTTCGACGCGCTGATGGAAGCCGGCCGCGCCTTCGGCCTCAAGCCCTTCGGCATCCGGGCGATGGACTCGCTGCGGCTGGAGAAATCCTACCGGCTCGTGGGCCGCGAGCTGTCGATCGAATACGCCGCCCTCGAATCCGGCCTCGACCGCTTCGTGGCCATGAGCAAGGGCGACTTCATCGGCCGCGACGGCCTCGCCGCCTGGCAGGCGCGCGGCTTCGCCAACGCCTACGTCACCATGGAAGTCCATGGCGTGACCGATGCCGACGCCCGCGGCTCGGAGCCGATCTGGCAGGGCGAGGCGCTGGTCGGCCGCGCGACCTCCGGCGGCCATGGCTGGCGCATCGGCAAGTCCCTCGCGCTGGCCTATGTCCGCCCCGACCTGGCCGCGCCCGGCACCACGCTGGAGATCGAGATCCTGGGCGCCCGACATCGCGCCACCGTCATTCCCCACTCGCCGTTCGACCCCGACAACCGGCGCCTGCGCGGCTGAAAGCATCGACATGAACTGGGACGTCTTCATCACCTGTGCCGTCACCGGGGCCGGCGCCACGGCGGACAAGAGCCCGCACGTGCCGATCACCCCGGCCCAGATCGCGGCCTCGGCCATCGAGGCGGCGCAGGCCGGCGCCGCCATCGCCCATATCCATGTCCGCGACCCCGCAACCGGCGCCGCCGCGCGCGACCCGGCCCTTTATCGCGAGGTGGTGGAACGCGTCCGCGACAGCGGCACCGACGTGGTGCTGAACCTCACCGCCGGCATGGGCGGCGATCTCGTGCTCGGCGGCACCGAGGCGCCGCTGCCGCTGCACCCCTCCACCGACATGGCCGGGGCCGCGGAGCGGCTGGCCCATGTCGCGCAATGCCTGCCCGAGATCTGCACCCTCGATTGCGGCTCGATGAATTTCGCCGAGGGCGACTACGTGATGACCAACACGCCCGCAATGCTCCGCGCCATGGCCCGCCAGGTGCAGGCGCTCGGCGTGCGCCCCGAGATCGAGGTGTTCGATGCCGGCCATCTCGTGCTGGCCAGGCAGCTCATCGCCGAGGGGCTGATCGACGACCCGGTCATGATCCAGCTCTGCCTGGGCATTCCCTACGGCGCGCCGGACGACCCGCTGACGCTGATGGCGCTGGTCAACAACCTGCCGCGCGACTGCGTGTTCTCGGCCTTCTCGATCGGCCGCCACCAGCTCCCCTATGTCGCCATGGCCGCACTCGCCGGCGGCAACGTGCGGGTGGGGCTGGAGGACAATCTGTATCTCTCCCGCGGCGTGCTCGCCACCAACGGCACGCTGGTGGAACGGGCGGTGGGCATCCTGCACGGCATGAACTGCCGCGTGCTCGGCCCGTCCGAGGTCCGCCGCAAGCTGAAGCTGAAGGTGCCTTCATGAAGACTGCATGTGTCGGCGGCGGCGTCATCGGCGCCGGCTGGGCCGCGCGTCTGCTGCTGAGCGGCCACGACGTCGCCGTCTACGACCCGCAGCCCGACATCGCCCGCAGCGTCGGCGAAATGCGCGCCAATGCCGAGCGCGCCTGGGCGAAGCTCGGCCTGCTGCCAGAGGCGCCCGGCCGCCTGACCGTCGCCGCCAGCATCGCCGAAGCGGTGGCGGGCGCGGACTTCATCCAGGAAAGCGCCCCCGAGCAGGTCGCCCTCAAGCAGCGCCTGCTGGCCGAGATCGATGCCCATGCCGCCCCCGACGCGCTGGTCGCCTCCTCCACCTCCGGCCTGCTGCCGAGCGAGCTGCAATCCGGCATGCGCCGCCCCGGCCGCTTCGTGGTCGGCCACCCGTTCAACCCGGTCTACCTGCTGCCGCTGGTGGAAGTCTGCGCCGGGGCGGCAACCGACCCGGCCAGCGTGACCCGCGCGATGGACTTCTACGCCACGCTCGGCATGAAGCCGCTGCATGTGCGCAAGGAGATCGACGGCTTCATCGCCGACCGCCTGCTGGAGGCCCTGTGGCGCGAGGCCCTCTGGCTGGTCAACGACGGCATCGCCACCACCGCCGAGATCGACGACGCCATCCGCTACGGCGCCGGCCTGCGCTGGTCCTTCATGGGCACGTTCCTGATCTACCGCCTGGCCGGCGGCGAGGCCGGCATGCGGCATTTCATGGCCCAGTTCGGCCCCGCCCTGAAGCTGCCCTGGACGAAGCTGATGGACGTCCCGGAGCTGACCGACGCCCTGATCGACACCGTCACCGCCCAGTCCGACGCGCAGGCCGGTGGCCTTGGCCACCGCGACCTGGAACGCAGGCGCGACGACTGCCTGGTTGCCGTGCTGCAGGCGCTGAAGCGGCAGGATTTCGGCGCCGGCGCCGTGCTCGCTGGCCAGCTCGCCCGCCGCCACGGCGCCGGCCCCGCCGCGCCCGACCCGACACAGCCCCTGCGCCTGCGCGCCGGCACCGTTTCGTCCGACTGGGTGGACTACAACGGCCACATGACCGAGGCCCGCTACCTGGACGTGTTCAGCGCCGCCACCGACGCGGTGCTGGACCTGTGCGAGGCCGGCGCCGCCTATGCCGCCACTGGCCACAGCCATTTCACCGCCGAGACCCATATCCGCCACCTGCATGAAATCCGCGAGGGCGAGCCCTGGCGGGTGGAGACGCAGGTGCTCGGGGCCGACGCCAAGCGCCTGCATCTGTTCCACCGCATGCTGCACGCCGGCGACGGCACGGCGCTGGCCACCGGCGAGCACATGATCCTGCACGTGGACATGGCGAAGGGCCGCGCCGCGCCGATGCCGGCCGCCATGGCGGCGGGCTTCGCCGCGCTCCGCGACGGCCATGCCGGCCTGGCCAGGCCCGACGGCGCCGGCCGCGCCATCGGCACGCCGAAGCCGCGCGGCGTGCCCTCGCCCGCGCTGGTGCGCATGATCGATCCGGAGGTGGCCGCCTTCATCGCCCGCACCGAGTCGTTCTATCCGCCCGAGGCCAATGCCGCCTCGCCGGCCGAGAACCGGGCGATCTACGACCGCATGTGCGCCGCCTTCCGCGCGCCGCGCCCGCCCGGCCTGGCGGTGGCGGATTTCGCCATCGGCGCGCTTCCCGCCCGACGCTACGGCGCCGGGCCGGCCACGCTGCTTTACCTCCATGGCGGCGGCTATGTGGTCGGCGGGCTGGAAAGCCATGACGACGTCTGCGCCGAGCTTGCGGTGCAGGCGGGGATCGCCGTGGTCGCCATCGACTACCGGCTGTCGCCCGAGCACGCCTATCCGGCGGCGCTGGACGACACCGAGGCCGCCTTCCGCCACCTCGCCGCCGCCGGCCCCGTGATCGTCGGCGGCGACAGCGCCGGCGGCAACCTCGCCGCGGCCTTGTGCCTGCGCCTGAAGCGGCGCGGCGGCGCCCAGCCGGTCGGGCAGGTGCTGATCTACCCCGGCCTCGGCGGCGACCCGTTCCGCAACGGCGAGCGCAACCTCGACGCGCCGTTGCTGCCGGTGCGGCATTCGGGCGGCTACCGTGCCCTGTATGCCGGCGGCGAGGACCGCATTCCGCATGGCGACCCGGAATTCGCCCCGCTCTGCGCCCAGGACGCAAGCGGCCTTGCCCCCGCCGCCATCATCGCCGCCGGCATCGACCCGCTGCGCCAGGATGCCGAGGACTACGCCGCCCTGCTTGCGGCCGGCGGCGTGCCCACCCTGTTCCGCAGCGAGCCCGGCCTGGTCCACGGCTACCTGCGCGCCCGCCACACCAGCCGCGCCGCCGCCCGCAGCTTCGCCGCCATCGCCGAGGCCTTGCGCCAGATGCGCGACGGCAGCTTCCCCGCCCGCTACGCCACCACGATGGAGGCCTGATCATGTCCGCAACCCGGCGCGGCGGCCGCGACGCCAGGCGCAGCGCCCGCATCGCCCAGGTGGCCGACACCGTCCCCTTCATCACCCGCGCGCTGGCCCCCTACGAGGTGCTGAGCGAGGAAGGCCTCGCCCTGATCGAGCACAATGCCGAAACCGTGCTGGAAGAGATCGGCATCGACTTCAAGGGCGATCCCGAGGCCCTGCCCCTGTGGCGCGATGCCGGTGCGGACGTGCGTGGCGAGCGCGTGCATTTTCCGCGCGGGCTGTGCCGTGCCCTGGTGCAGGCCACCGCGCCGCGCGACTACGTCCAGCACGCCCGCAACCCGGCGCGCAGCGTGGTCATCGGCGGGCGCAACACCGTCTTCGCGCCGAATTACGGCTCTCCCTTCGTGCGCGACCTCGATGGCGGGCGGCGCTACGGCACGATCGAGGATTTCCGCAATTTCGTGAAGCTGACCTATGCCAGCCCCTGGCTGCACCATTCGGGGGGCACGGTGTGCGAGCCTGTCGACCTGCCGGTCAACAAGCGGCATTTCGACATGCTGTATGCGCATATGCGCTGGAGCGACAAGCCGTTCATGGGCTCCGTCACCGCGCCCACGCGCGCCGCCGACAGCGTCAACATGGCCCGCATCCTGTTCGGCGATGCCTGGCTCGGCGAGGACGGCCGGCCGAAGACGGTGATGACCAGCCTGATCAACGCCAACTCGCCGCTGACCTGGGACGGCACGATGCTGGGCGCGCTGAAGGAATACGCGCGCGCCAACCAGGCCAACCTGACCACGCCCTTCATCCTCGCCGGCGCCATGTCGCCGGTCACCGTCGCCGGCACCTGCACCGTCACGCTCGCCGAGGCGCTGTCGGGCATGGCCTTCGCCCAGCTGGTGAACCCGGGTGCGCCGGTGATCCTCGGCAGCTTCGCCAGTTCCATTTCCATGCAGTCCGGCGCCCCCACCTTCGGCACGCCGGAGCCCTCGCTCGTGCTCTACGTCATGGCCGCCCTGGCCCGCCGCCTCGGCGTCCCGTTCCGCTCCGGCGGCGCGCTCTGCGCGTCCAAGCTGGCCGATGCGCAGGCCGCCTACGAAAGTGCCAACACCATGAACGCCACCCTGATGGGCGGCGTGAACTTCGTCCTCCACGCCGCCGGCTGGCTCGAAGGCGGCCTGTCCATCGGCTACGAGAAATTCATGATGGACTGCGACCAGGCCGGCATGTGGCACGCCTTCGCCGCCGGCGTGGACCTCTCCGACAACGGCCAGGCCATGGACGCGATCCGCGAGGTCGGCCCCGGCAGCCATTTCCTCGGCTGCGCCCACACCCAGGCCAATTTCGAGACCGCCTTCTTCCGCTCCGCCCTCGCCGACAACAACAGCGTCGAGCAATGGGAGGCCGAGGGCGCCCGGGACATGGCCGTGCGCGCCAATGCCGCCTGGAAGAAGGCGCTCGCCGAATACGAGGCGCCGCCGCTCGACCCCGGCATCGACGAGGCGCTGCGCGACTACATGGCCCGCGGCAAGGCGGCGATGCCCGATTCCGACGTCTAGTGTCCCGATTCCGAAGTTCGTTGCCACGTGCAGTGGTCGGAATCGGGACACTAGCTCTTTGTTTTCAGTGTCCTGTTCACCCCTACGTCCGCCATGTAAGGATGGCGAACTTCGGGGACAGGACACTAGCCTTGCGCGCTATCCGCGCTTCACGCCGAAGAAGATCGCCCCGCCGCGCTGCACGCCCGTCAGCCCCGCCCGATAGGCGGTCAGCGGCGAGAAATTGCCGAGCGGGATATACGGCACGTCGCGCCAGACCAGCAGCTGGATCTCGCGGGCGATCGCCTGCCGCCCGGCAAGGTCCGGCGCGTCGAACCATTTTTCCCGCAGCGCCTCGATCTCGTCGATCTTCGGCCAGCCGGAGAAGGCGCTGCTGATGCCCAGATGCGCCGCCGGATCATACCGGTTGTAGCCGTTGAACGGCCCGAAGAACACGTTCCACGCCCCCGGCCCCGCGCCCTTGTTGTTGCGCCGCTGGTTCGCCACCGCATAGCTCAGCGGCACCAGGTCCACCTTCATCCCCATCCGCTTCAGCAGATCGGCCGCCACCAGCGCGGCGGCCGACAGCATCGGGTAGTCCACCGTCTGCACCACCACCACGGTCTCGCCGCCGTAGCCGGCCTCGGCCAGCAGCCGCTTCGCCCTCGCCGCGTCTCCGGCCATCGCTTCCAGGCCGGCATCCGTGCTCATCGGCTTGCCCAGGCTCCACACCCCCACCGGCACCCGCCACAGGCTGCGGTCATCGCCGATCGCCGCCTGCATGAAGCTGGTCTGGTCGATGCCGGCCAGCACCGCGCGCCGCACCGCCGGGTTGTCGAACGGCGGCAGCAGGCAGTTGAACCGCATGAAGATTTCGCCGCCGATGAAATCCTGCACCTGGACGGTCACGTCCTTCTCGCGCCGCAACATCGGCGCCAGGTCGGGCGGCAGGTCGTGCATCCAGTCGATCTCGCCCTTCTGCAGGCTCGCCGCCGCCGTCGAGGCATCGGGGATCACCTGCCACACCACCCGCTGGAAATTCCCCACCCGGCCGCCGGCCATGTAGCTCACCGGCTCGGGTCGCGGCACGTAGCGGTCGTTGCGCGCATAGGCCACACGCACCCCCGAAACCCGCTCGTCGGCCAGGTAGCGGTACGGCCCGCTGCCGATCACCTCGATCGGCTTGCCGCTGCCGGCGATCTCCGCCACCCGCTTCGGCATGATCACCGGATGGAGCGAGGCCGGCTTGGCCAGCGCATGGGCGAGCAGCGGGAACGGCTTCTTCAGCCGGAACACCAGCTCCCGGTCCGACACCGCATCGAGCGCATCGGTCACCGCCAGCAGCTTGCGGCCGAACACGTCGAGCTTGCCCCAGGCCCGCACCGAGGCCACCGCGTCCTCGGCCCGCACCGGCTCCCCGTCATGGAACCGCGCCTGCGGCCGGATCGCCAGCCGCCACCGCCGGCCGTCATCCTCGACCGACGCCCCTTCCAGCAGCTGCGGCCGCGGCGTCAGCGTCGCGTCCATGCCGAACAGCGTCTCGAACACCAGGCCGACATGGTGGGTGGTGACGTCGGTGGCCGAGAACAGCGGGTCGGTGCCGGTCAGGTCGGAGACCGGCGCGAAGACCAGCGTGTCGGCCGCCTGCGCCCGCGCCACGCGGGGCGCGGCCAGCGCCCCCGCCGCCACCGTCATCATCGCCGCCCGCCGCGTGATGCGCGCCATTGCCGTTTCCTCCGGATCTGGCGGAACCGTAGCCCGAGGACTATCCGGCCGGATACCCCAGCCGCGCGACCAGCGCGCCATGGCTGGCGGCGAAGCGCGAAGCCTGCGCCGGGCTCAGCACGCCGCGCCACTTGGCCAGGCTGCGGCCATGGACATGCGGCCGCGACGCCACCGCCGCGTCGCTCATCCGGCCGACATCCTCCGCCGCCGCCAGCGCGACCAGGCCGGGGATCGCGCCGGGCGCGAAGCCCAGCAGGGCGAAGATGCGCGCCCACTGCCCGTCGAAATCGGCGGCCACGTCCTCGAGCCGGATATCGGGCACCGCGGCGGCGAAGCGCCAGTCGGCCATGTCCTCCAGCGTGCCGCCGGCACTAGCCGGCAACTCCCCGAAAATCGAGCCCAGCCGGCCCATTTTACGGTCCAGCGCCAGCAGCCGCGCCTGGTAGGAGTGCCCGCCGAGCCGCGCCAGCCAGTCCCGCTTCCATCGCTCGCGCCGGTGGGCGAAGGCCATCGGCACGAACGGGAACCCGATCGGGCCCGCCGGCGGCGGCGCCGCGTTCACGCACCACGGCTCCCGGCAATGGCGATGGTAGAGATAGCCCGACACCCAGACGTCGCGCGGGTCGCGCACCACCCGCACCGCCCGGAAGGCGGGCGGCAGCGCCCCGAGCAGCCCGTGCGCCAGCAGCACCACGTCGGCGCCGCCGTCCACCGCGGCAACGAAGCCGAACCGTTCCTGGAACGTCAGCCCCAGGTGCGCGCAGGCCGCGCGGAGCACGTTGCCGAACAGCACCGTGCCCGTCTTGTGGTAGCAGAACACGATCCGCTGCATGTCACACCGCCAGGTGCGCCCGCCGCAGCCCCTCGTCGGCCGCGATGTCCGCCATGGCGCCCTGCCAGACGATCCGCCCCGTCTCGATCACCGCCGCCCGGTCCGCCACCCGGCCGGCGAAATGCAGGTTCTGCTCGGCCAGCAGCACCGTCACCCCCTCGGCGCGCAAGGCAAGGATGGCCGCGGCCATCTGCTCCACGATCACCGGCGCCAGCCCCTCGCTCGGCTCGTCGAGCAGGATCAGCCGCGGATTGCCCATCAGCGTGCGGGCGATGGCAAGCATCTGCTGCTCGCCGCCGCTCATCCGCCCGCCCGGCCGGCGGCGCATGGCGGCGAGATTGGGGAACAGCGCGAACAGGCGCTCCGCCGTCCAGCCCGTCCCGCGCCGCCCCACCTCCAGGTTCTCCTCCACCGTCAGCCCGGTGAAGATCCGCCGCTCCTCCGGCACGTAGCCGATGCCCGCCCGGGCGATGCGGTGCGGCTCCCACCCGGCGATGTCGGCGCCCTCGAACACCACCCGCCCGGAGGTGGGCCGCACCAGTCCGATCAGCGCCTTCATCGTGGTGCTCTTGCCGGCCCCGTTGCGGCCCAGCAGCACCATCGCCGCGCCGGCCGGCAGCGCGAAGCTGACCGCGTCCAGGATCGCCGCCCGCCCATAGCCGGCCCGCAAGCCCTCCACCGCCAGCATCAATGCCCCCCGGAGGTGGTGCCCGACCCCAGATACACATCACGCACCCGCGGATCGGCGCGGATCGCGTCGCGATCGCCCTCGGCGATCACCGCGCCCCGGCTCAGCACGATGATCCGGTCGGCCACGCCGAACACCACGTCCATGTCATGCTCGGTGAACAGCACCGCCACCCCCCGCTCCCGCGCCAGCCGCCGCGCGAGGCCCATCAGCCCCGCCCGCTCCCCGGGCGCCATTCCCGCCGTGGGCTCGTCCATCAACAGCAGCATCGGCGCATTGGCCAGCGCGATGGCGAGCTCCAGCCGCTTCAGGTCCCCGTAGGCCAGCACCCCCGCCGCCCGCTCCGCCTGCGGCAGCATCTCCACCTGGTCCAGCAGCGCGTCCGCCTCGGCCGCGAAGGCGCGGGTCGCCGGCCGCCAGAACCGCCACACGGCCCGCCGGTGCGACAGCAGGGCCATCTGCACGTTCTCCCGCACGGTCATCGAGGCGAAGGTGGCGGTGATCTGGAACGTCCGCCCCACCCCCCTGCGCCACACCGCGCGCGGCCGCATGCCGGTGATGTCCACGCCCGCCAGCGCGATCCGCCCGGCATCGGGCCGCAACTGGCCGTTCAGCATGTTGAAGCAGGTCGACTTGCCGGCCCCGTTCGGCCCGATCATGGCCAGCATCTCGCCGGCCGCCACGCTGAACCCGACGCCGTCCACCGCCCGCACGCCACCGAAGCTCTTGCCCAGCCCCGACACCGACAGCACGCTCACGCCTCCCGCCCCCGCAGCCACAGCTGATGCACCGTGCCCGCGATGCCGCGCGGGAACACCAGCACCAGCGCGATGATCGCCGCCCCCAGCACCAGCCGCCACAGATCGGTGGCCAGCAGCAGCAGGTCGAACAGCCCGGTATACGCCACCGCCCCCACCACCGGCCCGGCCATGGACTGCACGCCGCCCAGCAGCACCATCAGCAGCCCGTCCACCGAGCGCGAGATCGCGGCGAAGGTCGGGAACACGCTGCCCTTGGAGAAGGCCGCCATGCCCCCGGCGAGCCCGGCCGCCGCGCCGGCGATGGCAAAGCCCGCCAGCCGCAGCCGCCCGGCATCCAGCCCGATCGCCTCGGCCCGCAAGGCCGAATCCCGCGCCGCCCGCAGCGCGTAGCCGAACGGCGCCATCAGCGCCCGCCGCAGCAGCAGGCTGCCCGCCACCGCCAGCGCCAGGGCCAGCCAGTAGAACCCCGTCGGCCCGAGCCCCGGCCACACGCCCAGCACCCCGTTGTCGCCGCCGGTCACCGCCACCCACTGGAACATCGCCGCCCAGACGATCTGCGCGAAGGCCAGCGTCAGCATGGCCAGGTACACGCCCGACAGCCGCACCACGAACCAGCCGAACAGCCCGGCCGCGAGCCCCGCCAGCACCGGCGCCAGCAGCAGCCCGCCGGCCATCGGCAGAGCCAGACCCTTCACCGCCCAGGCCGCCGCATAGGCGCCGACGCCGAACCACGCGGCATGCCCGAAGCTCGCCATCCCTCCAGGCCCCATCAGGAAATGCAGCGAGGCCGCGAACAGCATCGCCACCGCCATCTCGGTCATCACCGACAGCAGGAACGGCCCCACCAGGACGGGTGCCAGCACCGCCGCCGCCAGTGCCGCGAGGCCGAGGCGCCGCAGTTCAGGCACCGCCGGGCGCACCACCATGGGCGCCTCCTCCCCCCGCGCCTCGGCCAGCTTGCGGCCCAGCAGCCCGTGCGGGCGCAGCATCAGCACCGCGGCCATGATGGCGAAAACCAGCACCAGGGTCGCCTTGGGCAGCAGCACGATGCCGAAGGCCTGCAGCACGCCGATCAACAGGCTGGCCAGGAACGCCCCCGGCAGGCTGCCCAGCCCGCCCACCACCACCACCACGAAGGCGTCGGTGATGACGTTGAGGTCCATCGACAGGTCGGCCGAGCGGTCCGGCAGGGACAGCGCGCCCCCCAGCCCCGCGAGCCCCGCCCCCAGCGCGAAGACCGAGGTGAACAGCATCCGCTGGTCCACGCCGAGGGCCGCCACCATGTCGCGGTCCTCGGTCGCCGCCCGGACCAGCGTGCCCCAGCGCGAGCGGTGGAACAGCAGCGTCAGCAGGCCCAGCACGACCGGCCCGACGGCGATCAGGATCAGGTCGTACAGCGGCACCCGCTCGCCCATCACCGAAACGAAGCCGCGCAGCCAGGGCGGCCGCGGCAGGGCCAGATCGTTCGGCCCCCACAGCGCCAGCGTCGCATCCTGCACCACCAGCACGGCGCCGAAGGTGAACAGCAGCTGCAGCAGCTCGGGCGCGCGATAGATGCGCCGCAGCAGCAGCCGCTCGAACAGGACGCCGATCAGCGCGGTCGCCAGCGCCGCCAGCAGCACGCCGAGCACGAAGAACCCCGGCTCGCGCGGCAGGCGGGTCAGGATGCTCCAGCCGACATACGCCCCCAGCATGGTCAGGCTGCCATGGGCGAAGTTCACCACGCGGGTGACGCCGAAGATCACGGTCAGCCCCGCCGCCACCAGGAACAGGCTGGAAGCGGCGGCAAGCCCGGTCAGCAGCTGGACGAGGAAGGCCGACAAGTCGGGCCGGGCGTCAGGCGGGCCGCAGCTTCTTCACCTCGTCATCGGGCGGCAGGGCGGCCGCGCCATCGACGTAGCGCCAGTCCACCATCATGCCCTTGCCGTTCTTCACCGCGGTCTTGCCGACATAGGTGCCGAGCGTGCCCTGGTGGTCCAGCGCCCGCCACGACGCCTTGCCGAACGGCGTGTCGAAGCCGGCGCCGGCGAAGCCGTCGGCCATCTTCTCGGTGTCCACCGAGCCCGACTTGGCAATGCCGGCCACGATCGAGCTGATCAGCGCATGGCCGACCACCGAGCCCATCTTCGGCATTTCCTTGAAGCGCGCCTGGTAGGCCGCGGTGAACGCCTTGTTGGCCGGGTCGGTCACGCTGTCCACCGGATAGCCGGTGACGATCCAGCCGGCGGGCGTCTCCTCGCCCAGCGGCTCCAGGTATTCCGGCTCCCCGGTCAGCACGGAGACCACGCCGCGGCCCTCGAACAGCCCGCGCGTGTTGCCCTGGCGGACGAAATTGGTCAGGTCCGGCCCGAACGTCACGTTGTAGATCGCGTCCGGCTTCGCCTGCGCCAGGGCGGCCACGGTGGCGCCGGCGTCGATCTTGCCCAGCGCCGGCCATTGCTCGCCCACGAACTCCACGCCGGGCTGCTTGGCGGCCAGCAGCTGCTTGAACCACTTCACCGCCGACTGGCCGTATTCGTAGTTCGGCGCCACCGTCACCCAGCGCTTCGCGCCGAGCTTCACCGCATCCTCCACCAGCATCGCCGCCTGCATGTAGGTCGACGGGCGCAGCCGGTAGCAGTAGCGGTGGCCGGCCTGCCAGACCAGCGCGTCGGTCAGCGGCTCGCCGCCGACGAACAGGCGCTTCCTCTGCTTCGCCAGGTCGCTCAGCGCGAGGCCGATATTGGACAGGAACGACCCCGCGAGCAGGTCCACCTTCTGCTCGTCCAGCAGCTCGCCGGCGAGGCGGATGGCATCGGGCGGCTTGCCGGCGTCGTCGCGGCTGATCACCTCGATCTTGCGGCCCAGCACGCCGCCGGAGGCGTTCACCTGCTCGACGGCGAGCTGCCAGCCGTTGCGGTAGGGCAGGGTGAAGGCGGGGGCCGCGGTGTAGGAGTTGATCTCGCCGATGCGGATCGGCGCGCCCTGTGCCCGGGCGATGGCGGGTAGCGCGAGGGCGCCTGCGAAGGCGGCGCGGCGGGTCAGGCGCATGGGGCTTCTCCCGTTCGGTTAACGCAATCCGTCCTTGCCGATGGCGTCCGACGCCTTCAGCCCGCCGATGCGGGGCAGCGGCCGGCCGGAATCGGTGACCACCACGGCCACCACGATCTCGTCGCGGCGCGGCGCGTCGGGCACCCGGACTTCCATGGCATCGAAATGGCTGCGCACGAAGGCCGCATCCTTGTGGCCCAGCGGCACGTCGATCGCCGCCCCCATGCCGCCGCGCTTCTTGGCACTCGGGATCAGCGCCGCGCCCTTCTCGACGGCCACGCGCAACGGCGCGCCGAGCCTGGGGTGCAGGATGGCGGCGGCATGCTCGAGCTCCCCGTCCTCGCCGACGATGGCGGCCTTGCCGTAGCTCTCGGCCTCGCCGGGCGCGATGCCCAACGCCCGCACGGCGCGCTCGCCGAGCAGGCCGCCGAGCATCTCGCCGATGGCCACCAGCTCCTCCAGGTCGGCCACGTGCCGGCCGGCGAAAGGGTTCTGGATGACGGCGATGGCGGCGGCCTTGCGCGTCGGCGGCTTCACCTCCTGGTCGCTTTCGCGATGGGTGTCCTCGATGATGGTGAGCAGCTTGCGGATCATGCGGGCTCCAGGCGGGGCAGTTCGGTGCCGCAGGTCGCGAACCGGCCGCCGAGCGCGAGCACGGCGCCGTCGATCAGCCCGGCGGCCAGAAGAGCATCGGCTACCGCGCGCCCGGCGTCCAGCGCGGCCTGCGTCTCGTCCGCGGTGAGGGGGCCAAGATCCCAGGTGACGCGGCGGTCGCCGAGATCGCTGTCCGGGTCGATGTCGCTGGCCGGGCGGCGGGTGATGGCGGGGTGGCCGGGCAGGTCGACGGCGTTGGCGACGATGGTGGCCGCCACATCGGCCTGCGCCGCGGTGCGGGCGAGGATCGTCACCGCATCGGCAATGCCGAAGGAAAAGCTGCGGCCGCCCCGCCCCTTGCAGGCCCGGCCGGAGGTGGCAAGGCCGCGGGACGGGCGTTCGGCGTGGAGCGCGATGGCGCCGTCGATGGCGGGGGCGGCGAGGTCGGTGACGAGGCCGGCGTGGAGGGTCTCGCCGGGGGCGAGGTGGAAGGCGATGTCGCCGCCGTTGTTGACGAAGGCGCGGGCGAGGCTGCGGTTAGCACACATCGCCGCCAGCACATGGTCCGCGACGGCACCGGCCACTGCAGCCATCGGCGTGATGAAGCCGGCG
>JBGAIK010000026.1:3769-29241 GCA_044225615.1 Acetobacteraceae bacterium | reverse complement strand
CGCGCATGGCCGCGATATGCGAATGCGCCTGCTCGCCGCAGCCGATGATGGCCAGCCGGGCCGCGTCCGCGCGCGCCAGCGCACGCGTCGCGACGGCGGTGGCCGCCGCCGTGCGCAGCGCGGTCAGTTCCGCCGCGTCGATGCAGGCGGCGGGCAGGCCGGTCGCGGCGTCGAACACCACCATCAGCCCGCTATGGGAGGAGCGGCCGAAGCGCGGGTTGTCCGGATACAGGCTCAGCAGCTTGGCGCCATGCACGTCCGGGCCGCGCATCGCGCCGGTCATGATGCCGAAGCGCCGCCCGTCGCCGAGCGGGATCATGCTGCGCAGCGGCATGTCGGTCGCGCCGGCGCTGACCCGGCGCATCGCCGCGGCCACCGGTTCGATCAGCGCGGCGGTATCGACCACGGCGAGGATGTCCTCGCGGTTCAGGACGCGCATCAATCCTCCTGCAGCAGCAGTGCCCGGGCCGAGGCAAGCTCGGCACGGGCGGCGTTGGGCAGCTCCGGCGGCTTCAGGTCGAGCCGCTCGAGCGCGTCGATCATCGCGCCCACCACCACCAGGCGGGCGAACCACTTGCGGTCGGCCGGCACCACGAACCAGGGGGCATGCTTGGTGGCGGTGGCCTGGATGGCTTCCTCGTAGGCGGCCATGTACTCGTCCCAATGGGCGCGTTCGGCGATGTCGCCGGGGTTGAACTTCCAGTTCTTGCCCGGCATGTCCATCCGCTCCAGCAGCCGCTGCTTCTGCTCGGCGCGCGAGACGTGCAGGAAGAACTTCAGGATCACCATGCCCTGGCGCGCCAGGTGGCGCTCGAAGGCCGCGATGTCCTCGAGCCGGTGCCGCCAGAACTTCCGGCCGCCCACATGCTTGTCAGGCAGGTTCTGGCCGGCCAGCAGGTGGGGATGCACCCGCACCACCAGCACTTCCTCGTAGTGGCTGCGGTTGAAGATGCCGATCCGCCCGCGCTCGGGCAGCGCCCGGCCGACCCGCCACAGAAACCCGTGGTCGAGCTCCTCCGGCCCCGGCGCCTTGAAGGCGGTCACCCGCACCCCCTGCGGGTTCACCCCCGACAGCACGTGCTTGATGGTGCCGTCCTTGCCGGCCGCGTCCATCGCCTGGAACACCGCCAGCAGCGACCAGCTGTGCCGCGCATACAGCAGCTCCTGCAGGTCCGACAGGCGCTTCACGCCCTCGGCGAGCAGTTCGTCGGCGTCGTCCTTGTCCACCTGTGCCGGCGCCGTGTCGTCCGTGTCATAGTCGGCCAGGCGGAATTTCGCGCCGTCGGTCACCCGGTAGCGCCCGAGCAGCTTGTGCAGGTCGATCGACTTCATGGCACGCCTCTCGCGCTCTGCCCGCCGACAGGCTGCGACGAAGCCGACCGGGCGACAAGGGCGCCCCCTGGATGACAAAGCAGAGCGCACAGTGTGGGCGGGCTTCCCACGCATGCGCGCGCAGTCGATACTCGATGCCAGGGCGTCCGCAGGGCGCCGCAGATGGAGCAGTCGTGGCATGGGCCTGACGATCAACGGCCACTATAACTACGGCCTGAACATTACCGACGCGGCCGCCCTCAACCCGGTCTCGATCGGCACGTCCGGCGTCGTCACCTACACGATCGGCTCGGCACTGTTCCTGGGCGGCACGGTGGACTGGACGCTGAGCAACTCGGGCACGGTGCAGTCGACCGGCACGGGCACGGCGAGCACCGGCATCTCGCTGGCCACCGGCGGCGTGCTGAGCAACACCGCGACCGGCCTCATCGCCGGCGCCTATGCCGGCATCCGCGACACCGCGGCCCCGGTGACGCTCACCAATCTCGGCAGCATCGCCGCGACCGGCACCGCCGGCGTCGCGGTTCTGGCCGGCGGCGGCGCCATCGCCAATGCCGGCGGACAGATCACCGGCGGCGGCACCGGCATCCGCCTGACCTCGGCCGGCATCGTCAACAACACCGGCACGATCCGCGGCACCGCCGGCATCGGCGTGCAGAGCGCGGACGATTCGGGGGTCGGCAACTACGGCACCGCCGCGCTGATCAGCGGCGACACGATCGGGGTGACGCTCGGCGCTGCCAGCAACGTGGTCAACCAGGGCACCATCATCGCCGCCGGGGGCACCGCGGGCTACACCTATTCGACGGTCACGCATCTGATTACCTTGCAGACGGGCGCTGTGCTACTCGGCTCCGGCAACGTCACCAACGCGGCTGGCGGCACCGTGTCGGGCGCCTTTGTCGGCGTGGGCATCAGCACCGGCGGCACGGTGGTGAACGGCGGCAGCATCCTCACCACCGGCGCCAGCACCGTTACGAACTTCGCGGTCATACTCCAGGGCGGCGGGGCGGTGACCAATGCAGCCAGTGGCGTGATCCAGAGCACGAAATACGGCGTGTTCGGATTCGGCGCCGAGGCGATCTCAATCCTGAACCAGGGTACGATCACAAGCCCCGGCCGCGCCGCCGTGAAGCTGTTCGGCACCGCCAACGTCACCAACACGGCGGCGGCCACGATCTCCAGCAGCTTCGTCGGCGTCTGGGAGGCAGCTGGCGGCCATCTGTTCAATGCGGGCCGCGTCTCGGGGCTTTATGCCGTGGTGTTCCAGGTCGGCGCCGGCACCATGGAGAACGATGCGACCGGCGTCCTCAGCGGCGCCAGGCACGGTATCTATATGTCCGGCGCCCCGGGCAGCGTGGTCAATTCAGGCACCATCCTGAGTGCCGGACAGAGCGGCGGCGCGGGCATTCAGCTTGCTGCCGGCGGCGTGGCGACGAATGCCGCCGGTGGTTACATTTCCGCCAAGTGGATCGGCATCCAGATCGGCGCCGGCGCGAACAACGGAACAAGTGCGTCGCCGGGCGGGACCGTGGTGAACAGCGGCACGATCATCGCCAACGACAACGGCACCGCCGGTGCGGCCGTCTGGATTCGCGGCAACGGCGTGATCCTCAACAATGCCGGCGGAACCATTGCGGGCGGGCCATACGGCGTCGTGTCGTATGATCAGGTCACCGTGGTCAACTACGGCTCGATCGGCGGCAGCCAGTTCGCGGTCTTCGCGTCGAATGCCGGCATGCACGACAGGGTGGTGGTGCATCCCGGCGCGACATTCGGCGGCACGGTGCAGGGCGACAAGGCGGGGGTGGCAACCCCGACCGGCACGCTCGAACTTGCCGCCGGCACCGTGTCCGGCGCGATCGCAGGGTTCGGCAGCAAGTACACCGGCTTCTCCGACGTGATCGTCGATGCCGGCGCCCACTGGTCGCTCGCAGGCACCGTTTCCGCGGCGCAGACCTTGTCCCTGCCCGGCACCGAGGCTGGCCTCACCCTGGTCAACCCAGGCTCCATGGCTGGCACCATCAACGGCTTCGACGCCACCGACACGCTGACGCTCGCCGGCATCACCGACGTCACCGCGGCCACGCTCGGCGCCAACAACCTGCTCACGGTGACCGAGAGCGGCGGCGGCACCATCACGCTGCAATTCGACCCGGGGCAGAACTTCGGCGTCACCAGCTTCGGCTTCGCAATCTCGGGCGGCAGCACCAGCCTGACGGTGGCCTGCTTCGCCTCCGGCACCCGGCTGCTGGCCGAGCACGGCCCGGTGCCGGTGGAGGCGCTGCGCCCGGGCATGATGCTGCGCTCGGCCTTCGGTGGCTGTGCGCCCATCGAATGGATCGGTCACCGCCGCATCGACTGCACCCGCCACCCGCGCCCGCACGATGTCTGGCCGGTTCGCATCCACGCCGGCGCCTTCGGCCCCAACATGCCCGAGGCCGACCTGGTTCTGAGCCCCGACCATGCACTCCACATCGACGGCGTGCTCATCCCCGTCCGCTATCTGGTCAACGGCCGCACCGTGGTGCAGGAGCGGGTGGCCTCCATTGCCTACTGGCATGTCGAGCTGCCCGCGCACGACGTGATCCTGGCCGAGGGCCTGCCGGCCGAGACCTATCTCGATACCGGCAACCGCACCGCCTTCGCCGATGCCGACGGCCCGGCCATGCTGCACGCCGATTTCGCCCGCGCCGCCTGGGAGCAAGGCGGCTGCGCGCCACTGGTGCTGGCGGGGCCGGAGATCGCCGCCGCCCGCCGCCGCCTGCTGGCCCGCGCCGAGGGGTTCGGCCACCTCCGCACCCGGCTGCCCGCGCTGCGGGTGCTGGCCGGCGGCCAGGTCCTGCCGGCCCGCATCGAAGGCCGGCGCTGGACCGTCGCCCTGCCTGAAGGCGCCGGCCGGCTGCGCCTCGTTTCGCGCCGCTGGTGCCCGGACGAGACCGATCCGGACGGTGCCGATTCCCGCGTGCTCGGCGTGGCGCTGGCCGCGCTGACCCTCGACGGCACCGCGATCGATCCCGCCCGGCTCGGCGCCGGCTGGCATGCCCGGGAGCCCGACTGGCGCTGGACCGACGGCGACGCCGCCATCCTCGCCGGCGGCGCGCGCGTGCTTGCCTTCGAGCTCGCGATGACCGGACGCTACTGGCAGGACGATGTCAGCGCCGGCGCGGCCACAGCGCCCAGGCCGCGGCGGCGAGCTGGAGCGTGAGCGACAGGCCGATCGCCCAGCCATAACCGCGCCGGTCCCACCCGCCGTCCGCCGTGCGCGGCCACAGGTCCAGGATCGAGCCGATCAGCGATTGCAGCGCAAAGACCATCGCCAGCATCACCGCGTTGACCGCGGTCGCAACCCGCCCGGTCAGCTCCAGGGGAAAGCGCGCCGCGATCGCCGCATAGCCGGTGGGGCCGCTGGCGGCGAGGCAGGCGAAGGCCATCCACAGCCCCGTCACCGCCCATCGCCCGGCCGGCGCCCAGATCAGCGCCAGCTGCAGCACGACCAGCCCCGCGGTGCAGCCCCAGGCCACCGCCATGGCGGAGATGCCGCGCGCCACCAGCCGGCTGGCCGCCATGCCGGACAGCGCGCTGCCACTCATCAGCCCCAGCGCGTAGAGGAACATCGTGTCGGCACGCGCCTGGGGCGCCAGCCCGGCCACGTCGCGCAGCCAGGGGCCGGCCCACAGCCCCTGATAGGTGAAGTTCAGCACCGAGATCAGCGCCACCGAGGGCGTCAGCCGCCAGAAGCCGCGATCGGCCAGGATCTGCCCGATCACCGCGGCCTCCGCCGCCAGCCCCCGGCGCGGCGCGGGTGCTGCCGGCGGCGACCGCAGCGACGCCGCGTTCCACAGCGCCACCGCCACCGCGATGGCGGCGAACAGCCAGAACACCCCGCGCCAGCCGATCAGCGGCATCAGCGCGCTGACCGGCGTGGTCGCCGCCATGCCGCCCAGCCCGCCGATCAGCAGGCCGAGCCCGGTGATGCCGGCAAGCCGTTCGCGCGGGAACCACTGGCTGTTGCCCTTCATCATCGCCGTCAGCCCGGCCGCAACGCCGATGCCGGTGACCAGCCGCGCCGCGACGAACCCGCCCATCCCGTCGGCCATGGCGAACAGCGCGAACCCTCCCGCCGCCGTCAGCCCCATGCCGGCCTGCACCCGGCGCGGCCCGTACACGTCCAGCAGCAGCCCCACCGGCAGCTGCCACAGGCAGTAGGCCGCGAACATCGCCGCCGCCAGCAGGCCGAGCTGGCTGGCCGACAGCCCGTACTCGATCGCCAGCGCCGGCCCCACCACGGCGAGCCCGGCCCGGGCGCACTGGGTCAGGAAATTCATCCCGGCCAGCGGCAGGGTGATGCGCAGGAACAGGCGGGCGGTGCCGGGTTCGGTCATGTCCCATGCTCCCACGCGGGTAAGGGATCCGAAAGCTTTGCGCCGTCCAATGCCGGCCGGACCGGAAAGGGCGATGGGTGATGCCGACAACGACCGATGACCGCCGGATGACGCGCCTGCGTGACCTGTCCTGCCTGATCGCGGACGAGCTCGGGCTGGCGCCGCCGCGGGTCGCCGCCACCATCGCCGCCGGCCATCACGAACGCTGGGACGGCGCCGGCTTTCCGCGCGGCCTGGCCGGGGCGGCGATTCCGCTGGCCGCGCGCATCGTCGCCGTCGCCGACGTGTTCACCGCGCTGACCTCGCCCTGCGGCTACCGGCCGGGCCGAAGCCTGGAGGAGGGCCGCCGCCACCTGCTCGCCCAGCGCGGCCGCCAGTTCGACCCGGATTGCGTCGATGCCATGCTGGCGCGCTGGCCGGAAGCCGCCGCCATCGCCCGCGACGCGCCGGCCGGCCGGACGCCTGCCCGGCCCCGTGCCCTCGCCGACGCCCTGGCCTGACCGGCGCGCGCCCGGCGCTCACCCGGGCCGCAACCGGACCGATACCGGGCAGTGGTCGGACAGGCGCGCCTTCCACGCCGCCCCCTGCTCGCGATAGACCAGCACCTTCAGCGAGCCGCCCTCCATCCAGTCCCGCGCCCTGCCGCCGGCGATCAGGTGATCGATGAAGCCGCCGCCGCCCCAGCACGGGCTCGACAGCCCGGCGGTGGCGCGCCTCAGCGGTCCGGCACGTTCCAGCGCGGCCCAGAAGGCGTCGCCGTGGTCCATCCAGCGGTTGAAATCGCCCATCAGCAGGAATGGCGTCCCTTCGCGCCCGCGCGCCGCGATCCAGTCCTGCAAGGGGGCAGCCTGCTCGCGCAGCGTGGTGCAGGCCGCGCTCATCCGCCCGGCCAGCCGATCCTCCCGGCAGCCTGATGTCAGGTGCACCGCCAGCAAGCGCAGCGGGCCGCCGGCCAGTGCCAGCGTGACGTCGGCGCCGCTGCGCAGGCGACCGGGTCCGAGTGCCGCCAGGTCGGGATTCGGGTGGAAGGCGATACCGGTCCGGATCGCGAAGCCGACCCGCTGCACCACCGTGTCGCGGGTGAAGTGCAGCCGGTAGCGATCGGGCGGGAAGATGCGGGCGGCGGCGTCGGGCCCATCCACCTCCTGCAGCGCCACCACGTCGGCGTCGAGCAGTCCGGCATAGTGGCGCAGCCGCTCGAAGGCTTCGGGCGGGCGGGGGCGCACGTTCTCCGGCAGGTCCGCGTCGCCGGCGGCCCGCAAGGTCAGCCAGTTCAGGTTCCAGGTGGCGAACTTGAGGGCCTCCCCGGCCGAGGCCGGGGCGCCGGCAAGCACCATGAGGAGCAGCAGGAGGCGCATGCAAGGCATTCTCGCCCCTTCGCTGACCGGGGGCCAGCCCCCTGCCGGACGCATCCGCCTGCCCCTACCGGCGCGTGCAGGGGGATGGCATACTGGACGACCATCGGGGCAACATGCCCGGGCAACGTCCAATGCGAGCCAGGTGGCGCCTGCCGCCCAGCAAGGGAGTGACTGCGTCTTGAAGCCAACAGACGTCCGCGATCCCGACTATTTCCACAAGGTCGTGGACTGCCAGTGGGCCTGTCCGGCCCATACCCCGGTTCCCGAATATATCCGCCTGATCTCGGCCGGCCGCTATGCCGATGCCTACATGATCAACTGGAAATCCAACGTCTTCCCCGGGATTCTCGGCCGCACCTGCGACCGCCCCTGCGAGCCTGCCTGCCGGCGCGGCCGCGTGGAGGAGGAGCCGGTGGCGATCTGCCGGCTGAAGCGCGTCGCCGCCGACTACAAGGGCGACATGGATGGGCGCATGCCGCAGGCGCCCGCCGTCCGCAACGGCAAGCGGGTCGCCTGCGTCGGCGCCGGGCCGGCGAGCCTCGCGGTGGCCCGCGACCTCGCCGCCGGCGGCTACGAGGTGGTGGTGCATGACAGCGCGCCCCAGGGCGGCGGCTTCATCCGCAGCCAGATCCCCAAGTTCCGCCTGCCCGATTCGGTCATCGACGAGGAGGTCGGCTACATCACGGCCCTTGGCGTCGAGACCCGCTACAACTCCTATATCGGCAGCCTGAAGGCCCTGTTGGGCGAGGGCTACGACGCGATCTTCGTCGGCTCCGGCGCCCCGCGCGGCCGCGAGCTCGAGGTTCCGGGGCGCCAGGAGGCCGGCGCCAACATCCATATCGGCATCGACTGGCTGTCCTCGGTCTCGTTCGGCCACGTGAAGTCGATCGGCAAGCGCGTGCTGGTGCTGGGCGGCGGCAACACGGCGATGGATTGCTGCCGCTCCGCCCGCCGCCTCGGCGGCAGCGACGTGAAGGTGGTGGTCCGCTCCGGCTTCGAGGAGATGAAGGCGTCCCCCTGGGAGAAGGAGGATGCGATGCACGAGGACATCCCGATCCTCAACTTCCTGGTGCCCAGGGAAGTCCTGCACGATCACGGCAAGATCGTCGGCATGGCGTTCGACAAGGTCGATGCCGTCTATGACGAAAAGGGCCGCCGCACGCTGAAGCCGACCGGCGCGGTGGTGCAGATCGCCTGCGACGACGTGCTGGTGGCGATCGGCCAGGAGAACGCCTTCCCGTGGATCGAGAAGGATATCGGCATCGAGTTCGACCGCTGGGGCCTGCCCAAGCTGAACGAGGAGACGCTGCAATCCACCCTGCCGAACGTGTTCTTCGGTGGCGATGCGGCATTCGGGCCCAAGAACATCATCTGGGCCGTGGCCCACGCCCACCAGGCGGCGATCTCGATCGACAAGTTCCTGCAGGGGCAGGACGTGGCCGACCGGCCGCCGCCGGGGGTGACCTTGGTGTCCCAGAAGATGGGCATCCATGAGTGGAGCTACGACAACGACGTCTCGATCGACCTGCGCTACAAGGTGCCGCACCGCGAGAAGGCGCTGTCGCTGGTGGACATCAAGGCCGAGGTCGAGCTCGGCTTCGACCCGGCGCTGGCCTTCAAGGAAGCCCAGCGCTGCCTGAACTGCGACGTGCAGACGGTGTTCGCGCCCAAGCTGTGCATCGAGTGCGACGCCTGCGTCGATATCTGCCCGGTGGACTGCATCACCTTCACCGAGAACGGCGAGGAGGCCGATCTGCGCACGCGGCTCAACGCCCCGGCGGAGAACACGACCCAGGACATCTACGTGCAGGACGGGCTCAAGACCGGCCGCATCATGGCCAAGGACGAGGATGTCTGCCTGCATTGCGGCATGTGCGCCGAGCGCTGCCCCACCGGCGCGTGGGACATGCAGCGCTTCCTGCTCGACATGGCCCAGGTGAAACCGATGCCGGCCCGTGCGGAGGCGCTCGCGTGAACAAGCTGCAAGCTGTCAACGACTTCGTCGTCAAGTTCGCCAACGTCAACGGCTCGGGCTCGGCCAGCGCCAACAAGCTGTTCGCGCAGTCGATCCTGCGCATGGGCGTGCCGGCCACGCCGCGCAACATCTTCCCCAGCAACATCCAGGGCCTGCCGACCTGGTACGAGGTCCGCATCTCGGAAGCCGGCTGGCAGGGCGCGCGCGGCGGCACCGACCTGATGGTGGCGATGAACCCGCAGACCTGGGACCAGGACATCAAGTCGATCGTGCCCGGCGGATATCTGTTCTACGATTCGACCCGCGTCATCCCGCCGTCGAAGTTCCGCCCTGACATCAACGTCATCGGCATGCCGCTGACCGCGATCTGCAACGCCGAATACACCGACAGCCGCCAGCGCCAGCTGTTCAAGAACATCATCTACGTGGGCGCGCTGTCCGCGCTGCTGGACATCGACCCGGCGGTGATCGAGGTGCTGATCGGCGAGCAGTTCAAGGGCAAGGACAAGCTGATCGCGCCCAACATCCACGCGCTGCACATGGGCCGCGACTACGCCAGGCAGCATCTCGACTGCCCGATCGGGCTGACCGTCCGCAAGTCGGACAAGGTCGGCGACCGTATCTTCATCGAGGGCAACGCTGCCGCCGGCCTCGGCGCCGTCTATGGCGGTGCCACCGTCTGCGCCTGGTATCCGATCACCCCGTCCACCTCGCTGGCCGAGGGCTTCACCCGCTACTGCAACCGCTTCCGGGTGGACAAGGAGACGGGGAGGAAGAATTTCGCCATCGTCCAGGCGGAGGACGAGCTGTCCTCCATCGGCATGGTGATCGGCGCCGGCTGGAACGGGGCGCGGGCGTTCACCGCCACCTCCGGACCCGGCATCTCGCTGATGCAGGAGTTCCTCGGCCTGGCCTATTTCGCCGAGATCCCGGCCGTGCTGTTCGACGTGCAGCGCGCCGGCCCCTCCACCGGCATGCCCACGCGCACCCAGCAATGCGACGTGGCCGCGGCCGCCTACGCCTCCCATGGCGACACCAAGCACGTGCTGCTGTTCCCCGAGGACCCGCACGAGTGCTTCACCATGGGCGCGGAGGCCTTCGACCTCGCCGACCGGCTCCAGACCCCGGTCTTCGTCATGCTCGATCTCGATATCGGCATGAACGACCGCCTCTGCGCCCCGTTCACCTGGGACGACACCAGGCGCATGGACCGCGGCAAGGTGATGACCGCGGCCGAGCTGGAGGCCGGGCGCGATTTCGGCCGCTACCTGGACGTGGACGGGGACGGCATTCCCTACCGCACCTATCCCGGCACGCACCCGACCAAGGGCAGCTTCTTCACCCGCGGCACCAGCCGCGACCGCTACGCCCGCTACACCGAGGACGGCGCCGCCTACCAGGACAACATGGAGCGGCTGCTGAAGAAGTTCGACACCGCCCGCAACCTGGTGCCCGGCCCGATCCGCCGCGACGCCGCCGAGGCCACCCGGATCGGCGCGATCTATTACGGCTCCACCGCGCCGGCGATGGACGAGGCGATCGCCCTGCTCGCCGCCGACGGCATTCATGTGGACGCGCTGCGCATCCGCGCCTTCCCGTTCAGCGACGATGTGGATCGCTTCATCGCCGAGCATGACCAGGTGTTCGTAGTGGAGCAGAACCGCGACGCGCAGCTCCGCTCGCTGCTGATCAACGAGCTCGAGATCAACCCGAAGAAGCTCAGCCGCGTGCTGCACTACAACGGCTCGCCGATCACCGCCCGGTTCATCGCCGAGGCGATGGCCGAGACCGCCTCCTCCCTGAAAATCGTCCCGCTGCGCAAGGCTGCGACATGACCTTCCTCCCCAAGCCCAAGCTGCACCACCCCAAGCTGGCCGAGAACGCGCTTGGCTTCACAAGGCGCGATTATGAGGGCTCGATCAGCACCCTCTGCGCCGGCTGCGGCCATGACAGCATCTCGGCGGCGATCATCCATGCCTGCTTCGAGCTCGACCTGCCGCCGCACCGCATCGCCAAGCTGTCCGGCATCGGCTGCTCGTCGAAGACGCCGACCTATTTCCTCGGCAATTCGCACGGGTTCAACTCGGTGCACGGCCGCATGCCGAGCGTGCTGACCGGCGCCAACCTGGCCAACCGCGAGCTGATCTACCTGGGCGTCTCCGGCGACGGCGACAGCGCCTCGATCGGGTTCGGGCAGTTCGCGCACGCGATCCGCCGTGCGGTGAACATGACCTATATCGTCGAGAACAACGGCGTGTACGGCCTCACCAAGGGCCAGTTCTCGGCCACGTCGGACAAGGGTGCCAAGAACAAGCGCGGCCTGGCCAACAGCGACGAGGCGATCGACCTCGTGGGCATCGCGCTCCAGCTCGGCGCCACCTATGTCGGCCGCAGCTTCTCGGGCGACAAGGCGCAGCTCGTGCCGCTGATCAAGGGCGCGCTGACCCACAAGGGCGCCGCCTTCATCGACTGCATCAGCCCCTGCGTCGCCTTCAACAACCATGTCGGCAGCACCAAGAGCTTCGACTACGTGCGCGAGCACAACGCGGCGGTGAACTTCCTCGACGTGATGGAAAGCCGCGACGAGATCACCGCCGACTACGCGCCCGGCACGGTCGAGATCGTCCAGCAGCACGACGGCAGCTTCCTGAAGCTGCGCAAGCTGGCCGGCGACTACGACGCGACCGACCGCGTCGAGGCGATGAACTTCCTCCAGACCCACCAAGCCCGCGGCGAGATCGTCACCGGCCTGCTCTACGTGGACCCGGACGCCGACGACATGCACGGCTCGCTCGCCACGGCGGAAGCGCCGCTGAACGGCATGGACGAGGCGGTGTTGTGCCCTGGCAGCGCGGCGCTGGACCGGCTGAACGCATCGCTGCGATAGTCTCGGGCGCAAGGCCGCGGTGACGATGCGCCTCGATGCCGACCTGCTCGCCTGGTTCCGCCAGGAGCGCGGCTGCCAGACCCGGATCAGCGCCATCCCGCGCAGCCACATGAACGCCCACCCCAAGGCGGCATGACCGGCTTGCCACGTTAGGTTACAACCGGCATATCGTCTCCGTCCAATCCGGAGCCGATGCGCTGTCAGACCGACCCTCGCTTCTGTCCGTCCAGGGACTGAGCGTCACCTTCGATACCGATCGCGGGCCGTCGACCGTCGTGCGGGACCTCGATCTTGACGTCGCGTCCGGCGAAACGGTGGCGATCGTCGGCGAATCCGGCTCCGGCAAATCGGTCACCGCCCTCGCCGTCACCCGACTGCTCGACTATGCGGGCGGGCGCATCTCCGCGGGCAAGGTCCTGTTCACCGGCCGCGACGGTACGGTTCGCGACCTCGCCGGCATGCCGCAGGAAATGATGCGCCGCCTGCGCGGACCCGAGCTGGCGATGGTCTTCCAGGAGCCGATGACCAGCCTCAATCCGGTGCTGACCATCGGCGACCAGATTTCCGAGGCGTTGATCCTGCATCAGGGCATGGCCGCCGACACCGCCCGCGCCGAGGCGCAGCGCATGCTGGAACGCGTGCGCATCCCCGAAGCCGCGCGCCAGCTCGGCCGCTACCCGTTCCAGCTTTCCGGCGGCATGCGCCAGCGCGTGATGATCGCCGTCGCGCTGGCCTGCCGCCCACGCCTGCTGATCGCCGACGAGCCCACCACCGCGCTCGACGTCACCATCCAGGCCCAGGTGCTGCGCCTGATCGCAAGCCTGCAGGCCGAGTTCGGCATGGGCCTCGTCTTCATCACCCATGACATGGGCGTGGTGGCCGAAATCGCCGACCGCGTCGTGGTCATGCGCAACGGCGAGAAGGTGGAGGAAGGCCCGGTCCAGCGCATCTTCGCCGCGCCGCAGCACTCCTACACCAAGGCGCTGCTCGCCGCCGTTCCCCTGCTCGGTGCACTGTCCGGCGAGGACCTCCCGCGCCCCTTCGCCACCCCCGACCAGCCGCCCCCGCCGCCGCAGGACACCGCCAACGGCCAGGTGGTGCTGGCCGTGCGCGACCTGACCACCCGCTTCGCCGTGCGCAGCGGAGTGTTCGGCCGCCTCGCCGGCCGCATCCATGCGGTCGAAGGCGTCAGCTTCGACCTGCACGCCGGCGAGACGCTGGCCGTCGTCGGCGAGAGCGGCTGCGGCAAGTCCACCACCGGCCGCTCGATCATCCGCCTCGAAACCCCGGATTCCGGCACCATCACGCTCGATGGCGCCGACGTCACGCGGCTCGATGCCGCCGCCGAGCGCCGCCTGCGCCGCGAGGTCCAGTTCGTCTTCCAGGACCCGTTCGCCTCGCTCGACCCGCGGCTGACCATCGGCTTCTCCATCGCCGAGCCGATCCGCACGCACCGGCTGCTGCCCGCCCCGCAGGTCGAGCCCCGCGTCCGCGCCCTGCTCTCCCAGGTCGGGTTGCCGCCCGATTTCATCGCCCGCTACCCGCACGAACTGTCCGGCGGCCAGCGCCAGCGCGTCTGCATCGCCCGCGCACTCGCCTCGGAGCCGCGGGTGATCATCGCCGACGAGGCGGTGGCCGCGCTCGACGTCTCGATCCGCGCCCAGGTGGTGAACCTGCTGATGGACCTCCAGGCGCGGCTCGGCATCGCCTTCCTGTTCATCTCGCACGACATGGCGGTGGTGGAGCGCGTCGCCCATCGCGTGGCCGTCATGTATCTCGGCCAGATCGTCGAGATCGGCCCACGCCGCGCGGTGATGTCCCACCCGCAGCACCCCTACACGAAGCGCCTGCTCGCCGCCGTGCCGGTGCCGGACCCTGCCCGGCGCGCACGCGACCGCGACCCCGACGACAGCGAGGTGCCCAGCCCCTTGCGCAAGCCGCACGACCTGCCCACCGTGGCGCCGCTCGTTCCCGTCGGTCCCGGACATTTCGTCGCCCGCCACAGGGTGGGCGGCCTCTACTGACCCTCAAGCAAGGAGACCCCGCCGTGACCCGGCTGCTTCCCCGCCTGGCGCTCGCCGCCGCCTTCGGCCTCGCCGCCGTCCCCGCCGCCCATGCGGCGAAGGACGTGGTGATCGGCCTCGACGCCAACATCATCGGCCTCGACCCCGCCGACCTCAACGACAACCTGTCGATGACCGCGACCCGGACCATGCTCCAGGGCCTCTACGGCTTCGACAAGGACATGAAGATGATCCCGGTCCTGGCCGAGGGCTACACGGCCAACGACGCGGCGACCGAATTCACGATCCGGCTGCGCAAGGGCATCGCCTTCCACGACGGCGCGCCGTTCAACGCCGAGGCGGTCAAGATCAGCTTCGACCGGGCGCGCAACCCGGAGAACCGGCTCAAGCGCGCCAGCCTCTATTCGCCGATCGACCATATCGACGTGGTGGACGAACACACGGTCAGGATCGTGCTGAAGGCCCCGTTCGGCGCCTTCATCAACAACCTGGCCCATGCCGCCTTCGCCATCTCCTCGCCCAAGGCCATCGCCACCTGGGGCAAGGATCTCGCCCGCCACCCGACCGGCACCGGCCCCTACAAGTTCGTCTCCTGGCAGACCGACACCTTCAAGGTGGTGCGCAACGAGGCCTACTGGAAGCCGGGCATGCCGAAGGTGGACAGCATCACCATCCGCTCGGTGCCGGAGAACGGCAGCCGCCTCGCCATGCTCCAGGCCGGCGAGGCGCAGTTCATCTATCCCCTGCCCTCCGAGATGGCGCGCGCGATCGAGAAGAGCCCGGCCATCGACGTGGTCGCCGCCAAGTCGATCTTCGCCCGCTACGTGGCCCTCAACACGATGCGCAAGCCGTTCGACAACCCGAAGGTCAGGCAGGCACTGAACTACGCCGTCGACAAGGTGGCGATGACCAAGGTGGTCTACACCGGCTATGCCGAACCGCTCGACGCGCCGCTGCCGCGGCTGCTGTCCGGCTATGCCAGCCAGGGCGCGGCCTGGCCGTATGATCCGGCCAAGGCCAAGGCGCTGCTCGCCGAGGCCGGGTATCCGAACGGGTTCGAGACCACCTTGTGGGGCGGCAACACCACGATCTCGGTGCGGGCGATGCAGTTCCTCCAGCAGCAGCTCGCCGCCGTCGGCGTGAAGGCGAACGTGGAGCCGCTCGAGTCGGGCGTCGCCTCGGCCAAGATCTGGAGCGTGAAGACGCCCGAGGAAGCGACCACCCTGATGCAGTTCGCCGGCTGGTCGGCCTCCACCGGCGATGCCGACTGGGGCATCCGCCCGCTGTTCGGCGGCAAGGCCTCCTTCCCGCCGGTGCTGTTCAACACCGCCTATTACAGCAGCGAGGTGGTGAACGCGCAGATCGAGGCAGGGCTGACCACGGCCGATCCGGCCAAGCGGGCCGCGGCCTACAGGACGGCCCAGGCCGAGATCTGGAAGGACGCGCCATGGATCTTCCTGGTCTCCGACGACATCCTGTCGGCCAAGTCGAAGAAGCTGACCGGCATCTACGTCATGCCTGACGGCCAGATCCTCACCGAGGATGCGGCGCTGAACTGAGCGTGCTGACCTATCTGGTCCGCCGGCTGGCCGGCACGATCCCGGTGCTGCTGATCGTGTCGGTCTTCGTGTTCGGCTTCGTCCGCCTGCTGCCCGGAGATCCGGCGCGGCTGGTGGCGGGGCCGGACGCCCAGCCGCAGGACGTGGAGAACGTCCGCCGCGACATGGGGCTCGACGGGCCGATCTGGTCGCAATACCTGCGCTGGCTCGGCAACACCGTGCAGGGCAATCTGGGGCGGTCGATCAAGACCAAGCAGCCGGTTTCCGAGGTGATCGGCGAGCGGTTCATGCCCACGCTGTGGCTCACAGTCTGGGCCATGGCCTGGGCCACCGTCGCCGGCATCGCCATCGGCGTCGCCTCCGGCGTGCGGCGCGGGCGATTGACCGACCAGGCTGGCATGGTCGCCGCGATCTCGGGCATTTCCTTCCCCGGCTTCTGGCTCGGGCTGTTGCTGATCGACCTGTTCTCGGTTCGGCTCGGCCTGCTGCCCACCGGCGGCTACGGCACCTGGCAGCATTTCGTCATGCCCGCCTTCACGCTCGGCATCGGCGTCGCCGCCGTCATGGCCCGCTTCACCCGCTCCGCCTTCGTCGAGGTCATGGGGGAGGACTATGTCCGCACCGCGCGCATGAAAGGCGTCACCGAGCGCGGGGTGGTGTGGAAACACACGCTGCGCAATGCGCTGATCCCGGTGATCACGCTGACGGGCCTGCAGTTCGGCTTCCTGCTCGGCGGCTCCATCGTCATCGAGACGGTCTTCTCCTGGCCCGGGCTTGGCCGGCTGCTGGTCGATTCGGTGTCGTTCCGCGACTATCCGGTGATCCAGGCGGAGATCATGCTGTTCAGCACCGAGTTCGTGCTGATCAACCTGGCGGTGGACCTGCTCTACGCCGCGGCCAACCCGGAGATACGCCTCAAATGAGCGGCTCCCTCGCGGCCGACGCGGCCATCCGCACCCCGGTCGCCGAGTTCTGGCGGCGCTTCCGCCGCACGCGCCTGCCGCTGGTGGCCGGCATCGTCATCCTGCTGCTGGCGCTGGCGGCGCTCTTCGCGCCCTGGGTCGCGCCGTTCGATCCGGCCACCCCCGACTACGAGAACGTGCTGTCCGGCCCCAGCCTGCAGCACCTGTGCGGCACCGACGCGTTCGGGCGGGACATCTTCTCGCGCATCGTCTGGGGTGGCCGCGTCTCGCTGTCGGTCGGCGTGCTGTCGGTCAGCCTCGGCGGCCTGGCGGGGGTGCTGATCGGGCTGGCCAGCGGCTTCTTCGGCGGCTGGGTCGATGCCATGCTGATGCGGCTGATGGACGTGCTGCTGGCCTTCCCCGGCATCGTGCTGGCCATCGGCGTCGTGGCCGTGCTCGGCCCGGGCATCGACAACGTCATCTATGCCATCGCCGTCTTCAGCGTGCCCGTCTTCTCGCGGCTGGTGCGCGGCACCACGCTGGCACTGAAGCAGACGCTCTACGTGCAGGCGGCGCGCAGCATCGGCGTGCGGCCGTGGAAGCTGATCCTGACCCACATCCTGCCGGGCACGCTGCCGAGCGTGATCGTCTACGCCTCGCTGCGCCTCGGCACCTCGATCCTCACCGCCGCTGCCCTGTCCTTCATCGGCCTGGGCGCCCGCCCGCCAAGCCCGGAATGGGGCGCCATGCTGTCGGACGGCCGGTCCTTCCTCGGCGTGGCCACCCACCTGACCCTGTTCCCCGGGCTTGCCATCTTCATCACCGTGCTGGCCTTCAACCTGCTCGGCGACGGGCTGCGCGACGCGCTGGACCAGAAGCTGCGGACCTGACCGGCGATGCCGGCCGATCTCCTGCTGATCGCAACCATCGCCCTGGATCGCATCTGGCGGCTCGATGCCCCGTTGCGGCCTGGCGCACGGATCGCGTGGCGGTCGATCACGCCGCGGCATGGCGGCGGCGGGTTCAACACCGGCACGCTGCTGGCGGCACTCGGGCATCGCGTGCGGGTGGCCGGCGTCGTGTGCGACGACGCGCAGGGCCGGGAGTCGCTGGCCGAGATGGCGCGGCGTGGCCTCGACGCCTCGCTGATGGCGGTGGTGCCGGGGCCGAGCGCGGTGACCGAGATCCTGGTGGAACCGGGCGGCGAGCGGACGCTGATCTTCCCGCCGCGCCGGCCGGGGCCGCGACCGGCGCCCGCGCGGCTCGACGCCGACCTGGTCTACGTCAACGCGCACGCCCTGCCGGCGCCGACCGACGCCGCCCTGGCCGCCCATCCCCGCGTCGTGGGCCAGTTCCCACGCATGGCCGACATGGCCCATCCCGCACACTGGCTGATCGCCTCGCGCAGCGACGTTCCCGGCGAGGCGCCCGCGGCGCTGTTCGCGCGGGGCCGGCGCCTATGCCCTGGGCTGCGCAGTCGGTGATCACCGACGGGACCAGGCCGGTGACGGTGGTGGAAGGCGGCACGGCGCAAGAAATCCCGGTGCCCTCGCCGGTCGGGTCCGCGGACACCACGGGCGCCGGCGACGCGTTCGCCGCCGGGCTGATCGATGGCCTGGTGCGCGGGGAGGATACGGCGGCGGCGGTGCGGCGCGGCATGGCGGGCGCCGCCCGCCACCTTGCTGGTCAGACGTCCATTTCGGCGAGCGTCTCGTCATAGGCCTTGAGGAAGGCGTCCGAATGCTGCTGCCTGAACACCAGCGGCGGGCGGATCTTGACGGTGTTCCGGTAGAGCCCCGCGTTGCTGGTCAGGAAGCCCTTGTCCTTAAGCCGGTTCACCATCTCGACCGTGCGGTCGACATCGGGGGCGCCATCCGGCTTGATGATCTCGACGCCGAGGAACAGGCCGACGCCGCGGACGTCGCCGATCCAGGGCCGCTTGCGCGCGGCAAGGCTCGCCTTGAGCGCGGCGCCGACGGTGGCCACGCTGTCGGCGAGCTTCTCGGTCTCGATGTAGTCGATCACCGCCGAGCCGACGGCGGCCTGCAGCGGGCTCGAGGCGAAGGTGTTGAAGTAGCGGGTGCGGCTGCGGAAATTGTCCACCAGCTTGCGGCTGGCGGCGGTGGCGGCCAGCGGCAGGCCGTTGCCCATCGGCTTGCCGGTGACGACGATGTCGGGCGCATAGCCGGTGACGTCGTAGCCCCACCACTTGCCCGCCCGGCAGTAGCCGGCCTGGACCTCGTCGGAAATGACGATGCCACCCTTTTCGCGCACCAGCTCGGAGGCGCGGGCCATGAAGCCCTTGGGGATGTCCGGCAGCCCCTCGTTGGCGAGGATGGAGCACAGGATGAGTCCGGCGAAGCCGACGCCGCTGGCCTCGAACCCGTCGATCGCCTTGCGCAGCTCGGCCAGGTAGGCTTCCGTCAGCTCGGCCTCGGACGCACCCGGCGTGATCGGGCGGTACCGCTCGGGGAACGGGAAGGAACGGACATCGGCGAACTGGTTGTCGCCGACCGGCAGGCGGCTGAGCTTGCTCACCGCCTCGCTGTTGCCGTGATAGGTGCCGTTGGTGCAGACGATGCCCTGCTTGCCGGTGGCGAAGCGGGCCATGCGCAGCGCGACCTCGATCGCCTCGGTGCCGGAGCAGCTGACGATCACGCTCTCGATCTGCGGGCCGTGCAGGCCCACCAGCCGCTCGGCGAAATCGAGGATGCCCTCGTGCAGGTAGCGGCTGTGGACGTTCAGCGTCGATTGCGCCCGCTGCATCGCCTCCACCACCACCGGGTTGGCATGGCCGACGCAGGGAACGTTGTTGTACATGTCCACGTAGTGCTTGCCGTCGGCGTCCCACAGGTCGACGCCCTGGCCGCGCACGATGTGCAGCGGATGATTGTAGAAGAGCGGCGCGCCGGCCCCGAGCAGGCTGTCGCGGCGGTGCATGATCTGTTCGGGGGTCATCGGCCTGTCTCCACGCGTTCGGCCGGACATTGGCATGGCGGGCGGCGGCGGAGAAGGCGGGGCGGGCGCGCAGGTTTGCCTTGCGCGCGGTGCATCGCAGCATGTTAGCCTGCCGGCAAAACCCAGGGGGCTTCGATGTTGCGCAGAATTCCGCTGCTGCTGGCGGCGCTGGCCGTTTCCGTTCCGGTCGCGGCGCAGACGCCGCCGCTGCGGATCGCCATCGCCGACGATCCGGACATGCTCGATCCCACGCTGGCCCGGACCTATACCGGGCGCATCGTCTTCGCCGGCCTGTGCGACAAGCTGTTCGACATCAACGAGAAGCTGGAGATCGTGCCGCAGCTGGCGGCCGGCCACGAATGGACCGATTCGAAGACGCTGCTGATCCGGCTGCGGCCGGGGGTGAAGTTCCACGACGGCACGCCGGTGGACGCGGCGGCACTGAAATACAGCCTCGAACGCCACCTCACCATGCAGGGCAGCACGCGGCGCGGCGAGGTCGCCTCGATCGACCGGGTCGAGGTGGTGGACCCGCTCTCGGCGCGCGTCGTGCTCAAGACGCCGTCCGCGCCCTTCGTCTCGCTGCTGACCGACCGGGCCGGCATGCTGGTCTCGCCCAAGGCGGCCGAGGCGCTGGGCAAGGATTTCGGCTCCAACCCGGTCTGCACCGGGCCGTTCAGGTTCGTCGAGCGGGTCGCGCAGGACCGCATCGTGCTCGACCGCTTCGCCGACTACTGGGACCCGTCGAGCATCCATGTCAGCCGCGTGGTCTACCGCTCGGTGGTGGACAACTCGGTGCGGCTGACCAACCTGCAGGCCGGCGCGCTCGATATCGGCGAGCGCATCTCGGCCACCGATGTCGGGCCGGCCAGGCAGGACTCGCGGCTGAACGTGTTCGTCTATTCCGGCCTGGGCTACCAGAGCCTGAACTTCAACGTCGGCAACGGCCCGCGGGCGAACTCGGCGATCGGCAAGAGCGCGCTGGTGCGCAAAGCGTTCGAGCTCTCGATCGACCGCACGGCGCTGGTGCAGGTGGTCTACAACGGGCTGTTCACCCCGGTGGCGCAGGGCATGGGCCCGGCCAAGCGCTCTACAACGCCGACGTGCCGCCGCCCGCGCGCGCGACGTCGCCAAGAAGGAGCTGCTGAAGCAGGCCGGCGTGACCCTGCCGGTGGTGGTCAACCTCACCGTCACCACCAACCCCGACCAGCGGCAGACCGGCGAGATCATCCAGTCCATGGCCGCCGAGGCCGGTTTCGACGTGCGGGTGCAGTCCAGCGAGTTCGGCAGCGCCCTGGCGGCGCAGACGCGCGGCGATTTCGAAATATCGGCCATCGGCTGGTCGGGCCGCATCGACCCCGACGGCAACCTCTACAACGGCCTGCATTCCAAGGGGACGCTGAACGAGACGCACTACGCCAACGCCGATGTCGATGCTTGGCTGGACCAGGCGCGCGCGACGACCGACTTCGCCGCCCGCAAGGCGCTGTATGCGAAGATCACCGCCAAGGTGCATGCCGACCTGCCGGTGATGTACGTCTACAACACCGCCCTGATCGTGATGACGACGAAGAAGGTGAGCGGCTTCCGCCCGGTGCCGGACGGGATCATCCGGGTGCAGGGGCTGAAGCTCGCGAACTAGCCCGGCGGAACGTCGCCTCCCGCGCCGCGGCGACGCGGGCGGCGATCTCCGCCACCGCCGCCGCATCCGCCGCCAGCCGCGCCCGCCGTGCCGCCAGCATGGCCCGCATGTTCGCCGGCGCCGGGCCGCCGGTGACGGTGCGGGCCGCGATATTGGCGGCCGGATCGAGCGCCATGGTCACCACCGGTTCCGCCAGGCCCAGCGTGCGGCCGAACTGCCGCGCCGCGGCGCGATCCAGCGCCTCCGCGGTGATCGCCGTGGCCGGCAGCCCGGCCTCGATGGCCTCGGCCACCACGGCCGCCACCACGTTGTGTGCCATACGGAATGACAGCCCGGTCTCGCGCACGATCACGTCGGCAAGCTCCGTCGCCGTGCCGTAGCCGATCTCGGCCAGGTGGCGCATGCGGTCGGCGAAGACGGTGATGCCGGCCAGCACCTCCGCCAGGAGCCGGCCCGCCCGCGCCGCGGCCAGCATGGCCTCGCCCACCGGGGCGTTGATGGCCGAGACGCCGTCGCTGACATCGGCGAAGGCGGTGTTCTTGGCCATCGCCAGCGTCGCGGCCAGATGGCCCGTCACCGCCCCGGCCAGCGCCTTGATATGCTCCAGCGCGGCGGGGTTCTTCTTCTGCGGCATGATCGAGCTGACGGCGCAATGCTGGTCGGCCAGCTCGATGAAGCGGTATTCGAGCGTCGACCAGGCCTGGAGATCCACGCAGAGGCGGGAAGCGCCGGTCATGAACACCGCCGCCGCCGCCACCGCCTCCTGCGCGTCGTCGCGGCTCGCCACCCCGTCATAGGCGTGCTCGACCAGGCCATCGAAGCCCAGCGCCCCGGCGGTGTCGTCCCGGTCGAGCGGGAAGGCGGTGGTGGCGAGCGCGCCGGCGCCCAGCGGGCTGAGATTGGCGTGGCGCAGTGCGGCGTGCATGCGGTCATGGTCGCGCGCCAGCACGTCGGCATAGGCGAGCAGATAGTAGCCGAGCGTGATCGGCTGGGCATGCTGCCAATGGGTGTAGCCGGGCATGACCGTGTCCGCATGCGCCGCCGCGAGGTCCAGCACCGTGGTCCGCAAGACGCCGAGCGCCGCCAGCGCGTCGAGCAACTGCCCCCGCAGCACCATCCGCGCCGTGGTGGTGTGCAGGTCGTTGCGGCTGCGGCCGGTATGCAGCCGCCCGCCCACCGCCGGACCCAGCGTGCGCGTCAGATGCCGCTCGACATAGGAGTAGAGATCCTCCTGCCGGCCATCCACGTCCAGCATCTCCGGCGTGAGCGCCAGCAGCGCGGTGCGGATCGATGCGGCATCGTCGGGCGCGACGATCCCCTGCCGCTCCAGCATCAGCACATGGGCCAGGTGGCTCCAGATCTCGATGTCGAAGCCGTGGGCCAGCGCCCGCGCCAGGTTCGGCGCGAAATAGCTTGCCGTCAGCAGCGGCGAAGGCGGCTGCTTGACGCGCTCGCGAACGGACACCTCGGTCTGCTCGGCCATGCGTTTCCTCCATCGTGAAAGCCCGGCTTCACGTCGCATTCACTTAGGTGAAGCGGCCACCCATGTCAGGCTGGCCCCGCATGGCCCGTCAGCGCAAGCAGTTCTCCGACCAGCTCAGCCTTATCGCGCCGGACGATCCCGAGGCCGCCGCCCTCGGCACCGAGGGCCACCGCGCCCGCATGCGCGCCCGCCTGCTCGGCGCCGGCCCCGACGCGCTGGCCGACTACGAGTTGCTGGAAATGGTGCTGTTCCTCGCTTTGCCGCGGCGCGACACCAAGCCGATCGCCAAGGCCCTGCTCGACCGCTTCGGCAGCTTCGCCGCCGCCATCGCCGCCCCCCTCAACGACCTGCGCGCCGTCGAGGGCATGGGCGAGGCCGGCGCCGCCGCGCTCAAGACGGTCCAGGCCGCGGCCCTGCGCCTGGCCCGCGCCGAGGTGATGGACCGCCCGGTGCTCGGCAACTGGGACCGGCTGATGGACTATCTGACGGCCGCCATGGCGCGCGAGCGGATCGAGCAGTTCCGCGTGCTGTTCATGGACACCCGCAACCGCCTGATCGCCGACGAGGCGCAGTCGCGGGGCACCGTGAACCACACCCCGGTCTATCCGCGCGAAGTCGTCCGCCGCGCCCTGGAGCTGCAAGCCACCGCCCTGATCCTGGTGCACAACCACCCGTCGGGCGACCCCACCCCGTCGCAGGACGACATCGCCATGACGCGCGAGGTCAACAACGCCGCCCGCGCCCTGGGCATCACGCTGCACGACCACATCATCGTCGGCAACGGCGCCTGGCTGAGCTTCCGCCGCCAGGGCCTGCTCAGCTGACCGGCCGCAGCCCCAGCCGGTCCCGCGCCTCGGCCACCTCGGCCTCGTTGCGATACCCGATCAGGATGCCCATCTTCACCTGCGCCCCGTCGGCATAGGCCGCGATGCGCCCGTCGGCCATGGTGATGCGGTTGTGGTCGCGCAGCGCCCAGGCCAGCAGCGCATCCCGCAGGCGCGTCCGCTCAGGGACGTAGCGGGGATCGGCGCCGAGGTCGCACAGCTCGTCGGGGTCCGTGGCCAGATCGTAGAGCATCGGGCGATAGCCGGTCGCGTGGATGAATTTCCAGCGCCCGTCGAAGGCCATGAACAGCCGGCAGTCAGGGATCGGCTGGCCGAGGGTCACGCGGGCGGGCTGCATCGCGTAGTCGTATTCGCTGAACACGTGCCGTCGCCAGCCTGCCGGCGGGACGCCATGCAGCCAGGGCAGCAGGGAGGCGCCTTCGAGCACGTTGGGCGCGGGCGTGCCCCCGAAATGCGCGATGAAGGTCGGCGCGAGGTCGATCGCCTCGACCAGCGCGTCGCAGGCGGTGCCGCGGGTGGCATCGGCGGCCGGCGACGGGTCGGCGATGATCAGCGGAATGCGGGCCGAGCAGTCGTGGAACAGGTCCTTCTCGCCCAGCCAGTGATCACCGAGATAGTCGCCGTGGTCGGAGGTGAAGACGATCATGGTGCTGTCGGCCAGGCCGCGCTCGTCGAGGAAGCGGAACAGCAGGCCGAGCTGGTCGTCGATCTGGCTGATCAGGCCCATATAGGCGGGGATCACCTTGGCGCGGACGGCGTCGTCGGCGAAGGCGCGGGAGACGCGGAAATCCATGAAGGCGTCGTAGACCGGGTGCGGCACGCGGCGCTCGGCCTCGTCGCGAACCGCCGGGATCACATCGGCCGCACCGTACATGTCGTGATACGGAGCCGGCACGATATAGGGCCAGTGCGGCTTGATATAGGAAAGGTGCAGGCACCAGGGCCGGCCATCCTGTTGCGCCTCGCCGATGAAATCCATGGCGCGACGGGTCATGTAGGGGGTCTCGGAGTGCTCCTCCGGCACGCGCGCCGGCTTGTCGGCGTGGTCCAGCAGCCAGCCGTTGAGCAGCGCGCCGTCGGCGCCTTCGGCGGAATTGGCCCAGTGTTCCCACGGGTTGACCGCGTCGAACCCCTGTTCGCGCAGGTAGCGGTCGTAGCGCGGACGGGGCAGCGGCGTGGGGTGCAGGCCGTCGTCGCGCTCGTAGGGCTCGAAGCCGCATTCGGATTCGAGCACGCCGATGACCGACTTCGGATCGAGGCCGAGCCGGGCCATGCCCTCGGCGTCGGCCTGCATGTGGGTCTTGCCGACCAGCACGTTGCGTACGCCGAGCGCGCGCAGATGGGTGCCGAGCGTGGGCTCGCCGACGCGCAGCGGAAAGCGGTTCCAGTTGGCGCCGTGGCTGCGCATGTAGCGGCCGGTGTAGAAGCTCATCCGCGACGGGCCGCAGACCGGCGACTGCACGTAGGCGCGGGTGAAGCGCACGCCGCGCGCGGCCAGCGCGTCGATGTTGGGAGTGCGGATCGATGGGTGGCCGGCGCAGCCGAGATAATCGAAGCGCAGCTGGTCGCACATGATGAATAGGATGTTCTTCGCCATGTCCGGCCCCGTGCCTGCCTGGCGGCATCCTGCCATGGGCAGCGGGCAATGCCCACCGCCCGGCGGTCAGGCGCGGCCGAGCATCGCGGCCAGCGGGCAGCGCGCGCGTTTGCGGGCGGCCGCAGCGTAGCCGCCGGGCCGGTGCGCGGGATCGAGCGCGGGGCGGACGATGCTGCGCTCGTAGTCCTGCCAGTCCGACGGCGCGAAATCAGCGGGGCCTGCGACGAGCGCCGTGTCGTTCTGCGTCGCCTCGTCGAGCACGCTGCGCGGCAGCGGCTGGACCTGCAGCAGCGGCAGGTCGGGATCGAAGACGATCGGCACGCCGGTGCGGGCAAGGCGGAGATTGGCGAAGAGCGGCCCGAACCACCGGTCGGTCTCGACGATGCCCTCATAGGCCGCATATCCGCCCGGCAGCGGGAAATTGGCCGGCGGGCGCACGTGCAGGCTCCAGTCCGCCCGGGTGCGGGCCAGCAGCCCGGTCCAGACCTGGACCAGGCCAGGCTCCGGCAGGGCGGTCAGGAAGGG